>NZ_JBEPKD010000008.1:0-185026 GCF_040544555.1 Halalkalibacter oceani
GATTTTAAAAGATCGTGGCGGCTTCGCACTCTAGGGCGGCCGTTCCGTTCTGCACTAACGAAGCAGGGAAGAAGTTCACTTCCCTGCTTCGTTTTAAACCATTGTGCAGACTCCACCTGCCGCTTCGGGGGTATGCCCAAAGGCAAAGACCAGCCTTTGGCCTTGGCCTCGCTCGCCACAATCCCGTTGTGAGAAACCCGCTCACAACGGGATTTTAAAAGATCGTGGCGGCTTCGCACTCTAGGGCGGCCGTTCCGTTCTGCACTAACGAAGCAGGGAAGAAGTTCACTTCCCTGCTTCGTTTTGAAATCATTGTGCAGACTCCACCTGCCGCTTCGGGGGTATGCCCAAAGGCAAAGACCAGCCTTTGGGCATACCCCCTTCTATTTTTTCGGTATGATTTTGAAGATTTCTTCGCTTTCGAATAAGGCGATGACTTCTTGGAGCCATTCATAATACCGTTGGGCGTGATCGAGCTTTGCGGTATCGGTTTCGATCGTTTTTTGCAATGTTTCGTCCTCGGTACCACTTAATTCCGCCAATGTGCTTCTTAATTTATAGACTGCCTTTAAATTGTTATCAACTGATGTTCGCCAGCGCTTCACAAAAACCGTGGAAAACGATTTGTACCAATCATTTTCAGTTTCATATAAATCCTTTCGAACCCCTTTTTGCCAGACTCGTTCAACCATGTTCGCTTCTAATAGCGCTCTTATTCCTGTGCTCATACTCGTTTTGCTCATTTTGAGCTCCTGGCTCATTTGATCAAGGGTCATTGGCGACTCGGCAAAAAGAACAGTTCCGTATAAGCGACCAACCGATTCAGAAATTCCGTATAAATAGATGTTTTTCGAAAGTTCATGAATGAACCGTTCTCTAGCTTCTTCCAGCCTCTGCCACTCATCCTCTTTGTTCTCTAACATCTGCTGTCTGGTTCCTTTCTTTGTTTTCTACATAGAGTTAGTTAAAAGTCTAACAAATGTGAGACCCGAATGGAAGTAGCCTTTTAGCGATGATGCTGGCGCATATCAAAGGAAATATAAGGATCAACCGTATATACTATGTACAGTTTAAACTGTACATAGTATATAAACGAAATAAACAGAATATACGGATTGCCCGAAAATAAATTAAGCCGTATAGTTAGATAGTCAGTCATATTGTTACAGGAATATTACAAAGAGGTGTATGTAGTGTCAAAAATTAAAGTAGAGAATTTGACAAAAATTTTTGGCAAAAAACCAAAGCGCGCTTTAGAACTTCTCGCTCAGAAAAAAAGCAAGGATGAGATTCTAAAAGAAACCGGGATGACTGTCGGAGTCAACCAGGCGAACTTTGACGTTCAAAGCGGTGAAATTTTTGTCATTATGGGACTGTCAGGCAGCGGAAAGTCGACACTCGTCCGTTTATTAAACCGGCTGATTGAGCCTTCGGCGGGAAGCGTCTGGTTTGATGGGGTCGACCTCGCCAAGATGGACGATAAAACATTACGAAATGTCCGCCGGCAAAAAATCGGCATGGTCTTTCAAAAATTCGGCTTATTTCCTTTCCGCTCAGTCGTGTCCAATGTTGAATACGGGCTTGAAGTCCAGGGGATCCCGAAGCAGCAGCGCCAAGAGAAAGCGCTTGAGGCATTAAAACTAGTCGGACTCGAGGGCTACGAAGAGAAATATCCGAACGAGCTATCCGGCGGCATGCAGCAACGCGTCGGTCTCGCCCGCGCTCTGGCCAATGATCCCGACGTGCTGTTAATGGATGAAGCCTTTTCCGCACTGGACCCCCTCATCCGCAAGGATATGCAGGACGAACTGCTCGACCTTCAAGTCAAAATGCAAAAAACGATCATCTTTATTACCCATGATCTTGATGAAGCGTTGCGCATCGGCGATCGGATCATGATTATGAGAGACGGGGCGATCGTCCAGATCGGGACACCGGAGGACATCTTAACAAACCCGAAAAATCATTACGTCGAGAAATTTATAGAAGACGTTGACCGGGCCAAAGTGCTCACTGCTGAACATGTGATGATTAAACCCGAAGTGCTTTATCCGGAAAAAGAAGGGCCGCGTGTCGCCCTGCAACGGATGAAGGATCGCGGCTTATCAAGCATCTTCGTTACGAAGCGCAACAAAGAACTGCTTGGGATCATTCATGCCAGTCAAGTGTCGGAGCTGATTAAACAGCAGAAAAACAGCGTCGACAGCATCATTGTCGAAGATATTCCGCGCGTTCAGCTCGATACTCCGTTAAGTGAATTGCTTGATCAGTTAGCGGTAAGCTCTGTCCCCCTTGCCGTAGTGGACGAAGGAAAGCTGAAAGGAATTATTATTAGAGGCGCCGTGCTTGGTGCTCTTGCAGGAAGTGAGGTTGATTTTGATGAGTTCTATTCCACAACTTCCACTAGCTGATTGGATTGACGCGTTTGTTGAATGGCTGAAAAATGCCTCGGTTTTCTTCCAGTCGATCCGGACGACGATTGAAAGCATTGTTGATTTCCTCGTGCTCGTGCTGGAGCTGCCGCCCGCGTGGCTGTTGATCCTGATTATCGGGGTAATCACATTTTTCACGAGCAATCGCAAGGCAGGGTTAACGATTTTTTCGATTATCGGACTATTTCTTATTTATAACCTCGGTTATTGGGACGATATGATTCAAACTCTTTCCCTCGTCTTAACAAGCTCTCTGATTTCTGTCATTGTCGGAATCCCGCTCGGCATTTGGATGGCGAAAAGTGAAATTGTCGCCAGTCTGCTTAAGCCGATTCTCGATTTGATGCAAACGATGCCGGCCTTCGTCTATTTAATCCCTGCTGTCGCCTTCTTTGGGATTGGAATGGTACCTGGTGTTGTCGCTTCCGTTATTTTTGCGATGCCGCCAACTGTGCGGTTAACAAACCTCGGGATACGCCAGGTTTCGACTGAATTGGTAGAAGCCGCTGATGCATTCGGTTCAACCGGCTCCCAGCGTTTGTTCAAAGTTGAGCTGCCAATGGCAAAAGGAACGATCATGGCCGGAGTCAACCAAAGCATTATGCTCGCCCTTTCAATGGTCGTCATTGCCGCAATGATCGGGGCGAAGGGGCTCGGTCAGCAGGTTTATTATGCGGTCGGACAAAATAATGTCGGAAACGGCTTTGAAGCCGGACTGGCGATCGTCATACTCGCGATTATTTTAGACCGGATCACCCAAAGCTTTAACCGCGACAAGCGCAAAAGCGCGTAACGAGCGGAACGCCTGCCGCCATTCGACGGGCGGTAAGGCTTCTAACGTCTTTTTCAGACGGACGCCTTACCGCCCGTTGAAGCAAATAGCGGGAGATAGACTACATTTAAATAAAAAAGGAGAGGTTCATTTATGAAGAAAAACTGGAAACATATCAGCCTGGCAATCGGGGTCGCCTTTTCATTGACATTGGCGGGCTGCGGCTCCTCAAATGAGGATACGACGTCAGACGGAGCGGACGAAAACGGGCAAGACTCCGCTGAAGAAACCGCAGCAGTCGGGGAAGCTTTGAACTACACAATTACCGGAATTGATGCCGGCGCAGGCGTTATGGCTGCAGCTCAAAATGCAATAGAAGAATACGAGCTTGATGAGTACGAATTGCAGGCAAGCTCGGATGCCGCGATGACAAGCGCTCTGAATGAAGCGATCAGCAACGAAGAAGCGATCGTTGTCACAGGCTGGAATCCGCATTGGAAATTTTCTAAGTATGACTTAAAATATTTAGACGATCCAAAGGGTGTGTTCGGTGATGCCGAAAACATTCATACAATGGCACGGCTTGGTTTAGAGGAAGATATGCCGGAAGCTTATCAAGTGCTCGACAACTTCCATTGGACAGAAGACGACATGGGTGAAATCATGGTCGCGATTAACGAAGGACAGGATCCGGAAGAAGCAGCCGCCGAGTGGGTCGAAAACAATCCGGATAAAGTAGCAGAATGGACCGACGGAGTTGATTCTGTTGACGGTGAAACCATTGTCCTTGCTCTCGTAGCCTGGGATTCTGAAATTGCCTCTACGAACATGATCGCAAAAGTATTGGAGGGAATCGGCTATAACGTAGAAATCAGCCCGATGGAAGGCGGTTATATGTGGGCTGCCATCGCCAATGGCGAAGCGGACGCGATGGTTGCTGCCTGGCTGCCGGCGACACACGGCGCTTACTTTGAAGATTACCAGGACGATGTCATCGATCTTGGAACCAACCTAGAAGGCGCGAAAATCGGACTCGTTGTCCCTGCCTACATGGACATTGATTCGATCGAAGATTTAAAAGAATAATTTGCTAACACAGAAGAGCCTGAAACAAAGGTATTTATTCACCTTTTGTTTCAGGCTCTTCTCTTTTGCTATTCTAATTGCTCCCTTACCCGTCGCTGTACGACTCTCAGCCGCAGGAAAAAGCCAAGCGCGGCGCACGTTAAGCCTAATGTGATCCCGATCCAGAAGCCAAATGGCCCGAGCGCTGTCGCGGAGGCTAATAGATAGCCGGACGGAATGCCGATAAGCCAGTAGGAAATGAAGGCCGTCACAAAGGGTAGCTTCACATCCTTATAGCCGCGCAGCACCCCTTGAAGACCAGATTGAGCCGCATCAGAAATTTGATAAAAAATCGCAAAAATAAAAAACTGACTCGCCATGAGAACAACTTCCCGCTCAGTTGTATAAAGATAGGCAATCGGCTCACGCAAAAAGTAAAGAAACAACGCGCTGATGCCCAGGATGCCAATGCCGCTCAATACCCCGAGCTTGCCATACTGTTTGGCAGCCTGCAAATTACCAGCGCCTACCGAGAAGCCGACGACAATCGTCAGCGCCATTGAAATGCTTAGCGGAATCATGAAAATCAACGACGTAAAGTTAAAAGCGATTTGATGTGCCGCCACCGTCACCGTCGCGAACATCCGCCCCATCATCAAGGTCACGACTGAAAAGATGCTCGCTTCAAAAAAGATCGACAGCCCCATCGGCACCCCAATCCGCAGCTGTTCTTTCCAGGCACGCAGCGAGGGCTTCACCCATTGCTGAAACAAGCGGTACTGTCTCAGCACCCTGATCCGGAATGTCATCGTGACACTAATCACAAA
Organism: Halalkalibacter oceani; assembly: GCF_040544555.1. Taxonomy (NCBI): domain Bacteria; kingdom Bacillati; phylum Bacillota; class Bacilli; order Caryophanales; family Bacillaceae; genus Halalkalibacter; species Halalkalibacter oceani. The sequence goes on from NZ_JBEPKD010000008.1 coordinate 5,097, forward strand.
CATGATCCAATAGGTAATCGCTGTGGCGTATCCCGCGCCGATTCCACCAAGTGCCGGCAGGCCGAAATGACCAAAAATCAAACCGTAATTCAGCACTGCATTACAGGGCAGGGCCAGCACGGTAATAACCATTGTAATGCGCGTATAGCCTTGCGCATCGAAAAAATAACGCAGCACATTCGTGCAAAACAGCGGAATAATCCCGAGCGCCAATCCGGCTAAATAATGATAGGAAATGTAGGCGACATTCGGTTCAAGCTTCATAAACGCAAGCACCGGCTCAAGAACTAGCGCACCCACGCCGGCGACGGCAATCGCCAGCATAAGCGCGACATAAAGAGCTTGACGGACAGAATCGACAATCCGGTGGCGCTCGTTGCTGCCAATCAATTGGGCGACAATCGGCGTTACCGCAAGCAAAATTCCATTCATCCCGGTAAAAATCGGCATCCACAGACTGGCACCAATCGCCACCCCGGCCAAATCAACTGCTCCGACACGCCCAGCCATCATCGTGTCGATTAGCTTCATCGCGAAAAAGCTTACTTGTGTAACAACAATTGGCCATAAGATTGTCAAAAACAGGCCGATTTTTTCTCTCCATGTCTCCGCATGGTACATATTCTCTCCCACCTTATATGCTCTATCTTTCTATTCTTCTCTAGTATTCACAACAATAACTGGAAACGCAACCCCGTGAAAAGCGGTGTCTGTGCCACGATCCAAAAAGCCCGGAACAAAAGGTCACTTCCGACCATTTGTCCCGGGCCGCGGCCGCCATTGCTGAATACCGCCCAACAACATTTTATTTTTTAAAAAGCCCTCTTAAGGCAAAGGCGACATTTTGCGGCCGCTCAGCTAACCGTCGCATAAAGTAGCCATACCAGTCTTCCCCATATGGAACATAGACGCGCATCCGGTAGCCCTGAGCGGCAATTTCCCTTTGCAGGCCGGGACGGAAGCCGTACAGCATTTGAAATTCGTATTGCGATCTTGGAATGCGCTGCTCGCGGCAATAGTCCTTTACCTTTTTAATCATCCGATGATCATGACTCGCAATCGCCGTGTAGCTGCCACTATCGAGATGCTGCTTAATGATCCGGAAAAAGTTGTCATCGATCTCGCTTTTCTGCTGATACGCAACCGACTTCGGCTCTTTGTAGGCTCCTTTGACGAGACGGAGCGGCACGCCTTCGAGCTTCCGCAGATCATCAGCGGCGCAATGTAAATAAGCCTGAATCGCCGTTCCGACATTTTCATGCGATTCCCGCAGCCGGGCAAGAATTTCCAACGTCGCTTCCCGGCGCGAATAATCCTCCATATCAATTTGGACAAAATTCCGCTTTGCCTCGGCGGCACGGACGATCCGCTTCATATGATGCAGGCAGAGCTCCTGGTCAATGTCTAAGCCGAGCTGGGTCAATTTCACGGAAAGCTGACTATCGACGCCGGCGTCATCCAGCGCCTCGAGCGTTTGAATGCACACCTCCGCCGCAGCGCGCGCCTCCTCCTTTGTCGATACGAATTCGCCCAAGTGATCGACCGTACAGACGAGTCCCTGTTCATTCAGTGTTCGCACCGTTTGAACGACACTTTCAATCGTAGTGCCGGCCACGACTTGCGAGGCACCGAGCCGCAGACCCCATCTCCGCGCACCCTTCGTCAGGAGCTTGTTTTTTGATAACGCGATAAAGAAGTGCCTTGATAGTTTGTCGACGACCATCCGCATCCCCTCCCCGCCTGTTTAATACATTTCGGAAATGGTTTTCGCCTGCATGTGAAGAATGAGATAGTCAGGGCCGCCCGCTTTTGAATCCGTTCCCGACATCTTAAAGCCGCCGAACGGATGATAGCCGACAATTGCCCCGGTGCAATTACGGTTAAAGTAAAGATTGCCGACGTGAAAGTCACGCTTCGCCTGCTCAATCCGCTCGCGATTTGTCGTGATCACCGCGCCTGTTAAGCCGTATTCTGTGTTGTTGGCAATGTCCAGCGCCTCCTCGAAGTCACGCGCTTTGCTGAAGGCAAGCACAGGGCCAAAGATTTCCTCCTGCATAATGCGCGCTTTTGGGTCGGCATCAGCGAACACCGTCGGCTCGATAAAAAAGCCGTCCGCATTATCACCGCTTCCTCCGGCGACAAGACGGGCTTCCTGCTTGCCAATTTCAATATATTCCATAATTTTCGTATATGCCGCCTGATCGATCACCGGTCCCATATAGACGTCGGCCGTAGTTGGCTCTCCGACGGACAGCGCCTTCGTCAATGCGACGACACGCTCAAGAACTTCATCATAAACCGCCTGATCGACAACAGCGCGCGACCCGGCCGAGCATTTCTGACCGGAGAAGCCGAAGGCCGAGGTGACGATCGCCTGCGCCGCCAGCTCTAAATCAGCTTCCTTATCGACAACGACTGTATCCTTGCCGCCCATCTCGACAATCACCCGCTTTAAATGCTGCTGCCCCGGCTGAACAGCGGCGGCGCGTTCATAAAGCCGGACCCCTACATCACGTGAGCCGGTAAACGTAATCAGAGTCGTTTTCGGGTGGTCAACAAGATAGTCGCCGATTTCACTGCCGCTGCCGGGCACGAAGTTCACGACGCCCGGAGGCAGGCCGGCCTCTTCCAGCACTTCGACAAACTTATAGGCGACGACCGGAGTCGCGCTCGCCGGCTTCAACAGGACGGTGTTTCCTGTTACGAGCGGCGCTACCGTTGTCCCGGCCATGATCGCAAAAGCGAAATTCCACGGAGAAATCGTCAGGCAGACCCCCGTTGGTGTATAGAGATAACGGTTATGCTCCCCGGCCCGGCTATTTACCGGCTTCCCGTCCTTTAAGGCAATCATTTGTCGCCCGTAATATTCCATGAAATCAATCGCCTCCGCAGTATCGGCATCGGCTTCCTTCCACGGCTTTCCGGCCTCTTTTACAAGCCAGGCGGAAAATTCATGCTTCCGTCGTCTTACGATCGCCGCCGCCCGGATCAATAGATTGGCCCGCTCTTCCGGGCTGACCTTTCTCCAGCTTTGAAAGGCGGCATCTGCTGCCTCCATCGCCTGTTCTGCTTGCTCCTTGCCTGCTTTGGCGACGACCCCGATCACCTCGGACTTATTCGCCGGATTGCACGATGTGATCGTCTCCGCTGTCATTAGCCGTTTCCCTCCAATCACAAGCGGGTAGTCGGCACCAAGCTGCGCTTCGACCTTTTGTAAGGCAGCGGCAAAGGCGCTGCGGTTTTCCTCAATCGCAAAATCCGTAAATGGTTCATGGCTGTATGCTTGTAGCATGATCATCTCTCCTTTTCATTGTCATACGCATCCGGTTATGCAGAAAGCACCTTTTTAATCCGGGTCATCGCCCAATCAAGCTCTTCCCTCGTAATAATTAGCGGCGGCGCGAAACGAATCACATTGTCATGCGTTTCCTTGCAGAGAATGCCCTCTTCCATCAAACGCTCACAATACGGGCGGGCTGCCCGATCAAGCTCGACGCCGATGAACAGCCCCCGTCCGCGAACCTCCTTAATGAAAGGCTGCTTCAGCTCTTTTAATTGCTGCTGCAAATAGTCCCCCTGTTCAAGAGAGCGCTGGACGAGCTGCTCTGTCTCCATCACATCAAGCGCGGCAACAGCAACAGCGCAGGCCAGCGGATTGCCGCCGAAGGTCGAGCCGTGTGAGCCCGGCTCAAACACCTCTAAAATCGCGCGGTCAGCAGCAACAACTGATATCGGAAAGACCCCGCCGCCGAGCGCCTTGCCGAGAATATACATATCGGGGACGACGTTCTCCCAGTCAGAGGCGAACATTTTCCCGCTGCGGCCAAGCCCTGATTGAATTTCATCAGCGATAAACAGCACATTTTCCTGCCGGCACAAGGCAGCTGCCTCCTTTAGAAAACCGGCCGGTGGCATCCGGATCCCCGCTTCCCCCTGAATCGGTTCAAGTAGAAATGCGGCGGTATGAGCGGTAATCGCCTGCTTTAATGCGTCCAAATCGCCGTAAGGGATCACTTTAATCCCCGGCAGCAGCGGTCCAAAGCCGCGCTGGTAGTCCTCATGAGAGGAAAGCGAGACCGCCGCCATCGTCCGGCCGTGGAAATTGTCTTCACAGACGATGATTTCCGCGCAGTTATCCGGCACTCCTTTCTTGTCATACGCCCAGCGTCGCGCCGCTTTAATCGCTGTCTCGACGGCCTCCGCTCCGGTATTCATCGGCAGCAGCATATTTTTCTTTGTCAGCCGCGAAACCTTTTCATAGAAAGGGGCAAGCTGGTCATGGTGAAAGGCGCGTGACGTCAACGTCACCTTCTCCGCCTGGCGCTTCAAGGCGCCAATAATCGCCGGATGGCAGTGGCCCTGATTGACAGCCGAATAGGCACTCAACATATCTAGGTAGCGGTTTCCTTCCGGATCTTTCACCCAAACCCCCTTCGCTTCTGAAATGACAATCGGCAGCGGATGGTAGTTCCGCGCCCCAAGCTGTTCTGTTCGCTGAATAATCTCTGGTGTTCTCACCCAATCTCCTCCTTTTTCAATCCCACATCATTTATTTGCAAGTCTTATGCCAAACGTTTCTTCAGCATCTCTCACCTCATTCAGTGATAAGTGCCAATTTTTTTGTCGCAAACAATAATTTTTTTGCCTTATCGAAAAATTTTTTGTCTATTTTCTTCTTACTTCCTATTTGCAGCGAAAAGGATATTTGCTATTTTCACATTTTCTTTTTAGACTGGAGGAAAGCAGCAGGAGGGCTTTAAAAATGGATTCTTTAAAAATAGATGATTACTTGAAGCAAATTATGATATATGAGCAGCTGATCAATGAGATTGATGTCGGCATCCACGTCATTAACGAAGCCGGCAAAACGATTATTTATAATGAAAAAATGATGGAGATTGAGTCGCTTTCCAAGGAGGAGGTGTTGGAAAAGGATTTTCTCGATGTCTTTCTGTTCGAGGAAGGCCAGCGAAGCACATTACTTGATGCCCTTCATTCAAAAAAGGAAATTCGCAACGTCAAGCAAACGTATTTCACAAACAAGGGGAAAGAAATTAATACGATCAACCATACATTTCCCGTCTACCGCAACGGTGCTGTGATGGGCGCCGTTGAAATCGCCAAAGACGTGACGAAGCTCGAGCAATTAATCCGCCAGCAGCAAGCCGAAAAAAGTCGCGGAACCCGCTTTACGTTTGACAGCCTGATCGGCAAAAGCCCGGTCATGACGGAGGTCATCGAGAATGCCAAACGGGCGACGCGCACGCTTTCGTCCGTCTTAATCGTCGGCGAGACGGGCACCGGCAAGGAGCTGTTCGCCCAGAGCATTCACAATGGCAGCGACCGCCAGCAGGCTCCTTTTATTTCACAAAATTGTGCGGCAATGCCCGAGACGTTAATAGAAGGACTGCTTTTCGGCACGAAAAAAGGCGCCTTTACCGGGGCGGCCGAACGGCCGGGCCTGTTTGAACAAGCCGAGGGTGGAACATTGCTTCTTGATGAAATTAACTCGCTCAGCCCACTCCTGCAGGCAAAGCTGCTGCGGGCGATTCAGGAGAAATCCATTCGCCGGATCGGCGATACCGTCGATCGAAAGGTCAATGTCCGGATTTTGTCGACGATCAATGAAGACCCTGTTGAAGCGATAGCGGCCAACCGGCTGCGCAAGGATTTATACTACCGTCTCGGCGTCGTTTCTTTGTTTATACCGCCATTACGCGAGCGCCGAGAGGACATTCTGCTGCTGGCTGACCATTTTATTCATAAATACAATGTCATCTTTCAAATGGAGGTCAAAGGATTGGACGAGGACGTTGCCGAACTGTTTCTCCAGTACGACTGGCCGGGGAATGTCCGTGAGCTGGAGCATGTCATTGAAGGTGCGATGAATTTACTCATCGGCGAAGAACGGATCAGCTGGATTCACCTCCCGTATCACTTCCGACACCGGACCCAGCTCACTCCGCCAAATCACCCCCTCCCCGCCCTCCAAGAGGAACACGCTTATCAGGCGCGTCCTCTGAAAGATTACTTGGCTGAGGCCGAAAAGCTCTATATTCAGAAGGCGCTTGAGCGCCATCACGGACACATCACGAATACAGCGCAGGAGCTGGGGCTAAGCCGCCAAACGCTGCAATACCGGATGAAACGGCTGAATGTAGCGGGGAGGAAAGGATAAATAACGAGATGATAAAGAGCCTGAGCAAAAGGTCGGGTTCCCTTCTGTCTCAGGCTTGATAGTTGCGCCGACTTTGTGTTGCCGCGGCCATACCTGACGTTTCAAAAGCCTTACACCGTCCACTTATAATAGATAAACTTTACGCTTTTCCCATTCATGTTAAATTCCTGATTACTTGTCGAGATGTACTCAAATCCGTTTTTCTCGAGCACCCTTTGGGAAGCGATGTTATCAGTCGTCGTCTTCGCGGAAATTTGTGTAATGGATTGCCTGTCAATTATGCTTAGTAACAGCTGGACGGCTCGACTAGCAATTCCTTTTCCTGTATACGCTTCTCCCACCCGATAGCCGATAAAGCCCAATTGACGAGATAAATCGATATCTACTATGTTCATCCGGCCAATAATTAAACCGTTTTTGTTCTTTATTAAATAATAGATAGCCTGTCCTTTTCTTTGCTCTTCCAATAATGCGTTGTGCCTTATTTGAAAGGTGTCGAAATGATAGTAATCCTCCCCGCGGTCCGGTACCATTTTTTCAAAATACGCTCTGTTTTCAAGCTCAAATTCATATAATTTCTTTGCGTCATCCTGCTTCAATATTTCCAGTATGATGTCCATTTTCCTCTCCACTCTATTTGATTTCCAAAGGGAAAAACCGTATTATTCTAATTCCTGAATGATCTGTTTAAACTCATCAACCGCCATCCCTTTAACGGAGCGGCTTTTTTCCGGATCAAAAGCGTTAAGGCTTACAGAAGATTCTTCAGGAGAAAAGGGATTCTCAACCGAATGAACTTGTTCATTTACCACTGCAAATTTCCCATGATATTCACCGGTTATGGAATAAACATTTTTCTGAGAAGGATGCGGATCGAGAAACAAAATATATCTTTCCTTGCTTTCCATTAGTGGATTGTCACGTAGAACATACACTTCTCCACTGCCTTCATCTTCTTCCATGATTCCAACCTGATTAACCTGGATTTCTTTCGTGGAAAGCTCTCCTTTTAAAACGTCTAGCACTCTTGCATTGTAATAAGTAGTATCTTCAGACTCCACTTCTTTTTCAACACCTGTAATCTCCACTTCCGCTATCACGTTAGTATCAGCATAAAGCTCTGTTAATGAATCATAATACTTTTGCAAACTCATTTGACTCACTCTGACTGTTTCTACTGAATCAGGAAGGTCGTCGGGAATGAAATCTAGCTTTCCAACCTTTTCTCCAGAGCCTTCCATCAATTCCTCCGTTGATTGTTGACTTTCAGCCTGTGTACCACAACCAGTCAATAGAAGACCTAATGCTACTAAGAGATAGAGACGGTTCATTCTGTTCCTCCTTTTAAAAATTAATATGCAAGGCCACTTTTGCAGCTTTTGATAAGACTTTCATGGTCAAATCTCCTCAATATGTTTTATTTTATAACCATTTCCTGTATGGGGATAAAAATCTGGTAAATAAACATACTTTTTAGCAATAATTACATATTCCATAAGGCTGAGTTGCTTTAATTCCCATGAGAAAGCCGCATTGCTCCACTGAACAATGCGGCTTTCTGAATTTAGGTTGGCTCCTGGTACAACTGGGATAACGCTCTTATTGATAAAGGATCGTTTGCGCCACGCCAATAAAATATTCGGATTCTACAATAATATGGTTTAACACAACTTTCGCTGTCGGATTGGCACTGACGGGTCGACTTTCTTCCATAATTGTCCGGCAGAGATTAATAAATTCATTGCTTTGCTCTAAGCAAAAGGCCGTAAGCTGCATAATATCCTGGTAGAGTGCCTGAGAAACTTGTCCTTTTGAACGGTTGACCGTTTCGATATATCTTATGACACGGTGATGCGTTTCCGCAAAGGCACCCTCCCATTCCTTTAAGGCGTTTACATATTCCTGTTCGAGATTTCCTACAAGCTCCCTAATGACAACCGTATGCTCTTCCTCCTGATGCTTCCAAAACTCCGCCTCATCAAGAACACGCAGCGGCATTTGATTTCCGTAATAAAATTGCATATAACGAACCCCCGTCCTCGTTAATCTCTCGATACTAACACTATTCAAAGGACGTGGAAATAGAACAGTTTATGAGGAAAATCTGACGGCAAAGCCGAATCGAACTGAGTCAAAATGGCAATGGCTTCGTTCGCTACTCGCCTCAAGAGGAGAAACCCGCTCCTCTTGAGGCTTTTAAAACCCGTAGCGACTCCGCCCGGCGCGCGGTCAGAAGGAAAGAAAACCACTTTCCTTCTGCCTTTAAAACATTGCGCCGGCTCCACACGCTGTTCGGAACGCAGTCAAAAAGATTCCAAGGCTGGGCAATGGCTTCACTCGCCACACGTCCGTTGTGAAAAATCCACTCACACCGGACTTTAAAAGATCGTGGCGGTTACGCTCATTGCTTAGGGGCTGGGCTTTGGCCCAGCCCCTACAATAGTTTTTTGCCTAGTAGGGAGGTGATGAGGGCGACGGCTACGTCGGCTGTGTGGTTTTTGACATCGAGGATCGGGTTTACTTCGACGAATTCGGCTGAGGTGATCAGCTCTGCTTCGGCCAGCATTTCCAAAGCAAGATGGCTTTCGCGGTAGGTCAGTCCTCCAAGTACAGGGGTCCCGACACCCGGCGCTTCCTGCGGGTCAAGCCCGTCGAGGTCGAGACTGAGATGAACGCCGTCTGTTTTTTCCGCCAGGTAGGTGATCGTATCTTCCATTACCCGCTGCATGCCGAGACGGTCGACCTCGTGCATCGTAAAGACTTTTATCCCCAGCCTTTTAATCATTTCACGCTCTCCTTCATCAATATCGCGCGCGCCGATAATGACGACGTTCTCCGGCTTCAGCTTTGGCGCATAGCCGCCAATCGTTGTCAGCTTCGGGTGGCCGACGCCTAAATTGACGGCGAGCGGCATCCCGTGAATGTTGCCGGATGGCGACGTTTCAGCTGTATTCATATCAGGATGAGCATCGTACCAAATGACACCGAGGTTTTTATAGCGCTTACTAATCCCGGCGATCGAGCCGATGCTCATGCTGTGATCTCCTCCGAGAATGAGCGGAAAACTGTCTTTCTCTTGAATCGCCGTTACCTGCTGCTGCAATTTCTCACTTGCTTCAATGACTTCCTTTATATTTCTTAGTTCCTGCGTATCATCGGAACCCGGTCGGTCAATCGCGATATCGCCATAGTCGCGAACGTTAAAACCGAGTTTCTCCAGTTCCTCAATCAATCCAGCATATCTCATCGCACTTGGCCCCATGTCGACCCCGCGCCTCTTCTGTCCCAAATCCATCGGCATCCCAATCACCGATATCGTTTGTTCTTTTTTCATAGTTGCTTCCCCCTTCGTTCTCTTCACCTTTTATAATGCAATTACCGTGCCAACAATTACTCTCTCTGCTCCGTCCAAACATTTCCATTCTCAGATTGAATCGTTTCTCTATTTGTTATTTATCATATATACTATCGTCCGTTGAAAGGAACAACTTTTTCATGATATAACCTGACATCAAAAAGTTTTATACCAGGCATAAAGATTTTTATTTTTCATTTATTTCATCATTCAATATACTGAAAATTATCATAATTCAGGAGGGACAACGATGAACCTGCATCCGCAAAAAATAATAATTAAGGAAACAATCGAAGCAACGAAACAAAAATGGATTGATTTATCCTTAAAAATTCATGCTCATCCGGAGCTCAGTTTTGAAGAGTTTCAGGCGAGCCAATGGCTGACCGAACCGCTTGAAGAGGCGGGCTTCACAGTTAAGCGTCAGCTGCTGCCCGAGCTTCCGACTTCCTTCCATGCTGAGTGGACGGGAACAAAAAGCGGGCCGACGATTGTCCTTTTAGCAGAGTATGACGCCCTCGCTGAGCTCGGTCATGCGTGCGGCCATAACATCATTGGGACGGCCGCTGTCAGCGCCGCTGTTTCGCTAAAGCAGGCGTTAGGCGATATCGCCGGAAAACTGATCGTGCTCGGTACCCCGGCCGAAGAAGAAGGCGGCGGGAAAATTTTGCTGGCGGAAAACGGCTGGTTTGACGATGCCGATGCCGCGTTAATGTGCCACCCCCGCGATAAGACAATGATTTTCCGCGGCAGTCTGGCCTGCGTCGATGTTGATATTACGTTTAAAGGGAAGTCTGCTCATGCCGCCGCCAATCCCGATCAAGGAATCAGCGCGCTCGACGCGATGCTGCACAGCTTCGCTGCGATCAAACAGCTGTTGCCTGCCTTGCATAAATCAGCAAACGTCCACGGAATCATTCGCAAAGGCGGAGACGCGACCAATATTATCCCCGATCATTGCGAAGCGAGCTTCCTCTTACGGGCGAAAACACGGGAAGAGCTCGCCCTCGTTAAAAAACGCGTTTATCAAGCGATTACCAGCTCAACCGAAGCCATCGGAGCAACTTGCACGATGGAGGAAGGCCTTACCTATGCAGAACGGATCAACAACCGCGTGCTCAGCCATCTATTTAAGGACAATTTAGAGGCCATCGGCGTTGAAGTCGATGCTTCCGATATTCAATCAGGCATCGGCTCATCGGATATCGGGAATGTCAGCCAGCTCGTGCCGACGATTCATCCTTATATAAAAATTGGCGAGGCGATTACGCACACGCCGGCTTTTACGGAGGCAACAAAGTCAGAAGAAGGCATGCAGGGCTTGCTGCAAGCCGCAACGGCGCTCGCCTTAACAGCCTATGACGTATTTGAGCAGCCGGAATTGGCCAAGCAGGCCAAAGAAGAGCTGGCCGCGACTTTATCCACTAAAGGAGGAATCTAATATGTCCGAACCGAAGCAACCCGGGGCAGGAAGCGGATTGCGAAAGCTTCTCGTGATGCCCCACACATATGTCTTGCTCGTTATCATCATTTTACTCGCCGCCCTGCTCACTTATGTGATCCCGGCAGGTGAGTTTGAGCGGGCCGAGGACGTCAATTCAGGGCGGACGGTCGTCGTACCAGGGAGCTATGAAGAAACCGAGGCTTCCCCATTTAATCCGCTCCTGTTCCCTGTTTCAATTGTTGAAGGCTTTAATGATTCAAGTGATATTATTTTCTTTATTTTAATTATTGGCGGTACATTCCAGATCATTATGTCGACAGGAGCGATTGACGCAGTCACCGGCCGGACGACCAGGCTGTTTTCGAAACGCTCGGCCTTTGTCATTCCCGCTTTTTTAGCGTTGTTTTCTGTCGGCGGCTTTACAATGGGAATGAGCACGGAATCAATGGTATTCGTGCCGATCGGGATTCTCATCGCCCGGTCGCTCGGTTACGATGCGATCACCGGAACGGCAATGGTCATTTTAGGGAGCAACATCGGCTTTACCGCGGGGCTGCTCAACCCATTCAGCGTCGGTGTCGCCCAGTCGATTGCCGAAGTTCCACTTTTTTCGGGGATGTGGCTGCGCGCCATTATTCTGATCCTGCTGCTGATCATTACGTCGCTTTACATCATTCGTTACGCAAATAAAGTGAAGCAGGATCAACGCAACAGTCTCGTCTATGAGCTGGAAACAGAACAAAATCAAGCTGACATCGAAGGAGTCGCCATCGATTCAACGATTACAGGAAAACATATGATGGCGATCTCCGTCTTTCTGATTGGAATTATCGTTTTGCTTTTGGGTGTTTCCGTTCATGAATGGTATATTCTTGAGATTTCCTCGCTCTTCTTAGCGATGGGGATTGTGGCAGGACTTGTCTCCGGCTACGGACCAAGCCGAATATCGAAGGAATTTGTAAAAGGAGCAAAAAGTATCGTGATGGGCGCTTTAATGATCGGTCTGGCCAGAGCAGTTATCGTCGTTCTGGAAGATGGCGCGATTATTGATACAATCGTTTTCTATGCTTCCACTGTCGTTGATACGATGCCAGGCTCCCTCCAGGTGCTTGGAATGTATCTCTTCCAAGTATTCGTTAATTTATTTATTACATCAGGCTCCGGTCAGGCGGCGATTACGATGCCAATCATGACGCCGCTCGGCGACCTGCTCGGCGTCACGCGCCAAACCGGGGTGCTCGCGTTTCAGCTCGGTGACGGCTTCACTAATTTGATCAATCCGACCTCCTCCACGTTAATGGGAGCACTCGCCGTCTCAGGAATCGCCTTTCAAAAATGGTTCCGCTTCGCCTGGCCGCTTATCGTTATCTGGATCGTGTTCGGCGGCATCATGGTCGTCATTGCCAACTTGATTCATTACCAGTAAGCCCGCGCACCGGTTTTAAAGGGAGAAGTGACGCCCACTGCTTTTTAATGAGAAGAGCGGCCCCCGAGCATTGACGTTTTCGGGCGCCACTCTTCTTTCCTTTCCGCTCTTCGTCTATAATGAGGAAAAGGAGACGAGATTGATGAACGAGAAAGATTGCTTAATGCTGACCTATTTAGAACACGAGCCTAATATTACGCAGGCAGCCAAGCGGCTCTTCACAACGCAGCCGGCCCTCGCCTACCGCATCAAGCAAATTGAGGAAGAGTTCGGGATTGACTTATTTTACCGTGAAGGCAAAACGCCGACTTTGACGCCTGAAGGCCGCTCCTTAATACACTATGCCCATAAGCAGCTCCAGCTGTTGCGCGAAACGAAGGATCAGCTGCGTGAGCTGGCCAACGCCGGAAACCTGCGTATCGGCGTGAACAGCTATGTATGCAATTCGCTGTTCCCTCCTCTGTTAAGTCAATTCCATCGCCAGCATCCAGAGATCCAATATTATATCCATTCCGGGATGAGCTCGGAAATTTTCAAGAAATTGCAGAGCGGGGATATTAACCTGGCGATTGTCCGCGGGGATTTTGCCTGGACTGGCGAGAAGCAGCTGTTGCATGAGGATGAAGTCGGCATTGTCTCAAGCTCGCCTATCACGCTCGCTTCCCTCCCTGACGAACCGAGAATCTGTTTCCAGGAGCCTGACTATCTTTCTCAAATTCCTAATCATACAAAGATCACAATTGAGGATATGATCAAGCGATGGTGGGGAGAGCATTTTACCGATGAGCCGAAAGCATTCATGAAAGTGGACAGCTATGAGACCTGTGTCCGGATGGTCGATGCCGGACTGGGCTACGCTATCGTACCGAAGCTTTTTTTGCTTCAGCACGCCCATCTCCCATTTCAGCCGCTTCACTTTAAGGATGGAACTGTCGCTTCGCGGCGCATGTGGGTCTATTATCGCGCAAACAGCCTGACGCTGCGGGCGGTGAAGACCTTTCTATCCTTTTTGTTAAACTACTTTGCCGAAAACATACCTGGTGAGAAAAGAGAAGAGAACTGATGCTAAGGACAAGATGGATAAAAGGAAGTGGATTGCTTCTGCTCGTCCTGCTTCTCTGGTTTATAATTCATTCCGCCATCATGATCGCTGACGGCTTGCAGGATGATGCCCGGCAAACCGATGTTGCCGTCGTATTAGGAAACAAAGTCGATGATAATGGACAACCCGCCCATCGCCTGCAGGCGAGATTGGACAAAGCCGCCGACCTTTATCAGCAGGGCTACTTTCCTTTCATTATCGTCAGTGGAGGAGTAGGGAAAGAAGGCTTTGACGAAGCAGAAGTGATGAAAGATTATTTAATGAACCGCGGCATCCCAGCCGAACAAATTCTTACAGATTCAGCTGGAAACAATACGTTTTTAACAGCGAAGCATACAGACGCTATCATGGACGATTCAGGATTTACGTCTGTCACCGTCATCAGCCAGTATTTTCACATTACGAGGACGAAGCTCGCTTTTCACAAAGCCGGCATTGAAAACGTCTCCGGCGCCCATGCCGACCTCTTTGAATGGCGCGACCTTTACTCCATTTTTCGCGAATGGCCGGCTTTTTATAAATATCTTCTGTTCTATTAATACGCTGATTCCACCACTGCTGCTCTCGGTCTCGTTGCGCGATACACCTGGGCGCAGAATAGAAAGATGAGAACAGCGTCGATCAAATCCCCACCATAATACATCAGCATCGCCCCTGCCTCGGCCTCGGCAGGCGGTACACCTTCAGGGGGATAGGCATACAAATATTTTGCCAGGATCCCATGCGCCGCCAGGGCAAGCAGCAGGACAACTGCCCTGTATCGCACACTCGCCTGATGCGGGGCCGGATCGATCGAAATGATCGCCGCGGTAAACAGATAACCGGCGATAAAGACGTGGAGATGAATAAATAGATGCAACAATAGCGAGTCATGCATCGCGTTAAACAAATTTGTCGTATAGAGCAGCCACAGCCCGCCGATATTGAGCAGAGTCGCCACCACCGGATCACTGACAAATCGGGCCGGACGGCTTTTTAACACTCTCGATAAAGCGCGGGCCCACGGCACAGACATCGATCGCAGCGCCAATGTCATCGGGGCGGCCAGCACCATCAGCAGCGGGGCGAGCATCCCTAAAAACAGGTGCCCGGTCATATGCGCGGCAAAATCGTGATGCGACTTCTCCGCCAGTGGACCGATGACCGCTACTAAAGCGCACCCAACTCCGGCGATCCATAATACGGTTCGGTGAAGCGGCCAGCGTCTAAAACGGTGATTCGTAAAGAACACCGCACTGACATAAAAAATGAGCGCAAGTACGAATGGCAAGGCAAGCAGAAGCTGTGCAAGCAGGGTGATCTCCACATGAATTCCGGCCATTTCATGCCCATGATGAAGGGAATGTGCAGCCGGCATCAAAACTGAACCTTCCTTTCTGCGGTGGCCTGCCTTTTTGATCGGCGAAGCAACACGAGGCCGATGGCAATCATTATAAGTGCCAGGACATTCCAGATCAGATCGTAAACGATGACATTGTCGACGTAGCGGATCTGGTGAATCCTCATCAACTTATGCTGGATGACGCCATCATATAATTGGAATCCCCCGCCGCCAACAAGGACGCCGCCCCACCATGTGCCGCGGGATAAGGCATTCCTTCTCCGCAAATCGGCGAACAAAAAAAGGCCGGCGATCGTCGCAAACCAGCTGAAAGCATGAAAGAGACCATCTGAGATTAAGCCAATTTCGGTTGTTGCTCTATCATAGAAGTGATGCCAGTGCAGCAGCTGGTGAAAGACCGCCTCATCAAAAAACGCGACAAGGCCAAGACCAAACAAAATCCCTGACCACAGCTTCCGCGCACCATAGCGCGAAGAGGCATTCCCGCCTGCTTCGCTTTGATTCACCTTTTTACTCATAGCATTCGCTCACTTTCAACCCAATTGATAAACTCCTTTCTTACTCTACCCAAAAATAGCTGCGCTAAACAACATCATCCAAGCCCGACTTTGTTGCTCCGTCTCTCTAACAGCACTGTATCCCGCCAAATCCCATTAAGCTGGGCAATTCGTTCCCGTCTGCCGATTTCCCGAAAACCATTCTTTTTATGTAGATGAAGACTGGCCTCATTTTCCGGAAAAACAGATGCCTGTAATGTCCAAAAGCCGTTTTCTTCTGTTACATTGATCAGGTCCCGCAGCAAACGAGCACCGATACCGATACCGCGCGCCTCCGCTTTGACATAGACACTGACCTCGCCGACGCCTGCGTAAACACGCCGTTCGGAGACAGGAGACGCTTTGCTCCACCCAATAATCGTTTGCTCCTGCACGGCGACAAGACAGCAGGCCGGATTCGTTTGCTTAAGCCAGTTGTCATATTCCTCAGGGACTTTCGTTTCAAAGGTTGCCTTTCCCGTTTCAATTCCTGCCTCGTAGATCGCTCTCACCTGCTCCCAATCATCTCGCTTCATGGTCCGGATCGCAATGGTCACTTGTATCTCTCCTCTCAAAAAAACGTTCCATTCTTAAAGTATACAACACTTGCAAAATACAAATAAATAGAGTATAACCATTTATAGGAGGTGCAAGATGGAAAACAAAAGAGAATTATTCCAAACGATGACAAGGCGCTTTGGATTCCTCGACAAAAATTGCTGTTCCATTGGCGACGTCGATCTCTCCCTCGCTCAAAGTCATATCCTGTACGAAATTGATAAACAGCACGAACCATCAATGCAGCAAATTGCCGAAACGCTGGCAATGGACATTACAACCTTCAGCCGGCAAATTCAAACACTTATTAAGCGCAACCTCGTTCTGAAAACACCCTCGGCGCACGACAAACGGGTATCAATCCTCTCGCTTACCGCGGAAGGAACATATGTCGCAACAGTAATCGACGAACGAATGAATGCTTATTTAGAAGAAGTGTTTTCTGATATGAATGAATTTGAAAAAGAAGTCGTCCTCCGTTCGATCAAACGTTTAAACGAAGCGATGGCAAAGGCGACGGTTTGCTGCCAGCCTTTGCTATAGCACAATGAAGACAACGACAAGGCGCACCATTCCAGGCGTCCCTCCCCCTCTCATATACTTGCATTTTACAAATAAATAATAAGGAGTTTATGATGAAAACAAAGCTTGAAATCCCTTTAACAACTAGCTGCTGTGAGCCGATCAGAAAACCGTTCTTCGAGGAACAAACC
Source organism: Halalkalibacter oceani (assembly GCF_040544555.1). Lineage (NCBI taxonomy): Bacteria > Bacillati > Bacillota > Bacilli > Caryophanales > Bacillaceae > Halalkalibacter > Halalkalibacter oceani. The sequence goes on from NZ_JBEPKD010000008.1 coordinate 21,751, forward strand.
AGGCAGCCAGACCCGTCCCTCCCTGTAGCAATTATCGGCGCGGGACCAGTCGGGCTAGCCGCGGCCGCTCATTTAGCTGAGCGCGGGCACCCGTTTCTCATGTTTGAAGCGGGCAGCCAAGTCGGACACAACATCCACCAATGGGGACATGTCCGCCTCTTCTCCCCGTGGCGCTACAATATTGATAAAATTTCAGCAAAGCTGCTTTCCAGGTACGGCTGGAGCGTGCCGGACAAAGATGCTCTCCCCCTTGGCAAAGAGCTTGTGGAGCACTATTTGCGACCTCTCGCCGACCTGCCTGAAATCAAGCCATATCTATTCTTGAATACACGGGTAACGGCAATCAGCAAACAAAACAGCGATAAAATGAAAAATGCGAAGCGCCATCAAACCCCTTTTGTAATCTATACCGAAAATAATAAAGGTCAGACAGAACGTCACCACGCAAAGGCCGTCATCGACGCCACCGGCACCTGGGGACAGCCAAATCCCGCTTATGCCGATCAAGTCTGGACGAAGGAGGAACGCAGCCTTTCCGCTCATCTCACTTACGGAATTCCCGATATTTCCGGCAAAAACGAAAAGCGTTACCGCGGCAAACGAATTGCCGTCGTCGGAAGCGGTCATTCTGCCTTAAATACCCTGCTCGACCTCGCCAAATTAAAGGAATCCGCACCAGCGACCGACATCATTTGGCTGATGCGCAAGCAGCAGATTGAGCAGGCATACGGAGGCGAAGAAAAGGATGCTTTGCAGGCCCGTGGCGAGCTCGGCACCCGCATCCACCAGCTTGTTGACTCCGGCCTGATCGACGTCAAAACTTCCTGCTCTATTCAAGAGCTGAAAAAGGAGAATGGGACAGTGACAATCCACGCTCAAATAGACGAGCAGTCGACAACGGTTCAATCGATCGATGAAATCATCGTCAACGCCGGCAGCCGGCCTGATTTTTCCTTTCTGCGCGAACTCCGGCTAAGCATTGATTCGGTGACGGAAAGCGTCGAAGCACTCGCTCCGCTCATTGATCCGAACTTGCACAGCTGCGGAACGGTTCGACCTCACGGGGAGCTGGAACTAAAGCAGCCGGAGGAACATTTTTATATCGCCGGCATGAAAAGCTACGGACGTGCCCCGACTTTCTTAATGGCAACCGGCTATGAACAAATCCGCTCGATCACCGCCTACCTTTGCGGTGATACCAGCGCCGCAAGACAGGTCGAGCTTGATTTGCCGGAAACCGGCGTCTGCCGGGTCACCCTCCCGGTAAATGACAGTCAGGCGGATTGCTGCCGCTAGAGACAAGCGCGCTTTTCTTAACTGTAACGTGGGAAGTCGACTTCCTTCTTCACTTTAAGAAACTGTAGTCCGGCGAGGCAGGTAATTAAGCGCCCTCCCCTTCTACGTAACACTCTTCGCATCAGAAATCAAGCGCCGTTCCCTGATTACTTCTACTCACACAAAAACTCCCCTACCATCATGTAAGGGAGTTTCTTCAATCCTTCATTTACTCGCGATTGTCTTGACCTTCATTTGGAAATAGGCGAGTTGTCTTTGCTTTGCTTCTTTGTTTTTGCGTTTGATCTTTTCTTCGAGCAACTCGGGCTTTACATATTCCTCATTGACAACCTTCTCCTGCCATTCATCCCAGTTTTGTTTCATCATTTATCACCTCTTTTTTGTCAGAATAATCAGTCTATTTAATTTAGTCTCATGTTCACATTTATGTCGTCGCGAAAGAATCGTGTTCAAAAAGTCGTTCATGACCAATCGCTTTGCTTGTTAGTCACCTGGAGAGAAGAGATTCGCTTCTCTCCAGGCTTTCCCATTGCTTTGATTACGCGTTCTTTACACAACACCCTGCGCTAACATCGCATCGGCTACTTTCACGAAGCCACAGATGTTGGCTCCTAACACAAGATTGCGCGGCTCTCCATACTTCGTCGCCGCAGCCACACTGTTGTGGTAAATATCAATCATAATTTTCTTCAGCTGCTGATCAACCTCTTCAAATGTCCAGGACATCCGGGCGCTATTCTGCGCCATTTCCAAGGCAGAGACAGCCACTCCACCGGCATTGGCTGCTTTTGCCGGAGCAAACAGTACTTGATTCTGATGGAAAACGCTGATTGCTTCAAGAGTGGAAGGCATATTCGCTCCCTCACCGACAGCAATTACACCGTTCGCTACAAGCTGCGTCGCGGCCGCTTCATCAATTTCATTTTGCGTCGCGCATGGCAACGCGATTTCACACGGCAATGTCCAGATTCCTTCACAGCCTTCTGTATAGAAAGCGCCAGGATGACTGTCGACGTATTCCTTGATCCGCTTTCCTTCGACTTCCTTCAGACGTTTAACGGTCTGAAGATCAATACCGTCCGGATCATAAATGTAACCATTTGAGTCGCTGCAGGCGACTACCTTCGCTCCAAGTTCGGTCGCTTTCTCAATCGCGTAAATCGAAACATTGCCCGACCCCGATACCACTACGGTACGTCCTGCAAAATCAAGTCCGTGATGCTTCATCATTTCTTCCACAAAGTAAACCGCGCCATAGCCTGTCGCTTCCGGTCTAGCCAAGCTGCCGCCATAACTGACCGCTTTCCCAGTCAGCACGCCGGCTTCAAAGCCGCCCTGAAGCTTTTTATATTGGCCGAACATAAAGCCGATTTCCCGCGCGCCAACGCCGATATCGCCGGCCGGCACGTCAATATCGGTGCCAATATGTCTGGAAAGCTCAGTCATGAAGCTTTGCGTGAACCGCATAATTTCGCGGTCTGACTTTCCTTTCGGGTCAAAGTCGGATCCCCCTTTTCCTCCCCCGATCGCCTGTCCTGTAAGCGAGTTTTTGAAAATCTGTTCAAACCCTAAAAACTTAATAATACTTAGGTTAACGGAAGGATGAAAACGAAGCCCGCCTTTATAAGGCCCTAATGCGCTATTAAACTGAACGCGGTAGCCGCGGTTGACCTGCACCTGCCCTTGGTCATCCACCCACGGGACGCGAAACATAATAACCCGTTCCGGTTCTACGATCCGCTCTAACACATTTTCCTCGATATAACGCGGTTCGTCAGCAAGAACCGGGACCAGTGAGTCAAATACTTCTTTCACCGCCTGAAGATACTCACTTTCATGGCCATTTTGCCGTTCCACTTTTGAAAATACTTTTTCAACATAATTTTTTGCAAGCTCTACTTGCTTAGTCTCATTCTCTTTCGTCACATTCATCTTAAGGAATCCCCTTCTCTCCGACTTTTTCTTTTTTATCTATATTTAATTTTGATTTCCGAATATTTTTATTTTAATTTCATTTTATACTGTTACAATAATCGTAACAATATAAATAAAAGATGAAATCAATCTCATTATGAGATTAATTGAAGGAGAGGTCGCGGTGGAGTTTAGACAGATTCTTTATTTTATGGAAGTTGCCAAGCTTGAACATATGACAGAGGCAGCTGAAAGTCTGCTTGTCGCTCAGTCGGCGATCAGCCGGCAAATCGCCAATCTGGAAGAGGAACTGGGCGTAAAGCTGTTTGTCCGGCAAGGAAGACGTCTGCGGTTAACGCCGACGGGACGGATGTTTTATGCGCGGATGAGCAATGCGATGAGGCTGATTGAGCAGGCCAAGCGGGAGATTGCCGAAGAGCTCGAGCCGGAAAAAGGGACGGTGCGGATCGCCTTTCCAATCAGCTTGGCTGCCTATATGCTGCCGATGGTGATTTCGGCTTTCCGCAAGCAGTACCCCGATACAAAATTCCAGCTGAAGCAGAGCAGCTATCGCACTGTCATTGAGGAAGTGATGAATGGCGATTTTAATATGGGTTTAGTTGGTCCCGTACCGACTGAAGATACGCGCGTCAACGGCTCAATTTTGTTTACGGAAAACATCGTGGCCCTCGTGCCGATCACTCACCCGCTCGCCGGCCGCTCGGCGATCCGCCTGCATCAGCTTGAAGGCGAGCCATTAATTTTGCTGTCAAAAGGGCTCGTTTTTCGCGATATGATCGTTTCCGCCTGCGTGAAAGAAGGCTTTGAACCGACCGTCGCCTTTGAAGGAGATGATGTCGATGCGTTAAAGGGACTGGCCTCGGCCGGACTTGGCATTTCGCTCATCCCGGAAGTTACGATGCTCGACAACGTCCCGCGCTCAACCGTAAAAATCCCGATTGTCGATCCCTCAATCCCGCGTACGATCGGCGTCGTGACACCCGTTGACCGCGAGCTGCTGCCAACGGAGACGCTCTTTTACAACTTCATTCATTCGTTCTATAAAGCGGGCTCGTAACAAGAGCAGCCTGATGTTGAATCATGCTGTGATTTATGTTCTACCATAGTCCAGCGATCAAATGGGTCGTTTGACTTGTTTTGCAAGAATTTGTTTCACCTTTACCAAGTCGGGTAACAAAAGAAAGCAGAAGACATGCCGGCTCAGCAACATGTCTTACAGGAGGACAACTGACTGCAGTCAAAACCCTCTTTAACCTGCAAAACCGACAACAGTGAAGGAGGCTTATTCTTATGTTTCGACATCAAAAAGAACTGCAATTTGAAGTGAAAGTGGAAGGTCCGGATCCGATGCTGGCCCGGCAAATTCAGGAGGTGCTCGGCGGTCAGTTCGGTGAAATGACCGTCATGATGCAATATCTTTTCCAAGGCTTTAATTGCCGTGGCGAGGAGAAATACAAGGATATGCTGATGGATATCGGCACTGAAGAAATCGGGCATGTTGAGATGCTCTGTTCTCTTATCAGCCAATTGCTCGACGGCGCTTCTCCGGAAGACCAGGCAGAAGCGGCGAAGGACCCGGCCACTGCAGCGATTATGGGAGGAATAAACCCGCAGCACCTGCTCGTTTGTAGACATCCTTGTCTTCAATCGGCAAAATTAAATCCTCAAGCTTTGTGACGCTCAATGTACCATACGTGCAAATCACATCTACCGGCTCATTTAACACCCGCTTTACCCGTTTCCTGTCATTCGTTCCTTCTACGATCAACACTTTCTCCACCATCCGGCTCATCCTTTGCTCGCGTTGTTCATACTTCTAGTATGCCGCAGCCTGCTCATCCTAACAAGCGAAGAAGAGAAAGAGAAGAACATCTGGCTCACCGAAGGTAACGCTTAAACCAGCCGACAACCCGCTTCATCCCATCAATCTGGTGAGCCTCTTCCGTAAGAACGTGTCCTTCCCCTTGATATTTCACATAGTCAACCGGAACGTTCAATGCTTTCAACGCGGCATAAAATTCATCCGCCTGAGCAGCAGGAATTTTCTGATCCTGTTCACCATGCAACAGCAGGCTTGGAGTTTGCACATTTTGAACAAAGTGTATCGGAGAACGCTTGATCAGCCTTTCCGGGTTTTGATAAGCGATCAGCCGATTGCCCCAGTGAATAGATGCCCACTGTCGCGCCATAGCCGACTGTCCTTGCCAGCTAATCCAGTTCACGATGGAAGCGCCGATCACCGCCGCCTTAAAACGTTTTGTTTGCGTAATCGCCCAAGCTGCCAAAAAGCCTCCATAGCTCCAGCCGGCGATTCCCAACTGCTCCGGATCGGCATATCCGCGCGCTATCATATCATCGACACCAGTGAGGACATCCGCTAAATCTGCTCCGCCTAAATCACAGCTGTTTGCCCGGACAAATTCCGCTCCCCTGCCGCTGCTGCCCCTCGGGTTCGGTAACAGCACTAGATACCCTTGATTGGCCAGGAGCTGAGCCCAGGAATGGCCGAGATAGCACGTATTCCACCAGGAACGGCGCGGTCCTCCGTGAATTTCAACAACTAATGGATAGCTCCGCCCCTCTACATAATCAACCGGCTTAATCAATAGCCCGTGAATATCGAGACCATCCGGCGCCATCCAGCTTAACTCCTCCACCTCTCCCAGCGTCATGCTTTTAACGTCGCTATTATAATCGGTAATTCGTTGCGGGCTTACATTCCAGCTTCCGGTAACAACATTTCCGGGTTCGGCCGGCCCTGAACAGGTCGTTGCATAGCGCTGTCCATCCTCGCTTACTGAGACGGTAAACTGCGAGAAACTTCCGCTCCCAAGTGAACCGGAATCTAACTGGAAAGGGTCCACTAGCGTCTCGACCCTGCCGCCATCGAGCCGAACCACATAAATCCCTACGCGAAACTGCTTGAGCGCGGCAAAAACGAGCCGGCCATCACGTAAAAAGCCGATCCATTTGATACTGCCTGGAAAATCGGCACAAAACGGCATAGTGATAACCGGGTCTGCTTCGAGCCGGAAGAGTTGGATTTGCCCTATTCCCGCTGTGTGCTCACGGCCACACCAGACAATGGTCTGCCCATCCGGGGACCAAGCAAACTGGATCGTCATATCAGAAACCGTCGCAAGAAAACGCTGCTGACTTTCATTCAGCGTCAGCACATACAATTTCTCTGCGTTCGGCTCAGCAGACGCGACAGCCGTAACGGCGAGCTGCCTGCTGTCGGGGGACCACGTATAGCTAGATATTGAATGGCGGGCGATTGTTTTGCTCACCAAGCGGCCGCTTTGCAGGCAGTAAAGGTGCAACCGCACTTCGGAGACAGCAGAGCCAGCAACATCAATCGTTGAACCTGTTGCTTCTGCAGCCGGCTGACGGGATAAAAAGCTGAGGAATCGTCCGTCAGGGGACCACTCGAGCCGCTGCGCCTCCTGCGGAATGGCGATGTCCGTTCTCTTGTTCGTCAGTTGATTGATGATCGTTAAGGAAACCGCGGGAGTACACGTAATAAACGCTAACAAGTTGCCATCGCGCGACCATCGCGGCTCCTTGGCTGGTCCATCGCCCAAAAGCTGCGGCTGTTTCTGTCCTTCTGCATCAGCGATCATGATGCGGCTTCCAGCCACTCCTTCTCGTTTTGCCATTGTTCCTTCGACGTACGCGACCTGCTTTCCATCCGGTGATAAACGGACGTCGCTGACAGTTGTGAATCTCGCTATTTCTTCAGGCCGTGGCGCCCGCTTTTCGTTGACAGCATACTCCATTTTATTTATCCCTTCCACCGATTATTTTGTCAGCTTTTCGACGGCATCTTCAACGATCAACGAGCTGCCAATCGGACCAAAACCTTGAAACCACAGCTCATAGTCAACCTGATATACATTCCCTTCCCGCACCGCCGTTAAGTTTTCCCAAATGCTGTTTCCTTCCACTAATTCAAGATTCTCTTCTTGATCACTTAACAGAAAAATATGATCGGGATCAATCTCCGGCAAAATTTCAAGCGAAATAGGAGCAAATGTATCTTCATTACCCGGAAAATCAACAGGTGGCTGCAGAGCTAAATCGCCATAAAGCACATCGAAGTTTTTCTGACCGTAATAACGCAGCTCTTTATCAGTCACTCGTAAAAACATCACCGACTCCTGACCGATAGCCCGTTCAATCTCCTGTTTCGCTTCTTCCACCTGCTGATCATATGAGGCAATGACCTGTTCGGCTTTTTCCTCCTCGCCGATAATCCCCGCTGTTTCGATAAACGTTTGGCGCCAATCCTTGATCCCCTCTTCCGTTTCCACGACATCTAATAAAATCGTTGGGGCAATTTTCTCAAGACTGCTATAAACTTGATCAAGGTTTGGCAGCCCTAAAATTAAATCCGGCTCGGCCTGTAAAAGCGCCTCAAAGTTCGGCTCGGTAAACCAACCGACACTCGTCGTCCCTTCAAGCTGATCGGCATAGTACCACGTAAATTCCTCAGCATCCGGTCCAGCTGTCGATACAGCGATCGGCGTTATCTCAAGCGCGAGCAGGAAATCAGTAAAGCGTGGAAAGAGAGAAGCAATCTGCTTTGGCTCTCCTTCAACGATCGTTTCCCCCATATGATGGACAATCGTTTTCGCTGTTTCGTCAATCTCCGGCTGTTTAGCTCCCTCGCCCACTGTTTCCCCCGGGTCAGTGTTTGGCTGTTTTGCCGTCCCCTCATGTTGTTCCGTTCCACACGCAGCTACTACCAATAAAAACAAAACAGCCAGTCCAAGCGCCATCATTGTCTTTTTTACATGTATCATGACTATCCCTCCATGATTTAATTGAAAATGATAATAATTATCAATTAAAGTGTAACGAAGCGTTTCTCCCACGACAATGGAAAGAATCATCAAATATCATGGACAAATTTATCATCGATCCTTTTTATCGCCGTCATTCGTTCAACAATTTGGTCTAATGCCTCCGAATTGACCAGCGGCGCGTGAGAATTAAAGCGGTCCTCCAATTCATACACCTGAGCTTGCTTAACCGCTGGCAGTTCCCTCCACCAATTGCTTTGGCCCAGCTCAGTCAGCTTTCTTTCCGCCGCCTTATCCTGACCTGCCAGCAAAATGATATGCGCTGCCTGATAATGAGCTAGCTCGTCGCTATTCACTGTAATAAAATGGTCTTCGGGGCTGATTTCGTTCGGCATGGCGAGTCCTAAATCCTTATAGAGTACAGCTCCAAGCTGGCGTTTTCCACCATATACACGAATCTCCTCCTGAATAATGCGGATGAGCAGCACCGACTCCCCCGCGGCTAAAATTGGATGAAGCTTCCTCCGGGCTGCGGCCGCCTGTTGCTCATAGTCAGCCAGCCAGCTTCTCGCTTCTTCCTCCTTGCCGATTAGCATAGCAAGCCGCTTCAGCAGCCGCTTCCAATCATCATCCCAAAAGGAAGCAGTAGGGGCAATTTCCGTGTAACGGTCCGTGCAGCCACGATGAATGCGCCGATTATCCGTTAAAATCAAATCAGGCTCCGCTTTTACTATCGCCGTTTTGCTTGGTGTATACAGTGCACCAACAATCTTCGTCCCCTTCAACTGCTCGGCGATATGCGGCGGATAGCCGTTAATATTGTCGGGCTTATCATAGGCCGTCGTCGCGACTGGCTTGACACCAAGCGCAAGCAAATAATCACTGAACGAGACATTCAACGTAGCGATCTTCGTCCGGTGTTTGTGCACATAAACTGTCGGCGTTACTCCGACAATTTTTTTAAAGACACGGCTAAAATAAAGCTCATCCTGATAGCCGACGCTTTTCGCAATTGTTTTTAGACGATGATTGCTTAAAACAAGCAGCTCCTTCGCCCGGTTGATCCGCAGCTTGGTCAAATAATCAATCGGTCTCTGTCCGGCGACCTTCTTAAACTCCCTCGAAAAATTAGATGTACTCAGGCCAGCCATTTGCGCCAATGCGTTCATTTTCAACTCTTCCATATAGTGCTGTTTCATATAGTGCATGACCTGCGTCACGCTATACTCTGTCCTCCCCAAATAAAAGGACTGAAGCTGGTCTTCGGCGATCGTCCATAGTACTTCTTGAAAAAGAATATTTTTGCGCATAGTAGCCAATCGCTTTTTCTCTTGATGCCATTGCTTGATTTGTTCGAGCAGATGGATGATTTGCGGCAAACATTGGATCATCACTTCTTCCTGAAAAGGAAAGGCTTGCTCTTCTTGATCAGCATCACCCAGCGCCTCGTGATCATTGTGCACCTCCTGCATAGCAAAAGGCAGCAAATAATATTCAGCCTGACTGTCAGCCGACCCTTCAGCGGCAACCATCGTTCCTGGCTTGATAAAGTAGACCTTTCCCGGCTCTGCATGGTAGGTCATTTTATTGATATGCAGCAATGCTTTTCCAGCCACCGGACAGCACATCGTCAATCGATGGACAAGGCGGGGCTTAAGCTGCCAATCGTTGATCTCCTTTACATGAAACATTTTGGCCAGCCTGACATACATATGTGGCAAACGGTTCAGGAGGTCGTCCATGTTCATCGTGCGCTCACCTCTTGATTGATTTTGATAATCATTTTCATTTATAGCTTTAGTTTACCATACGCTTCTCTGTCTGTCGTACAGCGGGTTGACAGCGGCCTCAATCTTCTTTAAAGTAAAACCTAACACAAACGAAAGGGTGAGCCTACGACAATGAAGTTTTAATCCTATTTTATCGAAAACAAGGTATTGGGAGACAGGAATAAGTAGTAGGAGCAGTCTGCTTTTTTCCGTCTTCGCAACGCTGTTTTCAGAATAGGATTCGCTTCAGCACATGGGCTCTCAGGCCGAAAACCGGGTATGGATTCATGCCCGTGTTTCGCTGGCTGTACCCGTATACCGGGCTGTCTCCTATTCTGTTCAGCAGATGGGAGACTTTTTTGTCTCCCGAACCGATAGCAAAGGAGATGAAAATATGCATTTGATCGAGGCGCAAAAGATAAAGCTATACGCGAAGGACCGCCTTTTACTTGACATAGAACGGTTACAGATAGAGGCCGGAGACCGAATCGGCCTTGTCGGACGAAACGGCAGCGGCAAGACAACGTTACTACACGCGCTTGCCGGTGAACGCCGGCCTGATGCCGGGGAGATCAAAGCAAGGGCAACAAGACGGCTCCTGCCCCAGCTTAAAAACACGAACACGCATAAAAGCGGCGGCGAAGTCACCCAGGCTTACATCCAGGAAGCGGTGGCCGCCGCACCCGCCCTGCTGCTCGCCGATGAACCAACGACAAATCTCGATACCGCCCATATTGAATGGATTGAATCAATCCTGCGTGAATGGCAGGGAGCCTTCATTCTCGTTTCCCATGACCGTGCCTTTCTCGACGCTCTCTGTACGAAAATATGGGAAATTGAAGATGGCAAACTGGCAGAATACAAAGGCGGCTATTCAGATTACGCCGCGCAGAAGGAGCTTCAGCGCCGCAGCCAGCAGCAGGCTTATGAGCAATATCAGAAAAAGAAGCGGCAGCTGGAAGAAGCGTTGAAGGAGAAAGAACGCAAGGCAGCCCGCGCCACGAAAAAGCCGAAGCGGGTCAGCGCCTCCGAGGCAAGCATCATCGGCGCCAAGCCGTATTTCGCCAAAAAGCAGAAAAAGCTTCAGCAAAACGCCAAAGCGATCGAAACACGAATTGACCAGCTCGAAAAGGTGGAAAAGGTGAAGGATCTGCCGGCAATCCGGATGCAGGCCGCGGATGAACCGGCGCTCAAAAAGCAAATCATCATCCGCGCTGAACAGGTCGAGGGTGTCGTTGGCGGCAGGACTCTTTGGAACAAGACGAGCTTTTACGTCCGTGGCGGCGATAAGCTGGCGATCCTCGGCGCCAACGGAAGCGGCAAAACGACACTCGTCAAAAAAATCATCAACGGGAGCGATGGCATTACGATTTCCCCTGCAATCCGCGTCGGCTATTTCAGTCAAAACTTGTCGACGCTCGACACTGGGCAAACGATCTTAGCCAATGTCAGCGAGAACTCCCCCTATGAGGAGTCGTTCATCAGGACGATGCTCGCCCGCCTCCTCTTCTTTCGCGAGGACGTCCTGAAGCCGGTCTCCGTCTTGAGCGGCGGCGAACGGGTGAAAGTCGCCCTTGCCAAACTGCTGGCAAGCGGCTGTCAGGCACTCATTCTGGATGAGCCGACGAATTTTCTCGATATTGCGTCGGTTGAAGCGCTCGAAAGCCTGTTACAGGAATTCAGCGGGACCGTCATTTTCGTCTCGCACGACCGGCAATTTGTCGCCAATATTGCCACCCGCCTGCTCGTTATCGAGAATCGTACGATTACCGCTTTTGATGGGAGCTACCAGGAGTATCGGGAGGCACAGGAGAAACCGCCAGCCACATCCGACGCCGACGACCTGCTCGTCATCGAGCAAAAAATAACCGAGGTGCTCAGCCGCCTCAGCCTCGACCCATCGGAGGAGCTGGAGACGGAATTCCAGCGGCTTTTGCAGAAAAAACGCGCCCTGATTCATGAAAGCTAACAGGCTGTCTGAGTCGCTGAATCATCAATTGCAGCGACTCAGGCCTTTTTTCTGTTTATGATCAGTACCGCAATCGAACTGGGGAAATGTCTAAATCTATTGACATATTTGCCGAAGTTGTTACAATCAACATGTCCAATACTTTAGACAAAGGTGATCTCCATGAAAAATAAACTGAAAGCAATCCGAAAACAGCTTGGGATAACCCAAGAGCAACTTGCGAAGGAATGTGGAGTCGTACGACAAACGATTAATTGTATCGAGAATGATAAATATGATCCTACGTTGGAAGTAGCATTCAAATTAGCGAAAACTTTACATGTAAAGGTAGATGAGTTGTTTATTTATGAATAAATTTCATTCAAATTATATGATCACAATGAAGGATATTGTGCGCGAAGGAACCCCGATTCTCCATCAAGCAACAGAGAATGTAAGGATACCGCCTTCCACAGAGGATAAAGAAACATTAGGCTGCATGATGCGCTTCTTGAAAAACAGTCAAAATCCGCAATTAGCAAAAACATACAAGCTTCGGGCCGGTGTGGGTCTATCAGCGAATCAGATCGGCTTGAATAAACGGATGTTTGTCGCCTATTTAACAGATGAGAAGGGGCAAGAACATGAATATACCTTTCTCAATCCGAAAATAATGAGTCATTCTCTGTCGATGATTTATTTGCCGCAAGGAGAAGGCTGTCTCTCTGTTAATCGCAAGATAAAAGGGTTTGTTCCAAGATATGAGCGGATTAAAGTGAAAGGATTTAATATAGAGGGAGAAGAAATAGAAGCAAAGCTCAGTGGGTATCCCTCGATTGTCATTCAACATGAAATAGACCATCTAAATGGAATTATGTTTTATGATCGTATTCATAAAGAGCATCCATTTAAACTGCCGGAAAATAGCAAGAGTTTATACGAATGACAAAAACATTTCAGTAGAGTTTTCTCCCCTAAAACCGCTTATGAAAAACGCGTAGTATCCTTTCTCGACTGAACCCGAAAGTTTTATCCTTTCTTATCTTTTAAAAAAAGGAGAACTCGCATGATCGATGCCCATATCCACCTCGACCACTATGACTCACACAATCTGTATGATGAGATTGAACGCTGGCACGAGGCTGGCATTACCGGCGTAATTGCCGTCAGCAAAGACCTGCCCTCCTCCTACCAGACTCTCGCCCTGCAGCAGCGCTTCCCGGATTTTGTCCACGCCTGCATCGGATTCCATCCTGAATATCCGCTGCCCGGTGCCAGAGATTTTGCGGAGTGGCGAAGACTGCTGCAAGCAGAGCGCGCGCGGATCACGGCAATCGGAGAAATCGGCCTGCCACATTATGAACTGGCGAATTTGCCAGACCGGCTTGAGGATCACCTCGCTTTTGTCAGTCAGATCCTTGATGAGGCTGTCGCTCACGGGCTTCCTGTCGCCCTCCATGCTGTTCATGACAAGGCGGCGCCCATGCTCCAGCTACTGCAAACGAAGGGCATCGCCGAAGCGCATTTTCACTGGCTGAAGGCTCCGCCAGCTGTCGTCCGTCAAATAGCCGCTGCCGGCTACTACATTTCACTGACCCCGGAAGTCTGCTACCGCCAGCGTGACCAGCAACTGGCCCGCCTCGTGCCAGCCCGACAACTACTGATTGAAACGGACGGGCCATGGCGATATGACGGGCCGTTTTCCGGTCAGGAGACGACACCGCTTTTGCTACAGTCTGTCGTCCAGCAGCTCGCCGCCCTTTTCGGAACAGCGGAAAGCACCATCCGCGCGCAAATCATCCGCAATACGCACAGCTGCTACCGGCTTGAGCCTCGCTTCACCTCATAAGCTGCTCAAGCTCTTCCTTTGTGTATTCGCCGATAATCCCCGGCTTTGTGAGTAAATAGTTTATAATGTCAGTATGGTGCAGCCCTTCAATGGTCTTCAATCCTTCGATGATCATTGAGACGTATGGCACAGAAGGCTTCGTGAACGCGACGTTCAGCCCCCAGTCAGCTGTAAACGTGAAAACTGGAATGCCATCATGCTGTCCAAGATGAATAATCGTTCCATACCATGATTCGCGTACTTTTTGATAGCGCCCGCTAATGATCTCGTCAAAATTCAGCTCCAGCTCCGCGCCATTATTCTCCTGTTTGACAACATCATGAAATTGTTCTGCTGTAATCAAATAGCGTTTGCTGAACGTCTGGGCATCCTCCTCCTCGTCCAAGCCGATAAAGGCCACTCCCTGCTTCTGCCACCGGCTTGAACGTTTCGCGAAATAGAGCGGGTAATGGATGATATCAACCTCTTCCTTAAGAGGAGGGGTCTTGTCCCGGCAGCCAACCTCGGTCTTCTCAGATCCCTTCGGCCTGCCTCCCTCGATGTAGCACATAAAACGTTCCCTGTTCAAGTTCGAGCCGTAGCTCGCATACCAGATATATGTTTCTTTCATAGTAAGTACATGCTCCTTTCTTTAAGAAAACCGCATAGCGGCTTTTTTTAGAAGCACTGTGCGGAGCCGTTACAACGATCTTTGTTCTCGATGAAAGCGGGGTTCTTTCAGCGAGAACGTAACGTGCAGAGCCAGTGCCCCTCCTTGTCATTCACCTAGATCATTGAACAAAGGGTGTACCAAAAAATTACTTTTCTTTTGGTACACCCTAAAACGGCCAATAGATCTGTGCTTATGCTTCCATCTCATCTATACTTCCCCCAGTGTCGCATTCACCCTGACATAGCTTACTTATATTCGGTCATAAAATTTAGAGGTTATCTTTAAGCTCCTTATTGGAAAGTTCATCATCAATCGCTTGAACAGCGACCTTCATTGCTTTCAACCTTCTTGCCAAAAGCGTTCTTTGGGGACTGCCCACCCTTGACTTAGCATAATTGTTCTCGATTGACGGGAATAAACCAGTAAGAACCTTACGGGCTTCTGCTACATCTGCCTCGGTGTATGGATGAAGCTGCTGAAAAAGTACGATTTTCACTTTTTCAACAGCTTTTTCGTAATGAGCGTAGCCGTTGCCTGATTTTGAAAGCCTTGCTACGAGTGGGTTTCTCGTAGCAAGGCGCGCAACGCGCGGAGCCATTACTCTTCTTCGAGTTACGGAAAAAGAGGTTTTTCAGTGGCCTCGTATGGATGAGGGTTTTCATACCACCTGTCTTCCAAGACTGCTAATCCGACGGAAACCGCTTTAAATCGTTTCTGTACCAAGGTCGTGTTTGCGCCCTTTTGAGTCATCTGGGACATGTCGTTTTCTAGTTTATTCCTTGTCGATAACAAAGACTTTACCGATTCCAATTTATCTTCATTGGATGCATTATCCATACTGGCATTGTCCTTTCATGCTCTTCTTATTCTGGAACTTCTGTTTGAAGTGAGGTAATCTTTTCTAACTTAAAGGATACCATTGATCAATCCAATTCCATACATTAAAGCAGACAAATGAGACGATAAAAAAGCCTCGTCTCTGATTTCGAGACAAGGCACTACTGTAAATCACACAAGGCATTTCATCTTTACTCGCTTTTCTCCTTCTCCTGATCATCCCAGCTTTCCAGATTAGAGACACCTTGAATGCTGTCGCGGTAGAAAACAGGATCAATCCCGTTGCGAGCCTGGTCCTGGAAGTGCTTCAGCGCCTTGAAGGCAATCGGCGCGAGCAGGGCAACAGCAATTAAATTGACAACGGCCATCGAACCCATAAAGAGATCGGCCAGCGCCCAGATGATCTCGAGATCACTTGTTGCGCCTACGACAATCATTGCGAGGAAGGCGATGCGGAAAAACAACAGATAAATCGGCTTTTCAGTAATAAACTCAATGTTAGCCTGCCCGTAATAATAGTTTCCAAGCAAGGAGCTGAAAGCGAAGAAAAAGATTGCCACCGTCACAAAAATCGTCGACCATTCGCCTATATGAACAGCCAATGCCGTTTGCGTCAATTGAATTCCTTCCATTTCCCCGACCGTATACACATCCGTCAGCAAAATAATAAAAGCCGTCGCGCTGCAAATCACAATCGTATCGATCAACACACTTAACGACTGAATCAGCCCCTGCTTCACCGGATGACTGACGTAGACCGTCGCAGCAGCATTCGGCGCGCTTCCCATTCCCGCTTCATTGGAAAACAGGCCCCGCTGCACACCGTTCATAATCGCCGCCCCAATTCCACCGCCGATCATTTCTTCCAGCCCGAAAGCATGAGAAAAAATTAGCGCAAACACAGCCGGCACTTGAGAAATGTTCATAAACGTAATGATTAAAGCCGCAATCACATATGTAATAGCAAAAATTGGTACAATCACTTCAGCGACAACCGCAATCCGACGCACTCCGCCAAAAATAATAAACGCCATCAAAACTGCGATCACAATCCCAACGACAGCCGGATTTACATCATAAGCGCCGGCAAAAGCATCGGAAATCGTATGCGTCTGAACTCCATTGAAAATCAACCCAAAACAGAGAATCATTAAAATCGCAAAAAGAATCCCCATTCCCCGCGAGCGAAGTCCTTTTTCCATGTAATAGGCCGGGCCGCCGCGAAAGCCATCCTTATCCCGCACTTTATAAATTTGCGCCAGCGTGCTCTCGACAAACCCGGTCGCCGCTCCAATCAAAGCAACAATCCACATCCAAAATATTGCTCCCGGACCACCGACCGATATCGCGATCGCCACCCCGGCCAAATTTCCTGTACCGACCCGCGCCGCCGTACTGATCGCAAACGCTTGAAACGGCGTCGTTCCTTTTCTCTGCTTAAATGCTGTCCGGTCCGTTCCTTCAATGAGTTCACGAATCATCGTCGGCAGCAAACGAAACTGAACAAAATTCATCCTAATCGTTAAATAAAACCCCAAAAGCAGAAGAAAGCCTACGAGCACGTATGTCCAAAGAATGTCATTCCCTATGCCTATCCATTCAGCCAGCCACGTATCGGTTGAAAACCACTCTTCCATCCCCTCATCCTTTCAAATTAACGTAAAAAATCCCACTCTATTCCTTCCCTCTTTCGCCGGCTAGTAAACCCTTTCCCATCCAGCGCGTCAAGAAGAGGCCGGGATTGAAAGGTTGTTCTTCCTTTTTCACCAGCCTCTTCTAAGTATGGAATTTAAATCCTGTAACAGTCAAGTTTTTTTACTCGACTTCCAGCCTTGCTGTTATTCTTTTACAAACTCCTTTGTACTGCGCACCGTATCAATCGGCCGGACCATGCGTTCAATTTGCTCCCGTTTCCCTTCCAAAAATGGCGGGAGGGAGAGCTTTTCTCCAAGAGTTTCATATGGCTCGTCGCCCATAAAACCCGGCCCGTCCGTCGCCAGCTCAAACAAGATTTGCGGCGCAACCCGCGCATACAACGATTCAAAGAAGAAACGGTCGACATATCCCGATGTTTGCAGTCCAAAGCGGGGCAGTCTGTTAATCCATTCCTCCAGCACGCCCCGGTCTTCCACCCGAAATGCAACATGGTGAACTGTACCGAAGCCTTGACGCGCCTGAGGAAGTACCGTGTTATGCTCCACGATGATCTGCGCCCCGTTTCCGCCTTCCCCTACCTCAAACAGGTGGAAAGAATCCTCCTGGGCAATCTCTTTAAACAGCATTACCTTTTCGAGCAGCTCTTTAAAAGCATCAAAATTAGCGATTCTGATAAAGATCGGGCCAAGCCCTGTAATCGCATATTCCAATGGAACCGGCCCCTTTTGCCAAGGCGTACCGGATACTACACCGGAGTTGTTTTCATCTGAAATGAGTTGATAATGCTGATCATCAAAATCAACGAATGACAACGTCTTTTTACCAAACTGCTCCTTGATTCCCGTATGCTTCACTTCCAGCCGGTCAAAACGCTTTACCCAATAATCAAGCGCCGCGTCGCTCGGAACACGGAATGATGTTTTTGAAATCTCATTCGTTCCATGAGAACCTTTTGGAATTCCCGGAAAGTCAAAAAACGTCATATCCGTTCCCGGACTTCCTGTATCATCGGCAAAAAACAAGTGATACGTTCGAATATCATCCTGGTTAACTGTTTTCTTTACGAGGCGCATGCCAAGCACATACGTAAAAAACTGATAATTTTCTTCCGCGCTGCTCGTAATCGCCGTAACGTGATGCACCCCTTTTAGCTCGTTCATCTCCATTACCTCCATATCATTTATCTCGAATTTGAAATAATTATATCGCTTTTGTCTTTTTCTGTCAACCTGAAGGACCGGGAACGAGGGGACACTTGATTTTGACCATGAGTTAAAGAAGCGGGCCATCGTGAGGCTGGGACAAAAGGTTGTTTTTTTCCCAGCCTCTAAGCAATGAGCGGAACCGCCATGATCTTTTAAAGCCCGTTGTGAGTGGGTTTCTCACAACGGGCTTGTGGCGTGTGAAGCCATTGCCAGTAGGTCCAAAGCTAGTTTTGTCTCAAGCTCAGGCTTTCTTTTAATAAGAGGCTTGTAACGTGTGAACATGCTCCAGCGTTGCCTTAACCTGATCATACTCCGCCCGCAGCTCGGCCGGAATGCGCTCCCGCCCGATTCCCTCACTTGTATTGATGCCGCTTTTCGCCATAATCGTTTGGTGCTTCATCACCGCCTCAATATAGGCATCCATTTCTGCCTCTGTCAGCAATGTTTCCAGCACAGGAAGATCATTCAGACGGTCAAAATAAGGCTGCGCTGCTATTAAAGTCGCTTTTTCTGCTTCATATAGATCAGCTGGCAGCTGGTCGTAATTGATATTTCCATAGGGATCGCCATACTCCATCTTGGCGTTGATAATCGAACGCGCCAGCTCTTTAAATGTTTCATATTCTTCCTGACCGAGCACGCCCTTGGCTTGCGCCAGCTTGGCATCAATCAGCAAATAGCTCTTCATCGTAAAGCCGGCAATATGCTTCTGGACAGTTTCGAATGAGCCGTAAACGTCATCGGCCAGCAACATTTGATACGCGAACGCGCCAGTCGGCAAAACAATGAGCGCCGCCAGCAGCAAACCAGCCACACGCTTTGGAAACTTCCGGCTTACCCCCGCCCGCCGCAGCACTTTTTCTTTTAACTCCGACGGCGCTTCTATTTCCTCTGCCTTTCTCTTCAGTACGTGACGGATACGCTCCTCTGTATTCATTGAACATTCCTCACTTTCTTAGCATCGTTTTGCCTGATCTCTTCTTTTTGCCGAAGCTTTTTCAAGGCCGCATGAACGCGGGATTTCACCGTTCCAAGCGGGATATCAAGAATACCGGCAACAACCTCCTGAGAATAATCGTTTAAATAGTGGAGAATCACGACCTGCTTCAGCTTAAATGGCAGCTGTTCAATCGAGCGGAACAAGTCATCATTAGCAAGTCTCTCCGCCTGATTATAAAGAAGGCTCTCCTTGCCTATTTCCTGTTCCTCCACCCGCCTTATCGTCCGCAGCCTCATCCACTTTTTCCGGCGGTACGCATGAACCTGCTTAATCGCAATCCCGAGCAGCCACGGCTTGAACGGCCGCTCCATATCGTACTTGTCCAATGCCTTAAAAGCCTGAATAAAGCTATCCTGCACGATATCATCAACATCCGTTTTATTGTCTGACAGGAAATGAACGGTTTTGTACACATCCTGGACGGTCCGCTCATACAACTCGCTGTAAGCCTCCTGTCTACCCATCCGGATTTGCCTGACGAATACCGCCAACTGCTGCTGCTCATCATCCAAAGCTCTCCCCTCCTTTTTCTTTTTTCACTTCATATTGGTCAGATCCGGTCGATTTCGTTCGTTTTTCCGAAAAAAAAATTTATGTAATGTGTTCATTTTAGCTGAAAACGGCAACGAGAGCTTGAGACAAAACTAGCTTAGGGGCTGGGCAAAAGGTAAAAAAACAACCTTTTGTTCCAGCCTCTCGCCAGGTAACGAAAAGCGTTATATCAATGTTTCAAACTCATTCTCTTCTGTCAGCCAAGTCGTCACTTCAGTGAGCGGACGGCGTTTTCCTTCATGCGGCTCCCGCTTTGGATAGCCAAAATAGAGAAAGCCGGCAATTTCTTCATGATCGCCCAGGCCAAACAGCTTTTTCATCGTCGGGTGATACGCCGGAGCCCCGGTGCGCCAATAACCGGCTACGCCAAGTCCATGCGCGGCAAGCAGCATATTTTGAATCGCCGCGTAGACGGCGCCTGCCTCCTCCAGCTTCAGCGCCTTCGGATTGTCGCTCGGACGGATCGCAACGGCGATGATCACAGGTGCACGAAATGGCTTTTCGGCGACCTTCTCTAGTTTTTTCTGATTTGTTTCGCTCGTTGGATCGTCCATTTCTTCCTTAGCGATCTCAACAAGTGCGTTCCCAAGTGCTTTTCTTGCTTCCCCCTCGATGACGAAAAAATGCCACGGCTCTGTCCGGTAATGGCTCGGAGCCCACGTTCCAGCTTCAATAATTTTCTCGATCGTTTCCTTTTCGAGTGGGTTTTCCTTCACAAGTCCGATACTTCTGCGGGAGCGAATTGCTTCCAATACGTCCATCGTGATGCACCTCCTGCATTTACTTTTTAAACTAAAATGTATAAAAAGTAGATAGTTAAATTAGACCATAAGAAAGCCGGAAATGCAATTAGTACTACTTGAGCCATCCAGAGCCGCCGCTCTTACTCCTGCTCCCTTTAGACTTTCATTGTCGAGGTTTTAACTCGTCTTCTCATGGTTATCAGTGTAGTAATACGCAAAGAGGAGGACAAATGCCCTTATGTCACCAGAAGTCGTCGGATTCAGCTTTATTATTCTAGGTATCTTGTTGATCATCGGCAAATGGATACGTGTGTTCACGCCGTTTTTGCAGACAATTTTTATCCCGAGCTCGATCATCGCCGGTCTGCTCGGCTTACTACTCGGTCCGGAAGTGCTCGGCCGTTTCTTTCATCTGTTTGACGAAGGCGGCCTGTTTCCGGAAGCGATGATTTCCGTTTGGGAAACGCTGCCCGAGCTTTTGATCAGCGTTATTTTTGCTTCCTTGTTCATCGGCAAAACGATTCCTTCGCTAAAAAAAATATGGCGGATTTCCGGCCCGCAAGTTACGTTCGCCCACATTCTCTCATGGGGGCAGTATGTCGTCGGCTCGCTGCTGGCCCTGCTGCTTTTCATTCCTTTGCTCGGGATGAATCCAGCTGTTGGCGCGCTGCTGGAGATCAGCTTTGTCGGCGGGCACGGAACCGCTGCCGGCCTATCCGGCACATTTTCTGCGGTCGGCTTTGAGGAGGGCAGGGACCTCGCTGTCGGCTTAGCGACAATCGGGGTGCTGTCAGGAGTCGTCCTCGGGATGATTTTGCTGAATTGGGGGGCGCGCAACGGCAAAACAGAAGTCTTGCAAAGTCCTGATGACATTTCAACCGAGCAGAGAAGGGGCCTGATCAAGCAGGAGAACCAGGAGGACGCTCCTGCCGGCCATCAGACTACCCGTCCGGAAGTCATTGAATCATTTACCGTTCACTTCGCCTACATCGGCATTGCAATCGCGGTCGGTTACGTCATTCTGCAAGGACTGATTTTCGTCGAAGAGATGCTCTGGGGAGACACGATTGAACTGCTTGTTCATCTTCCCCTCTTTCCATTGGCTATGGTCGGGGCGGTCATTGTTCAGCTGATCGTAAGCAAGGTTGTAAAGCGCAGTATTCTCGACCGCGGTCTGATTAATCGCATTCAGGGACTAGCTCTTGATCTGTTAATTGTCGCGGCGATCGCGACATTGTCCCTTTCCGTTTTAAGCGACTACCTGCTGCCTTTTCTCATCATGTCAGTAGCGGCAATCGCCTGGAACGTCGTCGCCTTTCTGTTTATTGCGCCTCGCATCATGCCGGATTACTGGTTTGAACGGGCGATTGGCGATCTTGGTCAGGCGATGGGGATGAGCGCGGCCGGGCTATTGCTGATCAAGCTGGCCGACGCCCATGACGAAACGCCGGCAAAGGAAGGATTCAGCTACAAACAGCTGCTGCTTGATATTTTCGTCGGCGGTGGAATCGTCACCGCTGCGTCCGTGCCGTTAATCGTCGCCTTTGGACCCGTCGCCTTCCTCTGCTTCGCCGCCGTCATCATGGCCGGCTGGCTCGCCCTCGGTCTGTTTCACTTCAGGAAGATGGAATAGAGCCATGTCCCGCAATGAGCCGAGTCGCTGCAAGGAGCCTGCAAGAAACAGACTTCCTTTGGCGGCGCCCGGCTCACTTACAAAATCGGCGAAAGCAGCCGGGAAATTGATTCCTTAAAGCGGATCACCTTGGAGCGCTCATTATATTTGAGCTGAGTCAGTTCAGTTGAGACGCTGACATCCTTCTCAAAATAGCCGACGAGCTTCTGGGCGACTTCGATATCGTAAATAAACGCATTTACTTCAAAGTTCAGCTTGAAGCTCCGCATATCGATATTAGCTGTCCCGACCGAGCTGACTTCGCTGTCGATGACGATCATTTTCGCGTGGATGAAGCCTTTTTCATAAATATAGACCTTCGCTCCGACCTTCAATAACTCACCGACATGGGAAAGCGTCGCCCAATAAACAAAAGGATGATCGGGACGGTTTGGAATCATCAAGTGAACCTCTTTGCCTGATAAGCAGGCAATCCGCAACGCATCCAGTAAGCTTTGATCAGGAATGAAATATGGCGTTTGAATATAAATCGAGCGCTTCGCCGACATGATCATTTTGATGTACCCGTTTTTGACCTGTTCCCATTCGGCATCCGGACCACTTGATACAATCTGAATCATCGCCCTGCCGTTTGTCCGTTTCTCCGGGAAGTAGCTTGGGTCATAATGAATCAAATGCTGCTTTGATGCCTGATTCCAGTCGAGGATAAATCTCGTTTGGATCGCGTCGACAGCCGGTCCTTTGATCCTAAGATGCGTATCGCGCCAGTAACCGAATTTCTTTTTTAGGCCAAGGTATTCATTACCGACATTAAACCCGCCAATATAGCCGATCTGGCCGTCGATATTGACCAGCTTCCGGTGATTGCGGTAATTCATCCGGAAGTTGATCAACGCCAGACGGGATGGAAAGAACACACCAACCTCCCCGCCATGGGCGACGACCTCCGCGAAATTCTTTCTTCTTAGTTTTCGCGAGCCCAGATCATCATACAATACCCGGACTTTGACCCCTTCCTTCGCCTTTTTTTCAAGAGCGCGAATAATTCGTTTCCCTAACTGATCATTTCTAAAAATATAATATTGTAAATGAATAAAGTGCTCTGCGCTTTCAATGTCCGCTAACAGCGTCTGGAATTTCTCTTCCCCGTCGACGAGGATATCGACCTCGTTTTTTTCGGTCAGCAGGGCATCATTATTAATTAAATGCATATAAATCAAGTCGCGGTACCGTTCCATTTCCGGCTCATCAAATGAAATAGTTGAATCCCGCATTTGCTGCATCTGGCTGGCGATCGCATCTTCAATTCCGATTTTTTGCATATCCTCCCAGTCAAACATTCTTCTCCTCGTTAAGTTCTGCCCGAGAAACAGATACACAATAAAACCGAGAAATGGGATGAACATCAAGATCATCAGCCAGGCCCACGTCGCCCCCGCATCCTTTCGTTCAATAAAGATGATGACGACCGCAAAAAGTAAATTGACAATAAAAAGAATGATCCCCATCATCATCATAAATAACTCCATCGTTTCTCCCTACCTTCCATCATCGCCACTTCTTTTCGCGCACCATTCATTGTCACGATTCGACATACAGACTGATTATACCACGGGTCATACAAACAGTGGACGAAATCAAAAGAAGGCTGGCCGATAAGGATAATGTACCCTAATCGGCCAGCCTCGTATGCTTATATATTTTCCTGCTTCAAAGTATCAATAATATTTTCTTTCCTAATTTTTGCAATGGAATAGAGCATCGCCGCCCCGACAATCGCGAAAACCGCAATCACAACATAGAGCATACTGAGCCATGGCAGGCTGAAATCGTACGCAAACGTATGATTCACGGAGCGGTGAATCAGATACATCACAAGAATGCTGAGCGGCAACCCGTACAACAGCGCCTTCACTCCGTAGAAAATACTTTCATAATTGATCATTTTATTAAAGGACTTCGGCGTCATGCCAATTGATTTCAGCATCGCGAATTCCCGCTTGCGCAAGGCAATGCTCGTCGAAATCGTATTGAAAATATTCGCAACGGAGATTAGCGTGATCAGCGTAATAAAGCCGTAGGTGAACACTCTCATGATCAGCACCATCTGCTGCTCCTGCTGCCTCATCTGGTGGACGTTGTAGACGTAGAACGAGGATCCCCCAAGTTCATCGATCTCCTCCTGGGTCGTCGCCGGATCACTTGTTTGCAGATGCAGAGTCGTCGTCATCGGCATATTGGTAAACTCGTCGGTCAGTCCGTCAAACACCTGCTCGGATACGACGATATTCAAGCTGCCGAGTCCATTCATCACTGCCCCCATCGGCTGCTCGTCGGTCAGCGCCAGCACTTCCACAGAAATAGCATCGATTTTTTCAGCCTGATCGCCAATCCACTCTTCATAAAATAAATCGAATGTCTCGCCAACCGCGGTCTGAATTGCTTTCGTTTCGACAAACTTTCCCTCATCGTAGTCAGTGTAAGAGATCGTATCGACAGCGATCGCTTTCAGGTTGCCCTCTTCCATTAACTGTTCCGGATCGATTCCGACCTGCTCGGCATAAGCAGTCAGGCTCGGCTCATCCAGGGCAATAACATTCATCGCATAACGATACTCGCCCTCCTCAAGCTGATCGGGAATTTGCTTTAGCTCCTCCGCGATTTTCGTTTCATCCACCATTGCTGACAGATAAATTTCTTTCCCAAGGGTGTAGTTCGTCACATCTCCAAGTGAAGGGATTTCATCCAACAGCTGCCGGGATTCCTCGGTCTCCTGCGTTTGCTGGACGCGAATATCAAAATCCACTCCATCCTGGGACATGTCCACTGATTTCACTAAGCTGTCCGTAAAAAACGCCACCGTCAAAAATAAAACAATGCTAATCACAAGGGAAAACACCGTTACTTGGTACCTGCGTTTATGGCGCTTTAAATTTTTCAGACCGATATCCGCTTCCACTCCGAACACGTTACGGATCAGAAATGATGTTTTGACCGCTTTGCCGCTCAGCTTGACGTCCTGACTTTGACGAATCGCATCAATCGCCGAAATGCGGGAAGCCCTTAGTGCCGGAATATAGGTCGAAATAAAAATCGTCGCGACCGAAATCCCTGCCGCTGTCAACAAAGAGCCCGGCGTGACGACAAGGCGCAAGCCGTTGCCAAGATAAAGCGCCTCCTGCAAAACCCCGTTAATAAAGAAGAAGGTGATGCCAATTCCCACGACACCGGCCAGAAGCCCGAGCGGGATGCTGACAAGACCGATTAAAAATCCTTCAAAGAAAACCGAGTTCCGCTTTTGCCGCTTTGTCGCTCCGACGCTCGAGAGCATTCCTAAATGGCGGGAACGCTCGGACACAGAAATCGCGAAAGCATTAAAAATTAACGCGACCGAGCCGATGACAATGACGGCAATGATGATGCCGAGCAACGAATAAAGGGTGCGATGCAGGTTGTCCTGGTCCGTGACGCCATAATAGCGCAATAACTCGCTATGATAGCTGACATTGCTAATGTTATGCGCCTGTGCCAACGCCTCCGCCTCAGCAAATAAAGCATTGCTCACGTCAGCAAGAACGACCGACGCATCAACAGGATCCGCTTCCGTCACGCTTGCCGGATCGACGTAGGAAATAACGGTATAGCCCGGAGACCATGACGGTTCCCAATGTGGGCTTTCAATCACGCCGACGATCGTATAGCTTCGTTCCTCCTGATTGATTAATGTCTCGACATTTTCTCCTTCTTCATTCATCACGAGAGAGGTTGTTTGACTAAGTAGCTGCTCGCTTGCCTGCCCTTCCGCAAAGCGCTCCCCGATCTCAAGTGTCAGCTCATCTCCAATTTGATACGATACTTGCGCGTTTTTCGCGATTTCCTCAGAAATGACGATTTCATTTTCAGTCTGCGGGAGACGACCCTCCTTCACGTTGACCGAGAATCGCTCAAAGCCTTCTTCATCCAAGTCCTTGACGAACAAATATGGTTTATAGCGATTTGCCGGACTTCCTTCAAGCCAGGCATAACCCCTGTCTCTTGAAAGAGACACTGCCTCCGTGTTGTCCTCGGCTTTAATCACTTCCAGCTGTGCTTTGTCCACTTCATGATAAGCAACATGCCACTCGCCATTCCTGTCCATCGTCTCGCGCTGAAACAAATCCATAAAGGACATGCCGAGTGTGGCGACCGCGGTCACCATCGCGACGGAAATAATCGTTCCGATAATCGTGACAAGGGTCCGCCTTTTATTTTGCTTTAAATGACGAAAGGTCACCTTATTGACGATGTTCATGGACGGATCACCTCATCCTTGGCGACCTTCCCGTCTTCGATGGAAATGATCCGGTCAGCCTGAAGGGCAATCCGGTCATCATGCGTAATCACGACAAGCGTCTGGTTGTATGTTTTGTTAAACATTTTTAACAGGTCAATGATTTCGCGGCTGTTCTTGCTGTCTAAATTTCCCGTCGGCTCATCTGCAAGCATAATCGCCGGGTTGCTGATTAACGCCCGTCCGATTGACACACGCTGCTGCTGCCCGCCCGACAGCTGATTCGGCAAATGCTGCAAACGCTCCTTCAGCTTCAAAATGCCAACGATATCGTCGAATTGCTTCTGATCAACCTTATGATCATCAAGCAAAAGCGGCAGCGTAATATTCTCTTCCACCGTTAAAATCGGGATCAAATTGTAAAACTGATAAATCAGGCCGATTTGTCGCCGTCTGAAAATCGCCAGCTGCGTTTCATTCAATTGGTACATATCCGTGTTATCAACGAGCACTTTCCCGCTTGTCGGCCGGTCGACGCCCCCGAGCAAATGCAGAAGCGTTGATTTCCCCGAGCCTGACGGACCGATAATCGCGACAAACTCACCTTTTTGGACAGAAAATGAAACATTATCGAGCGCTTTGACAGCCGTTTCCCCTTTTCCATACACTTTCGAAAGATTTTCGATTTTTAAGATTTCCATTAATAGACCTCCACCTGTTTCTTAGATGGTTCTAAGTATAGCGGCCTCATATGACTGTGAAGTGACTGCCAAAGTGACAATTTCGTCACCTCGCTGCCGGCGACCTGCTTTTAAGCGAGGGGGCAGTCGATTCATTCAAAAAATTTGCTGGTTATTAATGCTTATAAAATTTCAGCATGAAAGTCGTCCCTTTTCCAGGTTCGCTCGTCACTTCAATATCGCCGTTTTGACTTGTGATAATGCTGTGTGCCATCGCCAGTCCAATGCCGATGCTGCCTTCGCTGGCATTTTTTCCTTTATAAAACCGTTTGAAAATATACGGAAGGTCATCCTTGGCAATCCCTTTGCCATTATCGGCGATGATGATTTCACTGTAGAGCGCATTGTCGGAAAAGGACACGGCAATCTCTCCTCCCTCTCCTGTATGCTCCACCCCATTTTTCAAAATATTAATCAACGCTTCGACCGTCCAGTTCGCGTCAACACCGATTGAAACTGCTCCGTCACCAGCAAGCCTTAGACGCTGTTCCTTAATATCCATCGGAATTAACAGCGGTTCAACCGCCCTGCTTATCAATTCCTCCATCGCAATCGGCTCTTTTTTAAAGTGAATCGTGCCGGCATCGATTTTCGACAGTTTTAATAAGGATGAAACGAGCCATTCAATCCGTTCAAGCTGAATGCGGATATTATTTGTAAATTCCGCCCGTTTTTCAGTCGAGAGCTCGGCGTCGCTGAGCAAGTCAGACATGACCATCATCGACGTTAACGGTGTTTTTAATTGATGAGAAATATCCGAGATCGCATCGGTCAGTTTGCTTTTATCACGGGCCAGACTGTTTCCTTGCTCTGACAGCATTTGTGTCACTTTATATATTTCGTTTTTCAGCAGGCTCAGCTCTCCCTCTTCATTATCGCGGACATCGAGCGCGTAATCGCCCGCCGTGATCTGCCGCAAATAGCGTGAAAGCTTTCCCATCTCCCGATAGCGCCAGCGCGCATACACAAGATTGCTGACGCACAGCAGCAAAGCGGCAACGGCCACTACACTTGCCGCAATTGCTGAAAAAAAGCTCACCACGCCAACGGCAATGGTGCTGAAGACGACTTGAAACAAAACAAAATAGCGGAACTCGCGATTTCTGAACATCTTACTCACCGACCTTATAGCCGAGACCGCGCACGGTCTTTATTAAGTGCGGCTGCTGCGGATCATCCTCAAGCTTTTCGCGCAGGCGCTTAATGTAAACCGTTAATGTATTATCATTGACGAAATCACCAGCCACATCCCAAATCTGCTCCAGCAGCTGCTGTCGGGAAAGAACGTGGCCAATATGATTGGCAAAGATCATCAGCAGGCGATATTCCAGCGCCGTCAGCAGCACTTCCGTTCCCCGCTTGTACACCTTTCCTTCAAGCGTGTGAATCCGGACATCGCCAAGCTCAATCACCGACCTTGCCTGAGGTACCTGCTTCTGATAACGGCGGAGAACCGATTTAATCCGCGATAAAAGCTCGCGTACGCGAAACGGCTTCGTAATATAATCATCCGCTCCCATATCAAGCCCCATCACGACATTCACTTCCTCGTCCATCGCCGTTAAAAAAATGACCGGAATATCGCTCTGCTCCTTCACAAGCTGGCACAGTTCATATCCGCTGCCATCAGGAAGGGATAAATCGAACAAGCATAATTGAATATGATGAAGCTCGTTGGCGAGCACATGCTTCGCCGACTCGGCATCATAGCATAAAATCGTCGTAAACTGATCCTGCTGCAACGAATACTCCAGCCCGGCCGCGATCGTTTTATCATCCTCCACAAGTAAAATCGCCATCTTCTCTCCTCCAAAAAAATAGTAGGGTATAATTCATTATACCCTACACAGGCTGTCGCCAAAGTCGATCGGCTTTTTTGTTTCGTAGTCGGGGTTTTGCTCTTCGACCATCCCGCCGCTTTTCTAGTGGGATCAAATAAAGACAGGTGATCCGTTCTTTTCTATCGGGAGGAACGATGCCCATCGATGCAGGCGCCAAGAAAACATCACAGCTTAAAATGGTCAATTCTTTCCTTTAATTGTTCCGCGAGCTGCGCCAGTTCAGCCGCGCGACTTGACACCTCTTCAATGGAATCGCTCGATTGCTCTGCTGATTCGGCCGCCTGCTCTACCCCGGCAGCCAGCTCTTCAGAAACCGAGGCGATATCATCGACCGCACCAACCATTTCCTCGTTATCACGCGAAATATCTTTAAGATTGTTGGAAATCGCCGCAATTTTGCTGACGATTTCGTTCACCGACTGATTGATCTGCTTAAACGTCTCACCCGTCACCGCGATTTGATGAGAGCCTTCATCAACCACTTTATAACCGTCCTCCAGCGAGACGGCGACATCATTCGATTCGCTTTGAATCTTTGTCACAATATCCGTAATATCCCCGACCGAATCATTCACCTGCTCCGACAGCTTGCGAACCTCGTCCGCAACAACAGCGAATCCTTTCCCATGCTCGCCGGCCCGCGCCGCTTCAATCGCCGCATTTAATGCCAGCAAATTTGTCCGTTCAGCGACTTCCCGGATCACGTTAACCAATGCTGAAATCTCCTGTGACTGTTGATCCAGTCCTCTTACTTTTTCAACCGCATCGTGCACGATCTGATTGATATTGTTCATCTGTGTGACTGATGCCGTCATTAACTGGCTGCCTTCTTCCGTCACCGCCAGCATTCCTTTGGAAACGCGGGCGACCTCTTCCCCGTTCTGATAAGCGTGTTCGATCTCACTTGTAAACCGCTCCATGAATTCAGCCAAATCAGCAGCGCGATTCGCCTGTGTTTCGGTTCCTGAGGATAATTGCTGCATCGTCGCTGCAATCTGCTCACTGCCTTCCTTCACCTCGTTCGCCGCCCCGGTTAACTCCTGGCTTTGCTCTGTCACATGTCTGGATGCGTCCGCCATCTCACGGACAATATGATGGAGGCTATCTTTCATTGCGTTCACAGACTGCGCCAGTCCGTTAAATTCATCTTTCGTTTTCAAAACAATCGGCTCAGTCGACAGATCTCCCTCAGCGACCCTGTTCATTTCCTCATTCATGATCTGTACGTTTTTAACGAGGCCTTTGACGAACAATAACACACAAACAAGACCGAGGATGACGGAAACAACAGCCGTCAACATCGTCGCTCCAAGAATCTCGTGGCGCAATTCCGTTGCCAGCTTCGACATTTCAAAATCCATGCCGACCACCCCGATCACCGTGCCCTGCTCACTTTCGACCGTCATCGCCAGGGTAATCGTCGACTTTCCGGTGGCGGTATCAAAATACGGCTCTGTCCAAATCACCTCGCCCCGGGCCGCTTCAGCCTGCGTGTACCAAGCCGTCGTCCGCGGGTCATAGCTTGTCAGATCGACTTCTGCCGGCGGAATATGATCTAAATAAAGCGCCCCTGTATTCGTTCCGATGTAAAGGTTGATTAAATAATCGTCACCCTGGGAAAGCTCCTGCAAATACTCTTCATAAAAAGCCGTCAGCGCCGGTTCGTTCGCTGCCGGCATATTCTGATAATTTGCGGCGCCCGAGGCCTCGACTGCTTCATATTGTACTTCCGGCAATTCTGCGATGCGCTTCAATTCTTCTTCATAATCGCGAAAAATCGCTTCGATTGTCGACGACATACTTTCCAAGTCTTCTTTCTGGATTATTGCTTTTTCAAGGATAGCGGTTTTCTGATATAAAAACAGCGCGACAAATACTAATGGAATAACGAGTAAAACAATCATAAAAAAGTTTAATTTGAACTTTATTGATTTTCCTTTTATCATTTTTCATTGTCCCCTCTTCAAAATATATGCTACCAATAAAATGAATCAGGAACATTTTACCACTATTTTTTAACCATTTCGACAATTTTTCATTATCTAATAATAATAAAACGCTTACTTTTTCACTCTTTCTGACACACGCTATCAGACGCCTCAATCACTTTCATACAATAATGAAAAAAAGCCTAAGACAGCAGGTTGACTTTTCCCATTTTCGTCTTAAGCTTTGGCAAATCGACTTCCTTATTTTTTCTCATGAGCGCTTTGAGTAAATAATTTTTTTAATTGTATCCACTGAAAGACAGTGCCGCGCCGCCAATTCATCGACGGTCACCCCGTCAGCATAGCTTTGTCTGATCGCGTCATTGCGGCGATCAATCCGCTTTCTTTCCCCAGACTGACTGCCCCACCGTTCGCGACTGGCTGCAGGCTTCGGAATGTAAATCATATCACCTTGGACGTATTTTTGAATTTCCTTTATCAGTTTTTCTGGTAAAACATGACTTGCTTTCACATACTTCATATAGAGCCAGCTCCTTATTCATAGTTGCAAAATAAATAAGGTGCAAAGCCTCTATCAAAACGGCGATCTCCTATACGATCATTTCGCCCCATGCAAAGGATCGCCCATTCATCAAAGGCTTTGCATGAGTAGCTGAAGACGTAGGCAAAAAAGAATTTGCCATCCGAAACCCTCCCCTGCTTTGTGTCGTCTGCTTTATTATACATGTGGTCATTAGTTTGTTGCACTTCTCATGTTTTTTACTTCCGAATATAAACTATAAAAGAAGACAATTAGTGCAGTAGAAACCAAAATAATAGAAATTGGATCATTTAGCATCGTAAATATGTTTCCGTACTGCATCAATCCTCTTCTCAAGTAATCCTCTCCAATAGGCCCCAAAACGAAGCCTAGTATTAATGGAGCGAACGGAAAGTTGTTTTTCATAAGAATGAGCCCTACCACTCCTAACAAAACCATCAACCATACATCAAAAATGAGATAATTATCTGCGTATACACCTACAACCGTAAGCATTAAAATAATACTAAACAAATAATGATTAGGAATCATTAGAATTTTGGGGAATAGCCTCATTCCAAGTAACTGCAGAGCAAATACGGCAATGATCGACAAAAAGAAACCGATAAACACCACATATACAATATCTGGGTTTGACGTAAAAAGCATCGGTCCCGGCTGAATTCCATGAATCATAAATCCTCCTAATAGAATAGCGGTGACTGTATCTCCGGGTATTCCCAAGGATAGTAGTGGTATCAAGGCCCCTCCTAATGCGGCATTATTGGATGATTCAGAGGCGTATATTCCTTCTGGTGCCCCTTTACCAAAATTCTTTTTGTTTTTAGATGTCTGTTTTGCTTGAGCGTAAGCTACAAGGTTCGAAGCTCCGGCTCCTAATCCCGGCAAAACGCCGAAACCCACTCCTATTAGTGATGATCTAATCATATTCCACATATTTGCGAAAGTTTCTGATATCGAGATCCCTATCCCTTTGATTTTGAGCGAGGTCTTTGTTTTAAGATCACCTTTTTCAATATCAGATAGAATTTGGGAGATGGCAAACAGCCCCATAATTACAGCGACTAAGCTAACACCCGAATTTAATTGGCTAATCCCAAAGGTTAATCTAGCGGAACCATCAATAGGAGAAAAACCTACTAAGGCTATGGCAACTCCAAGCAATCCCGAAGTAAACCCCTTAATCATATTTCCGCGGGATAGCACAGAGATTAACAGGATCGCAAAAAAGACTAAGGAAAAAAATTGGGGCGGCCCTAATCGAACAGCAAATTGGGAAATCGTTACCGAGGATGTAATTAAAAACACTCCCCCAATTAATCCTCCAACTAAGGTTGCGATGATTCCGATGCCTAATGCACGTACAGGTTCACCATTTTTTGTCATTGGATACGCATCGAAAGTGGTGGCCACAGATGAAGGAGTTCCGGGAATGCCTAATAGCGTTGATGCTACTAGGCCACCAGATATACCACCGACATATACACCAACAAGTAAAAGTATCGCCGAAACGGAATCAAATCCAAATGTAACTGGAACTAAAATCGCCACAGCCATCGTTGCATTTAACCCAGGTATTGAGCCGACAATAATCCCAATGAACACTCCAACTAAGAGAAAGAAAATCGCACCGGATAACATGCTTTCCATTAAAGTTGATAAGAAAAGATCCAACCTAAAAGCACCTCCTTATAAAACAAGCTTAAAGTCCCTATTTTCTCAATATTGATTAGAACATTCCGTTTGGCAATCTGATATTTAATAGCATAGAGAAAGAGAAATTTACCGTAAGCGTGACGATTATTGATGTTGTGACAGCTATTATGAATGATTTCCTGCTTTTAACCGGGTTTAAAAACCAAATACTAAATGTTAGAAAAATTAATGTACTTACAACGAAACCGACAATATTTAATAGCGCAATATAGCCGACAAAAGCTCCAACAATGGACAGCATTCTTTTTTTACTGCCTTTTTGGATATACTCCGGCTCTTCTTGTTCATTTTCTGGCCCTGTTTCCTGACCTCTTTTAGAAGGCCAAAGGAGAAGGCCAAATCCACATAAAATAAGTCCTCCTCCTATTACTCTTGGCATTAGCACCGGTCCTGGCTCATTCGGAAACTGAGTATAGTTAACCCAAAACGTCTGTAATAGCATGTACAAACCGACAACCATAATACCTAACCCAATATAGCGATCATTTTTTGACATAATTCTCTCCTATTATCACAAGATTAATAGCCTAGTTCACTCTTTAAACTATCGATATATTGATAATTTTCATCAATAAATTCCATTGTTTCTTCTTGTGTCCGAAAATCATGTTGGTGACCAATGTTACCCAAGGACTGAATATATTCTTCTTTTTGAGTCAATTGTTCAGTAGCTTCTTCCCACACTGAAACAATATTTTCATCTAAACCTGCTGGTCCGTACAATACATGAGTAATTGGGAAATCGATATCAAATCCTTGTTCCGATGCCGAAGGTACATCTGGTAACAATTCCTCTCCCCCATCTGCGAAAACGGCTAAAACAGTAAAGTCGCCAGATGCCTGATATTCCGCCGCATTGCTTCCACTCGTAAATGTCATATCTATCTGGCCACCCAAAATGGCGCTCATTCTTTCGGCCTCTGAACCAGCTTCAAGCATTTGAATATCGATGTCCGCGGCTTGAAGTAACATTCCTCCCATAAAATGAGTAGCTCCACCAAAATCAGCCGCCAACGTATATTCTCCAGGGTATGACTTAGCATCTTCCACAAGATCGTTTAAATCTTCCCATCCACTGTCGCTGCTGACGACCAATGCCTGGGTCGAAGAAGAAAACGTCGTAAGAGGCGTTAAATCAGAAAGTTCATATTCTATCTGCCCTGTTGCCATCCCGGTAAAAACAGCCTGGTGGCCGTAAAACAGTTGATAACCAGGAGAGTTGGAGCTGATAACGCTGTTCATTGCTGTACTGCCTCCTCCTCCAGTTTGATTAATGATTGTTACATTCACACCCAAGATTTCACTTATCTCCTCTGCCATAATTCTTGCAGAGTTGTCAGTTGGTCCGCCGGGATTAAACGGTACATAGATCTCGATGTTCTCTTGTGGATAATTGTCTCCTCCATTCGTTGCTTCATCTGAACCACAGGCTGCTAGGGAAAAAGCTGCACCTGCAACAAAAAGAGTCCGTATTAGTCTTTTTAGCATGTTCTTTCCTCCAATTTTCTTATAGTAAAGCGTTTTCATTTTATCCTCTCTTTGTAACTGACTAGTGTTTATCTCTACTGAGCCAAATCTCGTCAAAAAAACTTTCCTTCACGCCATGGCGGCGCGCTGTTTCCAACAGCTCTTCAAAAATCTTGTCATCCAATTCAATTCCGTCTCTTTCCTGCCGCTGGAAGTTAGAATGTTCGATGTCCCCAGGCATGAAGACTTTTTCAAACCCTAAAGCCGGCGCGCTGTTTCTAGTTTGATTTTCCCTTTCTTCCATTCTCTCCAGGAAATCCGGCAATGACAGCATCGCGTCAATATTAATCGCCCCAAAAATATGTCCGAGATTCTGTGGGCTGTCTCCATTATAAAATTGTGAAATATCGCTTCCAAACGCTGAATTGGTTAAAACCCCGGATAAAATATCCACCATTAGAGCTAAACCGGAGCCTTTGGCTCCACCAAAAGGTAACAGGCTACCTTCCAAAGCTTCCTGTGGGTCTGTTGTTCTTTTACCATCCTTCGTTATCGCCCAGTCATCAGGAATTATTTGACCTGTCTTGGCTGCCAATGTTATTTTCCCTCTTGCTTGGTTACTCGTTGCCATATCTAAAAGCACTGGCTTCCCTGACTTTGTAGGGATCGCTATTGAAATCGGGTTGGTCCCCAACGAGGCCTCCCTTGAACCAAATGGTGCCATCACCGGGGAGGTGTTAGTCATCGAGATTCCTATCATCCCGTTTGAACTGATTTTAGAGGTCCAATAACCTGAGGTCCCATAATGGTTAGAGTTATACACTCCCACCCATGACGAACCCGCTTCTTTTGCTTTTTCAACTGCCACTTCCACGGCCGTCTCACTTGCCACTTGACCCCATCCGTTATTTGCATCGATCAGAGCTACCGAGGGTGCGTTTTTTATATAAGTCAGCTCTGTATGTTTTTTAGCGAGACCTTTTTCAATTCGAACAATATAATCAGTTAATCTTGCTATACCGTGAGAGTGATGCCCCATTAAATTGGCATGGACGATGGAATTTGAAATAATCTTCGTTTCCTTCTCAGGCACTCCAAAATTCAAAAGTATCTCATTTGAAAATTCTATTAATTTCTTGTAAGGAATAACGATTTTTCTGTCTGTTGAGCGTTTCATCCGTTCCCTCCACCTTATCATCATTTTTCAGGATATAAAGAATGAGCCTTAGCGATAACTTTCTCTAATTCACGATAGTGCTCTTTTTCCACCGCGACCAAAGGGGGTCTTACAAGTTCCCCAACCGGCAACCCTATAATTTCCATCCCGGCCTTGATCAATGATACAGCGTATCCCTTTTTCTCTTTTCGGATTTGATTAATTGGCAACAATACGTCTATATATAAATCATGTATTAACTCTTGATTATTCTCTTTAAGGGCTTCGTAAAAAAATTTTGAAATGTGGGGAATATAATTAGAAATCGCCGATGAATAAACTTGATACCCTAAATGAAAATAAGCTGGCATCGTAATCTCAGCAAACGGCATTCCATTAATCCACTGTACCCGGTTACCTATTGAATGAATGGCCTCTATGTTAAATTCCATATTACCTATTCCATCCTTAAACCCTACCAGTTGAGGATGATTAGAAATAAGCTGCTCAAGTGTTTTCAACTTTAAAACCGCATTATCTCTTTGATAAATAACTGCATTTAAACTTGTACTTTCTATTATCGATTTATAGTAATGGTAAAGCCCTTCCTGCTCCCCGTGAATCAAATAAGGCGGCAGAATTAAATAACCGTCGGCTCCTTTCCGTTCTGAAAGCTGAGCCAATTCAATAGAGGTCGAAATATTGCCACCTACTCCTGTATAAAGAGGAACTTTTTGATTCGTAATCGATAAGGCCACCTCTAGCATTTGCTCATATTCCCTTTCAGTAAGTGACTGATATTCCCCCGCCCCTCCGGCGATGAAAACAGCTGAAACCTCTGCCTTCACTAAAAACTCGACATTTTCGGAAAATGCTTTCTCATTCAAGCTCCCATCGCTGTTAAATGGGGCTACTGGAAAGCCTAAAATCCCGGATAAATCTGTTTTTTTGATGGTCATTCCTTTTCTCTCCTTATCTGAATTCATTGAGCAAGTTATCCTCTTTATCGAACTCAAGTGAAAACAGTTCTCCTATTTGCGTCATTGTTTTGCTTTTTTCCACTTCAGGTTTCAGCGCTTCTGATACCCAAATCTTTTCTAGCTCCAGCGTATTCTTAATAAAAACAATTCGGGGATTCTTCAAGTCTGCTTCATAGCAGGTCTTTAAAGCGACTTCGATTGCAGCCCTTTCATTTTTCATAATGACGGGTATCTTGGCAGAGCCGAGAACTTTCGAAGTGATAACATTGATATACATGTGATCTAAATTCATTTCTTTGTACACTTGTTCAGTTGTAATATCAGCCATTCCTATCCCTGTAGCGTTTCCTTTCGTTTCTTTCGTTAGCCCTAGCACGATAATCCTCTCGATTGAAGGAGCATTGAATTTCTGAGGAGCTTTCGAAGCAGACCTGCCGGTTATATTAGGATCCATACCAGATCCGCTTATGTTCTTACCAATTTCTGAAACAACCAGAACATCTATTTTTTCTGGCAAGATTTTCGGCATGTATTTTTTTGCCAAAAGCAGCAGTTCCCGATCCCTGGTCAAAAAGCTTCCAGATGGCACAGCTTCAATTTTTGCCGTTCTATCGTAAGCGTTTTCTAAAATGGCCACTCCAAAAGCAACCTTGTTCAATTTAAGATAAACTTGAGCAAATTCTGGAAGTAGAACCGGCATATTCGCTAATGGATATTCATGAACCGTAGTCGCCCCTTTATGTCTACCGAGACCGATCGCTAGCATCTTCAATAAACCGCTTTCATATTCACCTTTGAAACTTGTATGAGGCTTTACGCGATTAATCACGACAATTTTATCAGCCTGTAATGCTTCTCGATCCAAAAAAACCGGTATATCGCTTTTCGTGCGCCCAATTTCCTCGACCTCCATTTCAGAGATTATTGGAACCCCCATACTTTCCTCAGTAATTCCCAGTCCAGCCAGCACATTCTTCTGTCCTTGACCGGTCCCTCCTCCGTGGCTCCCCATGGAAGGGATGATAAAAGGCTCTGCGCCCCAACTTTTTAATTCATTAATTACTGATCGGGTGATTAAAGTTATATTGGAAATTCCCCGGCTGCCCACAGCCACAGCCACCTTATCTCCAGGTTTGATGGCTCCTTTAATCTCTTTACCGGAAAGTTCCATTTTAATCGTGTCGGGTATATCCTCAACCTCTGGAGCAACAAAACTTTGTCTCACCGGGAAGAACTTTGGCAAGCAAATCTCATCTCTCCCGTTAACCATCGCACTCATGAAGTTGTTCCTCCCTCCCATTAAGCTGGCTTTATTCTCCATTTCCCGCGCTATTGATTGACTTTTCTATTTTTTTTCTATTGAAATCCAGATGGTAGTACATTGCGTCAAATGCATCTTTAGGAGAATGATTTTTTAAAGCTTCGTATATTGCGGTATGATGTTCTACCGCTACTTCCTTTTCTCTGATAGGCAAATGCCTGCTCACTTCATCAAAGCTCTCAAGAATCGAATCAATCATTCCCTCTAAAATTGAATTTTTGGCGCTCAACGCAATAATATGGTGAAATCTTTTATCAATATCGGCGTAATTTCCTTTACTCTCCTTAATTTCTACTATTGTTTCATAAAGCTGCTTTAGCTCGGCTTCATTAATTTTTTCAGCGGCAAGTGTTACCATCCCCAACTCAAGAGAAAGTCTTGTCTCCATAATCTTTGTAATATCACGCTGAGACAATGAGAGCATTTTCATAAAAGGCTTGCTGCCAATTTCTGTTGAGAAATACGTTCCCCTATTTGTCTTTCGCGTGATCAGTCCTAACGACTCTATTGAACTTAATGCTTCGCGAAGCACCGCTCTGCTCACAGATAGCATCTCCATCAGTTCTTTCTCGGTAGGAAGCTTGTCCCCCGGATTCAACTTTCCTGAATTTAGTAGTTCAACAATTTTATTAGCCACTTCCTTGGACATTGTTTCGCGTTGAACATTATTTAACAATTGCTGACTCATAAATAGGTTAATTCCTCCTTTTACATTTGATTAATCCTATTGTATGACAAATAGATTATAATATCAATTATTTTGTTTTATTATTCAAAATTCAGTGACTTTTTTAGTGTTATTAAAGTTTTTTAAAGGTTATATTAAGTGAAAACAGAAAAGCTTTGACATTTGCCGCAAAATGATATACATTACCAAATGGTCGAACATTTACTAATGAGTCGATCTTCAATATTCGTATTTAGGAGTGAATAGCATGGAAAATGTGTTTGATTACGAAGATATTCAGTTAATTCCAGCAAAATGTGTGGTATCGAGCCGTTCTGAATGCGATACATCAATCACGTTAGGTAACTATACATTCAAAATGCCGGTCGTCCCCGCGAACATGCAGACGATCATTGACGAAAGCATCGCCCTGTACTTGGCCGAAAACGGTTACTTTTATATTATGCACCGCTTCGAACCTGAAAAGCGCCAGGCATTTGTACAAGACATGAAAAACAGAGGTCTGATTGCTTCGATCAGCGTTGGCGTAAAGGATGAGGAATATCCATTTATTGAGGAATTGGCCGCAGCCGAGTTGGTGCCTGAGTACATTACAATTGATATCGCCCACGGGCATTCCAATGCTGTGATCCGGATGATTCAGCATATTAAAAAGCATCTACCTGAAAGCTTTGTCATTGCTGGAAATGTCGGTACGCCGGAAGCAGTCAGAGAATTAGAAAACGCCGGGGCCGATGCGACAAAGGTCGGCATTGGACCAGGTAAAGTATGTATCACCAAAGTGAAAACCGGTTTCGGCACAGGTGGCTGGCAATTGGCCGCATTACGCTGGTGCGCCAAAGCGGCCAGCAAGCCAATTATTGCCGATGGCGGAATTCGCACACACGGAGACATCGCCAAATCAATCCGGTTCGGCGCTTCAATGGTGATGATCGGTTCGCTTTTTGCTGGACATGAGGAATCCCCGGGCCAAACGATTGAAATCGACGGGAAGCTTTACAAAGAATATTTCGGTTCCGCCTCAGAATTCCAAAAAGGCGAAAAGAAAAATGTAGAAGGAAAGAAAATCTTAATGGAGCACAAAGGTTCCTTAAAAGATACATTAATTGAAATGGAACAGGACCTGCAATCTTCCATTTCCTATGCAGGCGGAACTAAGCTGCTCGCCATTCGCAATGTCGATTATGTCGTCGTCAAAAATTCAATTTTCAACGGCGACCAGAATCATTAAGAAAGACGCCACCAGGCATCTTTTTCTGGAAATTTTTATTTTTAAAAAAGCCCTCCACAATTGCTTTGTCTCTTCACATAGCAAGTGGGGGGCTCTTTATTATTATTGAGCAGACCGAAAGCTTCTTGATAACCAATCTTCATTCATTCTTTCCACCTCTTGTTTCCGTTCAAATGCTCAATAAAATCCCGCAACCTACCGATGTCGGTCAGATGCTGATTACAGCTCAAACTGTCCTGACAAATATAATTTCCTCTTTTTATATACGCCCCGTCGGCAGTTGCCTTCGTTTCCGCCATAAAAAGACCTACCTTCGTATGCTCGTGACAAAGCATGCAAATCCCCTTGTCCTGAACATGGGTAAACATCCCGTACACGCCATGCCATTGACCTTCATTACAGGCAAGCAGAAACTTCCGCTTCGTGCCTGTATCCTCCCACCCGAGATAGGAAAGCTCCTTTCGCTCCTCTTCCAGTACGGCAGGCAGCTTGAGCTTTTTCACCTTAGGAAAGACCTTCTTTACCAAATTTGCTGTTACAACTGGAAAGGGAATAACATACGGCTTCAATGTCAGCAAAAAGGCCTCGCTCTTCTCCCGATCATCAACGCTACGAATCTCTTTCAACAAACGTGATTGTTCTTCACTTAGCTGTTCAAAAACTGCTGTCACTTTATTATCAACCGAGGCTCGAACAGCTTCAAGCACCCGGCTGTCATTCACATTGGCATGGCTGTTAACGACTATGTGAGCCTGTTTCCTGATAAATTGATATTGGTGAACATGAATAAATGGTTCCATCCTGACCCCTCCTTGCTGTCTTTCATTTTAAGGGGATTCCTCACAAGCCGGATAGGGAAAAAATAATTTTAATTAAACTTTACATAGACGAAGACGCCTCCGCAGCAAATCTTTTTTTCAGCCTTTCTTTTTACAGCTCCTCAACGAGCCTCTTGATCGTTTCTTTGATGGACAATGCCGCCTATTAACAATTGGTAGAACAAAGAAAAAACCCTGCATTTCGACAGGATTTCTATCTTAACATGCTATAGCTCCTCCAGTAATCTGACAAGCAAAGCAATGCGTTCAGCCATTTTATCTTTGAGGATATGTTCATAAACAGCGTGGGCGCCATCACCGACCGGGCCTAAGCCATCCAGTGTCGGCACCCCTTGAGCAGCAGTTAAATTACCATCACTGATCGCTCCTGTGGAAGCTTCAGGTAATGGATAACCTAACTCTTCCGCTAATTGCTTAGCTTTACGATAGAGCTTGGCCACACCTTCCGTGCGGTCTAATGGTGGACGTTTGATCAGCGTATAAACGTCCAGCACCGCTCCCGGCAATACCGGCTTTCGTCCTTCAATTTCCTGCTTCAGCTTCTCAACCTCACCCTGGTTTGCCACCCGCGCATCAATTTCGACGGCAGCCTCAGCTGGAATAACATTCGTTCTCGTGCCCCCATGAACAATTCCAGAGCTGACCGTTGTGCCTGTATCATAATTGGTCAGTTTCTGGATTTCGACAATTTGATGCGCCAGTTCTTCAATCGCGTTGATTCCTTTTTCATGATCCATTCCGGCGTGACTTGACTTGCCTTTCGCCGTCAGCTTGAAGTACATTATGCCTTTTCTCGCCGTAATTACTGCCTCACCAACGCCGCCTTCCAGAATAAGAACGGAATCAGCTTTGTCTGCTTCTATTCTAATAATCTCACGTGATGTCGCACTGTTCATTTCTTCATCGGAATTAAACAGACATGTGACTGGTCGCTTCGTTCTTCTCCCCAGATCCTTTATCACTTTCAAAGCAGTCAGGATAAAGGCGATAGCTCCTTTCATATCGAAAGTGCCTGGACCATAGATTTTGTTGCCTTCTATTTTGAAAGGCATTTCTTGTAAAGTTCCTTTTTTCCAAACAGTATCCATATGGGCAATGACAAGGATCGGTTTTAAAGTCGGATTGCTGCCGCCGAATCTCGCTACAAGATGGTCCCCACGATCCTCCGTCCCCGAAGGAATAACTTCTGTTATCCCTCCTAATTCATGCACCCTTTTCGTTAACAGGGCAGCAACTTCATTTACTGCATCACGATCATACGTAGGTGACTCGATTTCAACAATTTCCTTTAAAAAGCTGATGATCTCCGGTTCCAAGCCTGCAATATATTTAATCAGACCATTATTATTCATATATGTCTCCCCCTTCAGTCTTATTTGCGAGCCGCGTTTCTAAGCTCTGTAATCGTTGACTGCACCGAAATGTTCTCAGGGTTACACATAATTTCGATCATCGCAGGTCTCCCGCTATCAAGCGCCTTCGACAGCGCATCCTCAAAATCGGCATCCGCCGCCACACGTTGACTGAAAACGCCCAACGCTTGACCAAGCTCGCAAAAATGAACACTACCAAGATCGGTGCCAATGACACGTTCAGGAAAAGTCTTTTCCTGATGCATTCGAATCGTTCCATACATGCTGTTATTAAAAACTAACGCTACGATCGGAGTGTGATAGCGGACAGCTGTTTCCAGCTCCTGGACGGTCATCATAAAACCGCCATCACCCGATAACGAAACGACCGTCCGGTCAGGCTTTGCCATCTTTACACCTACGGCTCCAGGTACACCATAGCCCATAGCGCCGGAAGTCGGCCCAACGTATGTCTTTGGTTCCGAAAACTGAAAGTAGCTATGCAACCAGGCCGAGAAATTACCCGCATCATTTGTAAGGATCGCGTCGTCAGGAAGTTTTTCCTGGAGGGTTCTGATAATTTGTTTCATATCAACTTTATCTGAGTTGGACATCTTCGGAATAAAAGTTACTTGCTCGTAGACCGTTCTGCGCTCCTCTGCCCATTTCTTCCAATCCTCTTTTGGCAAAGCCGTGTTGTCTGCTAACTGATTTAGCGTTTCCAATGCTTCCTTCGCATCTGACACTATACCAAGCTGCGGCGGATAGACTTTGCCAAGCGTCGAGTACTCAATGTCAATATGTATAATCGTCTGTTTCGGTGAGATAACCGAATAACCTTGCGTCGTCACCTCTGAAAAGCGGGTTCCAATGGCGAATATTGTATCAGCTTCACGTATCGTCTGTAACAAGCTTTGAAATGTCCCAAGTCCGGAATGTCCGACATAGAGCGGATGGTTATTTGGAAAGACATCATGACGGCGAAATGAGGCTAGAACAGGTATGTTCATTTTCTCTGCAAATGCAAGCAACGCTGCTTCAGCATTCGAGGCTGTCACTCCGCCGCCAGCTATAATTAGCGGTTTCTCCGAAGAACTTAACAATGAAAGACATTGCCGCGCTTCCTCCTCAGCAAGCTTAGGACGCGGCTTTCGTGAAATAGGACCAAATTCCATTTCAGTCGTCTGTGCCAAAATATCCGCCGGTAAAGAAACGACAACCGGTCCGGGTCTCCCCGATTTTGCAATTCGAAATGCGCGCTGAACAAGCTCAGGAATCCGTTCAACATCCCTGATTTCAACCGTCCATTTGCTGATATGCATAAAAAACTGATCTAATTCGACTTCCTGAAACCCTTCCCTTCCTCTAAATTTACTATCGACTTGTCCTAAAAAAACGACCATCGGCGTCGAATCCTGATAGGCGGTATGAATCCCGATCGCTAAGTTCGCCCCGCCTACCCCTCTTGTCGCCATCGCCACTCCCGGCTTTCCCGTAGCCTTTCCATATGCTTCTGCCATGAAGGAGGCTCCACCTTCATGCCTCGTCGAAACCAGCTCAATCGTCTCTTCATCATAAATCGCATCCATTACATCTAAATAACTCTCCCCGGGAACACAAAACACTTTGTCGATTTGTTCCAGCTTGATGCATTTGACAACTGCCTGTGCCCCTGTCATCGCTTCACTCATCATCTTCACCTTTCTTCCTCTTTATAGGCGATAATCATTTCAATCTCGACCGCAGAATTCCGTGGTAGCTCTGCTGCCCCGATCGCAGCTCTCGCATGCCTTCCTGTTTCCCCAAAAATTTGAACGAGCAGTTTAGAAGCACCGTCAATGACTTTAGGCTGACTATGAAACCCTTGGGCAGAATTGACAAAGCCGGTTACCTTTACGATTTTTGTGATTCGCTCAAGCGACCCTATCTCCTGTTTTAGACAGCTGAGCCCTTGAAGAATACAAATACGGGCTGCTTCCTGAGCCTGTTCCAGAGTAACTTCCGTCCCCACTTTCCCAGTGATCCCCACTTGTCCATCAACCTTAGGCAATTGTCCGCTTATATAGGCCAGCCCACCATGAAGGACAACAGGAACATATTGAAACGACGGCTCCGCTGCAGCGGGAAGGCTATATCCCAACTCTTTCATTTTTTCTTCAATCATCTCATTCGCTCCTCCAAAATTAATTAGCTGTCTTTTTAAAACCGGACCATACATTTGTCAGGGAAAGGATGGCAAACAGGATCATCAATGAACCTGTTACCGGCATCGACCAATAGGCAAGTCCCGTCGGCCAGCCTAACGTCACGTAAGCAATATTCATTCTAACTTGAGCGACTTCAATTCCCGTTACAACTAAAACACCATAAAAAATTAAAAGCAGAACTCTCGTTACAAGCTCGATCGACAGCTCTATGTTTCTTGGAAACTTTTCTTTAATAAACCCTATCAGAAGATGTTCCTTCCGATGCAACGCGATGACAGCTCCAAACCCGACAATCCAGACGACTAACAGCTGCGAAAAATCAACAACCCATAACAAGGAAGTGCTTGTAAACGTTCTTAAGAAAATATTGGCTACATTTAGCAGG
Source organism: Halalkalibacter oceani (assembly GCF_040544555.1). NCBI lineage: Bacteria > Bacillati > Bacillota > Bacilli > Caryophanales > Bacillaceae > Halalkalibacter > Halalkalibacter oceani. The sequence continues at coordinate 66,314 of NZ_JBEPKD010000008.1, forward strand.
AATAAGGTTAAAAAGCTTACCCCAATCAGCAAGAACAATCCTTTATCAATAATCTCCGCTAGTTTTTTCATTATTATTCTCCTATCCCATTAAAAGATTTGGTAACCAGGTGACCAATGCAGGGACATACGTGACGATCATCAACACGACGATCAAAGCAAACACGAATGGAATGATTGATTTACTCACATGCTGGAATGGAACATTGCCAATTTTGGAGACGATATAGAGCAACCCTCCGACTGGTGGCGTAATCAAACCAATCATCAGATTCAGCACGACAATCATTCCAAAGTGAATTGGATCAATACCAAGCTCCATACTTAATGGAAGGAGCACCGGCACAAATATCAGCATTGCCGGTAAGGCATCCATAATCATCCCAATAAACAATAGGAATATATTGACGAGCAGAAGGAATGCTACAGGGCCCAGATCAAGCGCGATAAACCCTTCCGCCAGCTTTAAGCCAATTTGTTCACTTGCCATAATCCAAGAAAAGATACCGACAATGGAAAAGAGTACGAGAATCGTAGCAGAAAACAAGGCTGTATTTGCGAAAATTCCAATCAAGTCTTTAGGTTTAATCGTTCGATAGATGAACATGCCGATAAATAAGACATATCCAGCTGCCAAAATAGATACCTCCGTCACCGTCACGATCCCAGTCAGTACCCCGGCAATAATAATTAATGGCGCGATCAATGATAAAATGGCATCCTTCAGCATCACAAAAAAGAGATTCCAATTTCGCTCCACCTTTGTGACAGGCAAATCCTGATTACGCATGAGAAAATACAAGATGACAACCAGACCAACGCCCATTAATAAACCCGGTATCACCCCGCCAAGAAACAGTCTTCCTACAGAGAGATTTGTCAAAAGCGCTAAGAAAATCATCGGAATACTCGGAGGAATAATCGGGCCGATCGTGGAAGCTGCGGCATTAATAGCAGCGGAAAAACTTTCGCGATACCCCTCCTTCTTCATAGCTGGCAGCATTACAGACGAAACGGCACTACAATCAGCAGGCGCTGAGCCGGAAACACCCGCTGCAAAAACGTTAACACCAACCGATGTATAAGCAAGCCCGCCCTTTAAATGACCGATAAAGAATTTAGTGAAATTAACAAGCCTTAACGTAACACCAGATTTGTTCATCAGCTCACCGGCAAGAATAAAAAACGGAATAGCAAGTAGCGTGTAATTGTTAATGCCTCCTACCATTTGCGTCGGCAATAAGTTTAATGGGGTATCCGTAAAAAGCAACAAATACACCATTGAAGCGACTCCCATTGAAATAAAGATTTCTAAACCTAAAGCCATCAGAAAAAACATGAAAACAAATAAGAAGACAATGCTAATCGTACTCTCCTCCTTTCTTAGAAGCGGTGTGCGGAGCCGTTACAATCTTTTAAGGATGGCTGAAAGAACCCCGCTTTCAGCCATCCGCGTAACGCGCGAAGCCAACGCTCTTCTTCGTATCAACTGCCGCATTTTATTCAACTATGGTTATTGGTTTAGAATCGTTTGAACTTTTTCCAGTAACCCTTCCTGCCACAGCTCTCCATCAAATGACTGGAAAGTAGGTTCTAATGTGGCACGAATCGAAGCTAAATCAGGTTCAATATATTCCATTTCATCCTTTAAGAGGTTAAGCGACTCCTCGACTTGCTCCCTTGCAAGCTCGGTTTGATAATTCCCAGCTTCAATACTCGCTTCAGTCAAGATGCCCTTTTGCTCATCACTTAATGTACTCCAAAGATTTTCACTAATGTACCAAGCTTTCACATCTCGAATATAATCGGTTTGCATGACGTAATCCTGAACTTCATAGAAGCTCATGTTCTGCACCGTGATAAAACCATTTTCCTGCGCATCTGCCGTTCCCTGGCGTAAAGCCATATACAGGTCACTTAGCGGAATGACAACCGGTTGCGCCCCCAGCGCCTGCATCGTTTGTTGCACAATTTCAGATTCCGCCGTTCTTATTTTCAATCCATTAAAGTCTTCCGCGCTATGAACTGCTTTATTTGCGGTCAGCTGACGGGCCTCGGTATCGCCAATCGCTTTAATTACTCGGACTCCGGTTGCCGCAGCAGCTTCCTCGAATAGCGGTTGAAAGTCTTCAGAATCAAGCACTTTCACTAAATCATCGTAACTTTCCCAAAAGAATGGGAAACTTGTAATATTGAAGTCCCGCGCTCCGTCTAACCAAGGATAAGAGGAAATTCCTTCATACATCATATCAACGGTTCCTGTTTCCATTCCGGTAAACATATCAAGGATCCCGCCGATTGTACTATTTGGATAAATATCAACCTTAATCGCTCCTGCAGAGTTTTCCTCTACAATTTCAGCGAATCTATGGGCAGCCAATGTTGTCGGATCACTATCATCTCGAATTGTCCCCAGTTTAAGAGTAATATTTTCTACTTCCGGACTTTCATCCGTTCCTGTCTGCTCATTTGAAGAAGGAGACGAGTTACACCCCGCAAAGACTAGTAAACACAGCATGATTAGGACAAATAATATTGTTTTTTTCATTTCTATAATCCTCCCTTTTTTTCTGCATTTATGTAAAGTCATAGTTGGCTGTTCGTTGCTACATACTAATTGAATTTTTTGTTTACTTCACTTAAATAGTCGCGACACGCTTCTTCAATTGAATAGTCCGGAACAAACCCGATTTCCTGTTCTATCTTCGTGCAATCCACTAGAGGATAGAGTGAAGAAGACTCTGTTTTCTTTAAGTGTAGCTGACTTTCAGGCACGATTTCTTTAACGATCTCCACAATTTCCTTCATCGATGTTGTGTGGCTTTTGACATTATATACTTCACTTATTTGTGCTTTCGTTACCGCCACTTCATAAAATGCTTTGGCAACATCCTTGACATACATTAAATCGATTAATTCATCCCCCCCACTGATCTCTATTACTTCGGGAGAATAGGCCCGTTCAAAAATATCAACTAAAGTCGAACCGGCCCCCTTATACCAGCGTCCAGGACCGTATACAAGCGGCAGACGCAACCCGCAAATTTCTATGCCATCCTGACAGTAATAACGCGTCATCGCTTCGTTCATTACCTTTGTTAATCCATAAAATGTTGCCGGATTTAAACGAACATCCTCAGGGACCGTAGGGACTTTATAATCTTCATCAAAGCCAAATACAGTTGTTGAGCCTGACCAGACCATCCGCTTAATTCCCGCTGTTTTGGCGGCCACGACTACATGGTGAAAGCCTGTGATATTCACCTCGATTGCTTTTTGCGGCGAACGCTGAGCTGATTTGGCCACCCCATCCTTTCCTTGTCCATACGCAGCTAAATGAATGACAACATCAGCCTGACTTGCTTCCATCGCTTTTTGTAAAGAGGAAAAGTCTAAAATATCACCCTCGACTTTTTGAATAGCCCGCTCAATATCGGAAAGTAGATTTTCTTCAAAGCGCGGGCCATATACCGTAACGTGATGTCCATTTCCAAGGAATCGTCGGCAAATATGCGACCCAATAAATCCTTCTCCTCCTATGATAAACAGCTTCACTTCACAGCCTCCCTTCTTACTTGATAATAGGTCAATTTCTCTTCGTCAATCTCTACACCCAATCCCGGTGCATCACCAACTCGAAGCCAGCCAGCATCAATTTGAAAATTAGCTAAGCCAACTTGATCTCTCAACGCATTCTTTCCTAAATCGTATTCAAACAGCATCGCTTCCGGCTCCGCCAGAGAATGGGGATAGTGCGGTGTGGCTGCCATTAATTGAATGGCGGCAGCCCGCCCCACAACTCCCCCCCAAATATGTGGAGAGATGCGGATATTGTTGGTCTGGGCCATCATGCAAATCGCTTTTGCCTCATGCAATCCACCACATTTCGTCACATCGGGCTGAATAATATCAACCATTGCTTCTTGAATAATCTCTCTAAATCCATATCGTGTATATTCTGCTTCTCCTGTCGTTAAGAGAATGGAAGGAAAAGCCTGCTTAATCTTTTTGAAGCCGCTATAGTCATAGGGAGGAACGGGCTCTTCTACCCAATAAATATTGTACTTTTCCAAATTTTCAAGAGATTTTATCGCTAAATCTGCTGTATAATTACCATTAATGTCAATCATCAGTTGAACTTCCGGGTAATGCTCCCGCACGACCTTAACTCTTGCTATATCTTCCTGTAAGCTTGTACCGACTTTAATTTTAATTGCCTGTAGATTTAATGACTTTACTCGCTCCACTTGCTCTTTCAAAGTATGAAGGCTCTTGGACTCTGTTATGTAACCGGTGGAACCATATAATTTAAAGCGATCCCTTGCCTTTCCCCCTAATAAATTGTAAACAGGCACGTTCAATATTTTTCCAAAAGCATCGTAGGAAGCTATTTCTACTCCGCTTAAAGCGCATAGCATTAACCCTTTAGATGCCGTATGATAGAACATATTCATTAGCTTCCCTGTTAAATTAGGAACCTGCGACACTTCTTTGCCTATATATAAGTGTTGGATTTCCTGAATGATCGATGCTATAACAACAGGCGGTCCAAACGCTTCACCATATCCAACGACTCCAGATTCCGTTGTCATTTTAATTAAGGTGGATTGCCGGGCTGCGACCAGACCTCTTGAGCTTCCATAATGTTGTCCCTCTTGAAGAGGGAATGACAATGGAATTGGTTCTATTTTTACTATTTTCAGTTAGATCACCTCGGAGAATTGTCTTTATTCGCGTAAAACATCATATTGTCAACAATCAGACAATTCTGTTTTCGTGATTTCATTCTATTTCATCTTTGTAAGATTGTCAACAATCTTACTATTTAATTTTAAAATATAGTTTGGTACAATATATAACAAATGAAAATGAGGTGACGGGCATGAATTTACATATAAACAGCCAATTTTCCTCTTCACGAAGAGAACAAGTGGCTCAAATTATAAGAGATTCCATTCTTTCCGGCTCCCTTCAGCCGGGAGATCGAATTAAAGAAGCAGAGATAGCCAATGAGATAGGCGTTAGTCGTGGGCCGATTCGTGAGGCGATCAGACAGTTGGAGGAAGAAGGATTCGTCATTTCATTTCCCTATAAAGGAACGATTGTCGCGGAATTATCCGATGAGGAAGTAATCGATGTTTATATCCCGATCCGCATCTCATTAGAAAGCTACGCGGTCAAAAAGGCGTGTCAAAACGCAACGGAAAAAGACATCGATCAATTACAGCAGTTCGTCACAAGAATGATTACTGCCAGCAAAGAGAATCAAGTTTCGGAGATTGTCGAATATAATCTTTTATTTCATAAATATTTAATTTCCTGTAGTGGAACAAAATCACTCGAACAGGTCTGGAACAGCATCATGAACCGAATTCGCCTCCATTTTTACAAACTAGGGATGGATTCAAATATCGATCCGGTTTTACACTCGCAAGAGCACCAGGATATATTAGATGCAATTAAACAAAAAGATACGAAAAAAGCTGTCGCATTAATTGAAGGTCATATTAGATAGCTTTAAACAAAACGGTGAGTTTTCACCTTTTTTCTGAAGCTTGGAGCAGTGTGTAAAGGCGGTGCTTGATTTTAAAAGTCGATAACGAAGCTGTTTCTTCAGTGTCGACTTTAGACCGGAGACCTGTAAGAAATGGAGGGATCGAATAGAAAGGCTTCAGTCTGTTTCGTCCTTCTTTTATTATTAATTGGCTGCTCTGGGCAGACCACTAACTCAACAGCCGAAATGGTGCTAAAGCGAAACCCGGAGGCCGATATTATTCAATATGGAGAATATGTCTTCCAAAATGCTACTGAATTCGACCATTATGACCAGCAAAGCCTGGAAAAGGTCAAATGGATTGGTGAAATACAACATAACCGGACAACGCCAAGAGACTTCCGTGTTTTTCTGCAAATGTATTACCTGCAGGTACGCCCATTTATTCACCCGCGGAAGAAATTGATGATGAATTTTCTCATGATTGCAGAGCATGTGGATGTCTTATATATTAAAATCGCCTACCGAAAAAACCACTTCGGTAGGCGATTGGCGTATAAGGGAGTCACCGTCATGTTCTTTCTTCTCAACTTCTATTACTGTCCCAGCCTCACTCCATTTAATACCACCGCGCTGTTAGCATTTTCCGCTGTGTATAGAAGTTGACGCCGTCCTTTCCGTTCGCGTGCAAATCGCCATAGAAGGACTCCTTCCAGCCGGAAAATGGGAAGAAGGCCATCGGGGCAGGGACGTTGACATTAACGCCAAGCATGCCGACCTCGATCTCTTCGCGGTATTGGCGGACCGCTTCTCCACTCTTTGTGTATAAAACCGAGCCATTGCCGAATTTGGAGCGATTTGTCAATTCAATCGCTTCCGTCAAATCCTTCACTCTCATAATCGAGAGAACAGGCGCAAACACTTCCTGTTTCCAAATAGTCATCTCCGTTGTGACATGGTCGAAGATGGTCGCCCCTAAAAAGTAACCAGAAGCCAGCTCTGCCGGCACATCTCGCCCATCGCGGACAAGAACGGCTCCTTCGCCGACGGCCTCCTCCATTTGTCCTTTCACCTTATCAAGATGCGAACGGCGAATCACAGGGCCGAGACTCACCTTCGGATCGGCTCCGTCTCCGAGCACAAGCGCGTCAGCCGCCTTCGTCAAACGGCCAACGAGTTCGTCTGCAATATCCTCGGTGACGACGACAACGGCTGTCGCCATACAACGTTGACCTGCACTGCCAAACGCTCCGCTCATAATTCCCTGAACCGTCTTATCAAGATCGCAATCCCCGAGAACAATCGAATGATTTTTAGCGCCGGCAAGGGCCTGCACCCGTTTGCCATGGCTTGTGCCGGTCTTATACACATATTCGGCGACCGGCTGTGAGCCGACGAAGGAAATCGCCGGAACATCCGGATGCTCAAGCAGGCGGTTTACGACATCATGAGCCCCGTGGACGAGGTTTATTACCCCTTTTGGAAAGCCCGCTTCACTCGCCAGACTGACAAGCCGCTCCGCTAAAAGCGGCGTGCGCTCAGACGGCTTCAAAACAAAGGTATTGCCGCATGCTAAAGCAAGTGGGAACATCCAGCAAGGCACCATCATCGGAAAATTGAACGGTGTAATGCCGCCAACGACACCGACCGGATAACGGTACATCCCTGATTCAATGCCGGTCGCGATATCCGGAAGAACATCTCCCATCAATAGCGACGGGGCTCCCGCTGCAAATTCGACACATTCAATTCCACGCTGCACCTCTCCATAGGCGTCGTCATAGGTTTTTCCGTTTTCCTGCGTAATCAGTTTTGCCAGTTCACTATGCTGCGCGACCAGGAGCTGTTGGTACTTAAACAAATAACGGGCCCGCTTCGGCACAGGTACCTTTTTCCATGAACGAAAGGCTTCCTTTGCCGCCTCGACCGCTCTATCAACATCTTCTTTCGTCGACAGCGGGGTTTGTGCAATTTCTTCTCCCGTTGCCGGATTCGGAACAACCTCGTAGTGAGATGTTCTGGCGGCAATCCATTCGCCGCCGATATAATTTTTCAATTTGTTTGTCATGTTGCTTCCTCCGCTTCTTTTTATTTTCCTTTTGAGACAGGTCGCTGTTCATAGCTGAACAGCTCTTCGTATAAGCGGATGATTTCCGCTTTTCCAGGCACCTTCGGATTGTTTTGCGGGCTCCCGCTTTCCAGTGCATCGCCGGCCATCTTTTCCAGCTGACTCGCATACAGCTCCTCGTCGATCCCCCACTGACGAAGGGTGGGAATGTTCAGCCTCGCACATAGGGAGACAATGTTCTCGACTAAGGCATCCGACAGCTCCAGCACGCTGTCCCCGCGGCGTTCCGGCATCAGCACCCGCGCGATTTCAGCGAGACGGTCGCGGCAGCTTTCCTTCGTATACTTGAGTATAACCGGCAACAGCATCGCGTTGGATACACCGTGCGGCACGTCAAAAAGCGCACCGATTGGCCGCGACATGCCATGAACAAGACAAACAGAAGCATTTGAAAAAGCCATTCCAGCCAGCATCGATCCATAAATCAATTCATGCCGCGCCTGTAGGTTTTCACCATCATGATAGGCGGTCTCAATATGACGATAGATACGTTCCAACGCCGATAATGCCAGCATATCCGTAAACGGATGCGCCTTTTTGCTAATGTATGCCTCAAGGGCATGCGTCAAAGCGTCGATTCCCGTCGCCGCGGTTATATGGGGTGGTGATGAAACCGTCAATACCGGATCAACGATCGCCTTTTGTGGGATAAACGCTTCCTGCTTGATCATCATTTTGACAGCGTTTGCTGTATTTGTGACGACTGTTACATCGGTCGCCTCCGAACCGGTTCCCCCTGTTGTCGGGATTGCTATTAGCGGGAGTGGATTTTTTTCGGCGATCTTCCCGTTGTTCATATAGTCGCTGATCTTCCCGCCGTTCGTTGCCAACACCGCAACGGCTTTCGCCGTATCAATGCAGCTCCCTCCGCCAAGGGCAATAATGTGATCGCAGCTATATTGCTGCAATAACGCTAAAGCCTGAACAACATAGATGTCTTTCGGCTCCGTTTCAACACCTAAATACTCATGCCAATACACCCCGCTCTCCTCCAGTAGTTCGCCCGCCCGATCCACATTGCCGAGACTTTTCATTATTTGGTCACTAATTAGCAAAGCCTTGGTGCCAACCTTTCTTGCTTCAATTCCCACCTGCTGAAAACTGCCTGTTCCATACACAATGGTTTTCGGCAATTGATTCGTTACTAATCGCATGCTTGATCCCTCCTTGCCCCGTAAGTTGCAACTATCGTGCCAAGTTACAAGATCCAGGTTTGCAAGCGTTTTCTGGATAACTGTTGTTATTTAGATACAAATGTTTATGATAAATGTCGCAAAAATGCGACATAGGACATTTTTTCTTTGTCACTGCCTCTTGTTTCCGAGTCGTTCAGAAGCCCGGATAAAAATTAGCTGCGTTTTATTCTAAATTTTTATATGCATGAATAAGCTTGCTAATAAATCAGGTTAGTGAGGCAGAAAAAGCCTCTACGCTAAAATGTAAACCTTTACATTTTTTGGCTGGAGCTTAGAAACACATCTCTTTTTTGATGTATACAGCATGCCGAATACGGTAGCAAAGGAGGATTATATTGGAGTCTCATCAATCAATCATTAAAAAAAACGTGCCACTTTACGAACAGGCTTATCGACAATTAAGGACCGACATCTTAACGGGAAAAATTAAATCCGGCAGCAAACTAATCGAAAGCGCTCTGGTCGATCGTTTTCAAATTAGCCGTACCCCACTGCGGGAAGCGCTGCGACAGCTTCAAAAAGAAGGATTACTCGTCGACGATACGAGCCTTGGATTTCAGGTGATTGAATTGAATGCGCAAACGTACAGGGAAATATACGAAACAAGATTAGTGCTGGAAAAAGAAGCAACTAAATTAGCTGTTCAAAACATAACAGACGAACAAATCTCGCAGATAGAGGACGTGATTCAGGAGGCAGAAGCGTTAGTAAACGAGGCCAACCATTTGCGGATTATGGAAGTGAACGCTAAGTTCCATGAAACGATCATCCAGTTTTGCGAAAACAACACACTTGTCCAGTTTTGGAGGCGGACGCTCACTCTCCTGGCGCTTTATCGTGCCAATGTATTGGAGCATTCGGAAAATATCCAGGATTCCCATCAGGAACATAAAGCAATCCTGGCGGCCATAAAAAAACGGGATGTCACCAAAGCGATCGAGGAGGTGGAAATCCATGTGATAAAAAGCTTACACCGTAAAAAACAGAAATGGCTTGAGTCGTGATGAGGTTAGCCACGCCGGCCTGTCTGCACACAGGCTGGTGTTCTAAACATAATTAAGAGGAGGTTATTCACTGATGTGTACAAAAAGCAGACCTTTTTGGATCTTGATCGTCCTGGTCATTTTTATTCCTTTCATTGTGGCATGCAGCGAAAATCGTTCACAGCCAACCGAAGGCGCTTCACCTTCCTCCGGCGATGCAGTGAACGGCGGCGGGGAACCCGAGCTGACGATCCGGCTGGCAACAAACGGCGGACCTGGAAATATGCTTCATGATTCCGCCTATGAATATGCCAAACGGATCGAAGAAAAGTCGAACGGAAAAATAAAAGTCAATGTGTTCGCCAATAGTCAGCTTGGAACCGATTTAGCGGTAATGGACGCGGCCAATTCCGGCAGTATTGAAATGGTCATTGTATCGACAGCCTTAACGCAAAAAGCACCGGAGTTTGGCGTATTCGATATTCCGTTCTTATTCGCCGACCGAACAAAGGTTAAGCAGTTTTCGGAAAGCGATGTCTGGCAGAATGAACTGAAGTCCCTTTTACCGGAACATGGACTGGTCGGTCTTGGATTTTTTGAAAACGGTTACAGACAAATTTCAAACAATGTCAGACCGATCCACACCCCTGAGGATTTAGAGGGGATCAATATTCGGGTTCCCGACAGCCGGATTCGGATTGCAATGTTTGAAGAATTTGGCGCCAATCCAAGCCCGCTCGACTTTTCGGAGCTGTTTACCGCACTTCAGCAGGGAGTGTATGACGCTCAGGAATCGCCGATGCCAGCAATTGTAGGGTCTGCCTTGCATGAGGTTCAGCAATATTTATCGATCACGAACCACGTCTACTCGCCTTGCTACCTTCTTGCAAGCCAAGTCTGGTGGGATACGCTCTCACCTGAACACCAGCAAATCTTTGAAGAAGTCGCGATTGAAACCGGTGACTGGAGTCGGGATGCCGGTCAGCAGGCAGATGACGAATTAGTGGACTTCTTTAAAGAAAACGGGGTGGAAGTAAACGATGCTGATATTCCATCGTTCCAAGCCAGAATCGCACCCGTAGTTGATATTATGAAAGAAAATATTGATCCTGATTTTGTCGACAGAGTCATTGAAGCTGCCAAATAATGAAGCCTGCAGATGAAAGGCGGCGGTTCCATTCTGTGTCGTAATCAGGCTCTATTTTCCTTATTAAGGAGGGAAACAATGAAAATCTTATCTGCTCTACTGCTCAATGGAACAAGGCTATCATTACTCCTCCTGATGATTATCATGGTGATTTCCGTAAGCTGGGGAGTTTTTGCCCGCTATATTTTACAAACATCCGCTCCGTGGACCGGAGAATTAGCGGCTTACACGCTAGTATGGCTGACGTTCCTCGGCTCGGCACATGCCGTTTTTGAAAAGACGCATATTCGCTTTGAAACTCTTATTGAGCTGTTTCCAAGACCGGTTCAGCTTACGATCAATGCCTGCTTTAATGCGCTGATTATTCTCTTTTTTGCTCTGATCATGATTTATGGAATTGAAGTAACTGCCAAGACAATGAGTGACCAATCGATGACGTTGCCAATAACGAAAGGGGTCATTTACGGAATATTACCCGTTTGCAGCATTCTGATTATCATCGGATTGCTTACGGAAACGATTCAATCATTTAGAGGAGGGAAACAATGACTGCATTTCTGTTTGTCTTTTCATTACTCTTCTTTGTCTTGCTAGGAATGCCGATCGGATTTGCTTTAGCCATTGTCGCTTTACTCCTCCTCTTCTATTCCGGCTCCGTCCCGCTGGATATTCTCCCCGTCGTCCTGCTGGATGGCGCAAATAGTTTTCCGTTGCTCGCTGTTCCATTGTTTATGCTGGCGGGAGAGTTAATGAATGCGACGGATATATCCCGGCGCTTAATCGCATTTGCTTCCAGTATCGTCGGCTTTATCCGCGGCGGCCTGGCGCATGTCAACATTGTCACTTCAATGATCTTTGCTGAAATATCAGGTTCCGCTACGGCCGATGCCGCCGCGTTGGGAAAAATATTAATCCCCGAAATGAAACGGAAGGGATACCCGGCCGGTTTTGCAGCAGCCGTCACCTCCTGCTCGGCGACGATGGCAATTTTAATTCCTCCGAGCCTGCCGCTCATCCTTTATGGAGTGATGGCCGGTGTCAGTGTCGCCCAATTATTTATCGCCGGCATTATCCCCGGCTTGCTCGTTGGCTTTGGCCTGATGATCGCCTCCTATATCTTTGCCAGGTATAAAAAGCTGGAAATCGAACAGCGCTTCTCTTTGTCATTTATTTATCAGGCATTCAAGGATGCTTTTTGGGCCTTGCTGATGCCGGTCATTATTCTTGGAGGAATTTTAGGGGGCATCTTCACCCCGACTGAAGCGGCAGGTGTCGCCGTTGTCGTGGCGTTCATCATCGGAACATTTATTTACCGGAAGCTGAAATGGCGTGACCTGCCAACCATTTTAATTAGCGCCGCTAATCAGACAGCGATTGTGATGATCATTATTGCCACTTCAAAATTAGTCGGCTGGTATTTAACAAGTGAAATGATTCCTCAACAATTATCAGCTTTCATTATTTCACTGACAGACAGTCAATGGGTTTTACTTCTTCTGCTGAATGTTTTCATCTTAATTATCGGCATGTTTTTCCATGCCTCGGCGGCGATTATTATGTTAGTTCCTATTTTAATGCCTTTAATCAATGAATTCGGAATTGACCCGATTCACTTTGGTATTATGCTTGCCATGAACCTGGCGATCGGGCAGCAGACACCGCCCGTCGCTTCCGTCCTGTTGACAACCTGCTCTGTAGGGCAAGTGTCATTAAGCCAAACAATCCCTTATTTGAAATATTTTCTCTTTGTGATGGTTGTTCTGCTTTTGATTATTACCTATATTCCGTTAGTCAGCCTATGGTTGCCTGCTTTGCTGGCGTAGACGTTACCATAATAAGAGAGGTGGATTCTATTGAGAAAACCAAGATTAGCCCTTTTACTGGGAGAAGCGGCTGGCATTGGCCCTGAACTACTAGCAAAAGTGGCAGCCGATTCCTCAGTCCGTCAGTTTGCCGATTCTCTTTTAATTGGCGACCTCAGGGTTTTTGAGCAAGGGTTGACGATCGCTAATAGCCAGGTAGATTATGTCGCGTTTACCGATCCTGATCAGGCATTGAAGCATATCGGCGAGGAAACGGTTCCGTTTTTAGATTTGCAAAATCTGAATCCAAGCGATTTGCAGTTAGGTCAGATTTCCGCCACATCAGGCCGAGTTACAGCCGCAACGTTAACGTATGCCCTTCAATTAGCGAAAGAGAATAAAATTGACGGCCTCGTATATGGCCCTCTTAATAAAGAGGCGCTTTATGCAGGCGGGGTTCATTTTCAGGATGAAATGGAGTTTTTCTCCGACTTCTTCAGCTTCACAGGAATAGCCGGTGAAATGAACACAGTCGATGATTTGTGGATTGCCCGCGCAACCTCCCATATCGGGATTAAACAAGTCAGTCAACATCTCACAGCAGATAGCGTTAAACAGGCAATCCTTTTAGCCAACCAAACATTGAAAGAAGTCGGGTACAGCTGTCCGAGAATCGGCGTTTGTGCGCTCAATCCCCATGGCGGGGAAGGCGGTTTGTTTGGCGATGAAGAAATTAGAGTGATTGCCCCTGTTGTCGAACAGGCGAAAAAGGAAGGAATTAGCATTAGCGGCCCCTACCCTGCTGATACAATTTTCCTTAAAGCAGTCGAAGGGGAGATGGATGTTGTCCTCGGCATGTATCATGACCAGGTTCAAATTGGCTTTAAACTGATCGGCTTCAAAAGAGGGGTAAGTGTCAGTGCCGGGCTGCCGACGGTTATTACAACCCCGGCGCATGGGACAGCATTTGATATCGTAGGAAAAGGCATCGCAGACCCCGGTCCCATGAAACGCGCCATCGCCATCGCCGCAAAAATGGTGGAATCGCGCAAACGCCTGCATGCCGGGAGGGAGGCAAAATGACGAGAGGAACGGTTTATTCAGAAAGAGACGGATCGATCGCGACGATTTATTTAAACCGGCCGAAAAAAAGAAATGCTTTGAATTTAGAAATGTGGAAGACCATTACGGAGCTAATCGAATCATTTGAAACGGATAGTGAAGTGAAGATTGTGATCTTTCGCGGTGTCGATGAAACCGCCTTTGCGGCAGGCGCCGATATTCATGAATTCAAAACGTTTCAAAACAATCCCGACGCGGCGATAAACCATAATAAAATCGTGTTAGAAGCGGAAAAACGAATTATGACCTTCTCGAAACCGACGATTGCGCTCATTCAAGGCTTTTGCATCGGCGGCGGTTGTGAAATTGCCTGCGCCTGTGATTTCCGCTTTTCTACTGAAACAGGCAAATTCGCCATTACCCCGGCTAAAATCGGGCATATATACAATACCACCGGAACAAGAAATGTGATCAATTTAATCGGACCGGCCAAAACAAAGGATCTGCTTTACACCGGTCGAATCCTCACCGCAGAGGAGGCCTTCGCGATCGGCCTGATTGATCGAATCTATCAAGCAGAGGACATTGTCGATCAAACGTACCAATACGCCAAAGATATTGCAAAAAACGCCCAACTTTCCGTCAGAGGGGCCAAACATGTCATTCATAAAGTGTTGGAAGGAGCGACTAAGGATACAGAGGAGCTGGCAGCCTTAATCTATGACTCTTATTGTTCAAAGGATTTTAATGAAGGAGTCAGTGCCTTTATTGAAAAAAGAAAACCTCATTTCACGTATTCGTAAACGTCCCTTTAGCAAAAACAGGGAACAAGAGAAAAAGACTCGCTTTTCCGCCTCTCTTGTTCCTTCTCTACAGGCGGGTCTCAATCTAACTGAAACTCTTTTAATTTGCGGTATAACGTAGCGCGATGAATACCAAGACGTTTTGCCGCTTCCGTCTTGTTCCCCCCAACCTCCAGCAGCACCTCGCTAATTTTATGTTTTTCGCCGGCATCCGCCGCTTCTTTTAATGATGACGCGAGAACCGCCGGATTTTGAAAGGCTCGTGGAAGATCGGCCTGGCCGACCTCGGTCCCGTCAGCCATCGTCATCACATAATCAACCGTATTCACCAGCTCCCGGACATTTCCGGGCCAATGATAAGAGAGCAGCAGACGCAAGGCCTCTTCCTTAAACTCCTTATTCTTCATTTGATAGTCGGCGGCACATCTCTCCATGTAATGACTGAGCAGGAGAGGAATGTCTTCTATTCGTTCCCGCAACGGCGGCAGCTGAAGCGGAATCACATTCAAACGGTAGTAGAGATCCTGACGGAATGCCCCCGACTCTACTAACCCTTCCAGACGCGTATTCGTTGCGGCAATCAGCCGAACATCTACGCGCATCGAACCGCTGCCCCCGACTCTCGTAAGCTCTTTCGTCTCCAGCACTCTGAGGAGCTTTGCCTGCATCGCCGGCGACATGTCAGCAACTTCATCTAAAAACAACGTCCCCCCGGACGCCTGCTCAAACTTTCCGCTGGCCCCGCCGCGCTTCGCTCCGGTAAAAGCTCCTTCCTCGTAGCCGAACAGCTCTGCTTCCAGCAATGATTCAGGAACGGCCGCGCAATTGACCGCAACAAACGGTCCCTCATTCTGAGAACTGAGATGGTGGATCGAACGCGCAAATAACTCCTTCCCTGTTCCGCTCTCCCCTGTTATTAAAACGGTCGCCTTTGTCCGCGCTGCTTTCCGCGCAAAGCTTTTGCATGTCTGCAATGCCCTGCTTTTTCCGATCATCTGTTCAAAGGAGTAGAAGCTGTCGGTCGAAGGTTCTCCCGCTTTGCCCTGCTCAGCCATGGCCGGGCCCGCCTGCTGCAAAATCTGATAGAGCTCCGATACTCCCTCAAAGATCAGCATGCCAATCGCACCAATAATGTCCTGTCTCTGCCAAATCGGGATGCGGTGAACAACCATTTTCTGGCCTTGAATAATCTGAACCTTGCCTCTTTGCGGCATACCGGACTTCACGACATGATGAAGCTCGGTATTATCAATCACATCACCAACAAATTTTCCAATCACTTCCTGCTCGGTCTTTTTCCCAAGAAAGCTTAAATAAGCTTTGTTCATACTGACAATTTTCCCTTGTTTGTCTACAATGACAACTCCTTCGTAAGCGCTTTCAAGAATCGTTTCCAAAATTGCCTTCTGCTGATGATCCGCCCGAAGAAAATGCTCATTCGCTTGTCGCCACCGTTCCTTTGTAATCGCCCCCGCCAGTCCGCTTTCATGCTTAACAAGCACGAGCGGTAAATCGTTAAAACGAATGTCATGGATCGAGGAACTGCTCTCGACAAACGCCACCTCTTCCAACGCCTCCAGCGGAAGCACACTTTCCAGCGACTCAACCTCTGTCAGCAGCCGCAGCATCGTATTCGCTTCAATTGTCCCCCACACCTCGTTCTGCTCATCAATCACGATAAGAGGATGAACCGCTTTCCGGATCAGCCGCGCCCATTCCTGAACCGACTGCTGACGATAAACAACAAACGTTACCGGCTCTGCCCAGTACCCACAGGAATCTGGTTCAGCTGTCCTAAACGCAAACTCATGTAACTGCTGCTCCATTACTTGCCCTCCTCTAAGACTGACGACGGACAGGAAAACCCGCCCGCCCCAATCCGACTCATCGCTTCAGGGAATGATTATGTTTTATTTTAGCACAATTTTTTAGGAAGTAATGTAGGTGACCTAAATGCTGAAACGAACGAATCACTAACTCACCTGAAGAAGAAGGATCCACATTCCCGTTATCATTAGTTACATTTTGCCGATTAACGGAATCTCGTTCTCATTGAAGAGGCTTGAACGTCGATCAGACTCCGTTAACCTAAAAAAATCAGCCACACGTCGACTCCACGTTGTTAAACAAACGTTTCATTAAATTGTGGTGGCCTGGCTTTTCTTGGCTGGGCCGGTCATTTCTTTTCAAGCCCTGCTCAAACCAGCTTCTTATAATGGCTCCTTTATGTCCTTAACCAATAGGCGCTGCCATCGGGTTTTCGATCGAGAAAGCCATATTCGATTAAATATCTTCTAATCATCACATAATCGTCGTAGATCGGCTTCAGTACTTGATTGAGTTCCTTTTCGTTATAAACGAAATCTGGGTCGAGCTGCTTGACGATCTCTCTAAGGACGATAAGTCTCTGCTTTTCCTTTGGCGGAAATTTCTTTAGCGGCTTGTCAACTCCGCCCGGAAAAAACTTGGTAATGACCGCTTTCTCCTCTTCCTCGGTAATGTTGTAGCGGTCATCGACCATTGTCGCCGTTTTGTGTACAGGGATAAAAGCCGGGGCGTGCTGATCCTTTTCCTTCAGCAATTCCATCATCGCCAAAAATGTTTTCGCCTGTCTTTCTTTTTCCTTCAAAGCAAAACGGTGGTGCCGGATTGTCGACGGACTGCCGATCTCGAGTTCCGCTTGAATTTCCTTGTCACTCTTCCCTTGATAAAAAAGGCGAAGCAGCTTTTTCTGGTGATCGGTTACCCCCGTCAGCTTCTTATCCATTCCTAAAAGGTAGTCAAAGACAGAGCTGTGTGCTTTTTCAATATGAATCCTCATATACCTCTCCGCCTCATATGATACGTTCTCATAGGAATAGATTACACCCTTTTCAATTTTTTCCCCGCATAGCAGACAACTGTACGAATGCTGCTCTTCGACAAAGCCCTGTTTTAACTCATCAAGCGATGCTTCCCAAAACCGTTCAGACAGCTCCATATTAAACACATCCATTATAAGTTTGTTTTATTGCAAACAAAATATAAATTTGTTTTCAATACATATCCATCATACTGATCATTCGGATGTCCGTCAACCTAAAAAAGGTTCTAAGCAAATGGGAGACGGAGCCTTCGTCCGTCCTGACATTCACTTAGAACCTAAAAACCCGCTTTGGCATCATGGCAATGCTTCACTCACCAAAGTTTATTGCAGTTACATTTCAACTTCTTTTTGCGGATATTTTTTTAGAATCCAATGCTTCATCAATAGATAGTAGACCGCCGCCCCTACAACCATCGCGATGAAAAAGGCATAATCCGGAAAGAAGATACCGGACAGAATTCCCGGAATGAAAACGATAAACGCAGCCGGATTGAAATTATTGGCGTATCTGTACTGGCCATTAGCATCATATAAATCATCAATCGACAGTTTGCGTTTTCTGATGAAATAATAGTCACTGACCATAATCCCAAGAATAGGTCCAAGCAGACAAGAGATGATTAATAAGATCGTTGACGTGTAATCGGCAAATTGCCATGGCTGGATAAGCAAGCCGATAATCCCGGCAATGATGACCGCCGTACTGAACTTGATTTTATTTGGGAAAAGATTCACAAATACATAACCAGGCGGCATCAGGTTTTGACCTGTATTAGAAGCTATTTGAGCAAAAATGACAAACGCTCCTAACACAAAGATTAACAAAAATTTATTATCCTGGAACACTTCCGTCATAACGGTAATCGGATTCCATTCACCCGTCGCAATGCCGCTGACCATCCCAATAGCGACAAAAAGACCCATCGGGAGAATTAACCCCCAGAACTGTGAATGAATGCTGCCGCGGTTTAATACGAAAAAGCTGTCACTCTCGCTTCTTTTCATGAAGCGTGTCATATCAGCGATACTGACCGCCATTGTAATTTGCGCCCCGGCCATAATCGCCATCCCGGTAATAAAAGAGATTCCGCCGTCGCCCGGGCTTAGGAAATCTGCCATTGTAATTTCATATCTGTTGATTAAGAAATATAAAATATACAGCCCTGTTACGAATAAAACAGGCGTTGCCACCCAGTCAAATTTTTCAATCGCGTTAATTCCTGAAGCTGTATTCCAAATCTGAAAGGCACCAAAAATGATAATAATCAGTGTTAAATTTGAATAGCCCGTCAACGCAATGATGATTTCATTGATCGCCATTGAGCCGAGCCACGTCTGAAAACCGAACCAGAAAATCGCTGGAAGTGCGCGAATCAGGCCAGGAATATGAGCCCCGAGATAGCCGAAAGGTGCTCGAATATAAACAGCATACGGAATACCGTGCTTTAGCCCGATATCCCCGGTTAATACAAGAAGAACCCAGACAATGACATTACCGAGAACAGCTGTCAAAATAATCGCTACCGGAGAAAGCGAAGGGTAAAGCTGCGCTCCTGCGATGAACGAAACGAGCTGCACATACATTCCGACACAAATCATAAAAAAGCCGATGCTCGTCACGGTCCGGTCTGATAATTTGGTTGGCATAATATCTTTATTGCTCAAGCTTAGTCCAGCACCATTTGATTGTTGATTAACCTTAGCATTATTTTCCATGATTACCTCCTGTCATTGGCTTTGTTCTCTTGATGAAAGTTCCATAACAATCGTCCTGATTCAGTTCGCCATCGGAAATAACATGATGTCCTCTTACTAAAGTATGAGATACTTTTCCTCTCACTTTTTTTCCCTCAAATGGTGTATAATTAGTTTGCATGTGTAGGTGTTGGGCCGTGAGCAGCTGTGTTGATGTGGGGTCAACAATGGTTATATCTGCGTCACTCCCAATGCCTATTTTTCCTTTTTTAGGGTACATCCCCATTACTTTTGCGATATTTGTTGATGTTAACTCTGCGAATTTCTCCCGTGAGACCCGTCCGCTTTGCACGCCGTCCGAATAGAAGACGATCCCTCTCGTTTCGATCCCCGGCAACCCGTTTGGCGCGCTTGGAAAATGAGTGGCGTATTTATTTTTTTGTTCGATATTATAGCAGCAATGATCGCTGTTGATCATATCAACTAAATCTTCTGATATCATATCCCATAAGCGTTCTGTTTCTTCTTTCTCCCGGATCGGCGGACTGCAAATATAGAGCTGCCCATTCTCTTTCTCGTAAACTTCTTCGTCTAATGAGAGATAATGCGTGCACATCTCTGTGAAAACAGGTAGATTCTTCTTTTGCTTATAGTGCTGAAGAAGCTCTTTTACTTTGCCTGTACTCAGATGGACAAATAAGCTGGCAGCTTCCGTATCTTCGATTAAAGCTAACAGACTTGCGACTTCCTCAGCCTCTGCCATCGTCGATCTGCTTTTCGCGTGATAAATAGGTGTCAGCTGTTGATTCGCTACGAATTGGTTGATCGCCCGGCTGATGATGTCATTATTCTCTGCGTGAAAAAGAGCTAAGCCGTCATGTTTGGCAATCAGTTTCAATATGTCATAGATCGCACCCTTATTCACCCGTACGAGATTATCATAGACAGTGAACATTTTAATGCTCGGGATCCCGGCTTGAATGAGCTGCTCCACTTGTTCAAGATGATCTAAGTTCGCTTCTGTGAAGCAGCCATGAAAGGAATAATCTACATAGCATTCACCCTGCGCTTCTTCCAATCGTCGTTGCAAGGCGTCAAGCGGGGTTTCGCCCTCATACGGAATGGCAAATTCAATCAGGGAAGTCGTTCCTCCATAAGCAGCCGCCAGGGAAGCCTGTTTAAAAGAATCCAAGGTTGAAAACTCACCAAGCTTGAAATTAATATGGACATGGGAGTCGATCATCCCTGGATACACTTCCATCCCGGAGGCGTCGATTGTCTTTCTTGCCTCTGGAAAATAAGCGGCATTTCCAAGCTGAACAATTTCTCCGTCTTTGATGCCTACGTCTACCTGTTGTGTGGAATCAGCATTAATGACTGTTCCATTTTTAATTATTGTATCTAACATTGTTTTCCTCCATTCCTTGTCATCATCGCTCGACTTTCTTCACCCTTGTCTATGATCAATCACCCCCTTTAAGAACGGTTATACTCAATCAAAAATTAAATTTGTTAAGTGCTCAAGATGATGGGCCATCATTTCCTCCGCCTTTTCCATATCCTTTTGCTTCATCGCCTCCAAAATTCCTTCATGCTCCTGAAGCTGATGAAGCCTTACTTCGTAATTCAATATTGCTTTCATATTAAGATGGCCCCACAGCGGGTGGTTGCTTTGTTCAAGCAAGGATGTAGCGATCTGCGTCAATATTTCATTATGCGTCGCTTCCGCTATTTTCGTATGAAACATAGCCCCATACTTAAAAAATTCCTCCAGCTGATCTTCATCGTTTATCAGCCTTCTCATTTCAACCACGGTATGCTCAATATCTGCAATATCCTGTTCCGTTGCCCGTTCAATCGCCAGTTTCGTCACTAACGTTTCAATATGAATCCGGGCTTCAATTAACTCATATGCGCTGCTGTTTTTCATCTTTTTGATTTCAAAATCAAAATTCGAAGCCTTGTTTTTAATGTACGAGCCATCACCTACCCTGATTTCAATAATGTTCATAATTTCCAAAACGGCTAACGCCTCACGAACCGATGCCCGACTTACCCCCAATTGAGCCGAGATCTCTCTTTCCGCCGGCAATTTATCGCCGATTTTGAAATTACCTTCTTGAATCGCTTTATTAATCTGATCTGCAATTTTTACATAAAGCTTTTCCTTTTTTTCAATTGGTTTAAAAAACATTCTCTCACTCCTCTACTAAATATTCCGATAATTTGGCCGATTTGTCAAGCTGTTTGATGGCCTGACCAATTTTTTATAAGATCTCCCCTTCCATTTTTCAGCTGAAAAGGACAGCCAAAGAGCGGGTTCCCAGCCCTAATTCAATAGAAGCCGGGAAACGGTGCCCCTTTGTCTCAAGCACTTAAAATTCCTCGTATATCGCCGGGTCCTGATTTTTCATCCTTCCATCCGGACGCGTTACATCCGAGATTGCCCTCATATCGGCTTCCTCTAAAGAAAAATCAAAAATGGAAATATTCTCGAGCTGTCTTTCCGGAGAAGCAGATTTCGGAATGGAAATTGCGCCGAGCTGATAATGCCACCGTAACACCACCTGTGAAACCGACTTATGATATTTATCGGCAAGCTGCTGAAGTGTCTTGTTTTGAAAAACCTGATTGGCTCTCGCCAGCGGGCTCCAGGATTGAGTCTTAATCTGGTTGCTTTCATGCCACGCTCTTTGTTCGGCCTGATTAAAGAAAGGATGCAGCTCAATTTGATTAATACTTGGCTTGATTCCCGTCTCCCGCTCCAGACGCTCAAGATGCTCCGGTAAAAAATTGCAAACCCCGATCGAACGGATCAGCCCTTGCTTCTTCGCATGAATTAAAGCTTGCCACGCTTCCACATAGTGATCCTGTTTAGGGTTCGGCCAATGAATGAGATACAGGTCATAATAGTCAAGATTCGCGCGAAATAACGATTCCCGAATCGCAATTTCAGCTTTTTCATATTCCTGGTAACGCCCCGGCAGCTTGGAGGTAACGATTACCTCTTCTCTTGGAATCGAGCTGCGTCTAATCGCTTCCCCTACCGTTCCCTCATTTTCATAATTATAGGCCGAATCAATCAGGCGATAGCCTCTTTCATCAATCGCACCCCGAATCGCCTCAGCGCCTTGCTCACCCCTTAATTGATACGTCCCCAACCCAATGACGGGTATAGTAATCCCGTCATGAAGAGTAACTTCCGGAATGACATTTCCCATTGCGCATATCCCCTTTCAGACTTGGTAAACTCTCTTACATTATGAATAGATTAACATATTCCTCCAATTAATACTCGCGTAAAGCGAGATGGAGACAGCAGCCATCGCTCCGTTCATTGCTTAAAGGCTGGGCAAAGGTTTACACCCTTTATCCCAGCCTAATCCTCTGTTTCATTTCAAACATTAAACGAGGCTCGAAACCTCTTCTGCTGAGCCTGTCAGATTACGACTCACCAAGCTGCATCACCCATTCGCGGAGTTTGTGCTTCGGATAATAGATCGTGCCGTTTAAGACGACATGGGGAATATCCGGGTGCTCGACCGTTAAGCTTCGGGCATCCTCCTTGGAGATATTCAGGAAATCATGAACATCTTTCTCCCGGATCAGCTCGTACTCATCTTCAGCCGAGTCGAGCAAACCCTCCGCCTGAGGATTATAAAAGTTCTTCAGCCCTTCGCCGATAAAATAACCGGCAGCTGCAATGCCAATTGCTAACGAAATCATTGTTCCGCTCCCTTTTCATTATTCAGCAACAATCATCTTCTCACTCAACTCAATAAACTCGTCGGCAGTAAGCTCTGGATGAGCCAGGATAACCGAATAGGAAAGTCCCTCTTCCTGCCATACTAGCGAGCGGAATTCATTTAACTCTAAGTACGACCCCTCTTGCCCGCGAATCGTTATTTTTTCTTCCCCCAAGGAAGCAGACTCCTCTTCCATCTGCTCCGATGCTTCAAATACCGTTACCGAAAAATGTGGGACTCCTTCTTTCACATATTCGATTGTCACTTCCGCGCGGTCCCATTCCCCTTGAAGCTCCATCACTTCAATTCGTTCAATCGCAAGCCCGTCGGTTTCAGGAATGTAGGAAAACGGCTTGCCGACATATTCAATCGCTTCATCTAATGTCAACTCCTTCGGATCCTTAATACTCAGATCCTGCCATTCCACATCTTCAGGCAGCTCCAGTTCAAAAAGATCATCCGTGATCTCAGCCTCAAAATCAACCATCGTATATGTCCAATCGATCGTCAAGTTGCCTGAGCTGGAGACATTTTTCAAGATCATCCAATTCTCTTTATCGACCCAAATTTCCTGATCACCGAGCATTTTGCCTTCTTCATTCGCCGTCGCGATCAAATGATGAGCGACCCGGCCGGCAATTTCCGCTTCCTGTCCGGCTGAAATCGCGTGCGTATCGCGAATGAGACTTAATAAGTGCTCAGCCTGCTGCTTAGGAGACATCGGCGTAAGCGCAGAAAGCTCATCCTCCGAGCTGTCGAAGCGCATTGCCTTATTCGCCAACGGCTGGTAGCTGATAAATGCCGTTCCTGTATTGACAGAGATTTCCGTTGAATCGCCCTCACTGTTCACAAGGTCGATCCGCCTCTTCCCATCCGCGCTAACCCATTCCTTCAAGCTGTATTGGTCAATCACCTTATCACCCTCGCTGGTCGTCACTTGCGCCTCCCCATAGTAGGCCTGAATACCTTCCTGCTCCTCTAACGCCTGGCTCAGCACCTGCTCTGGAGAATACTGACTACCGCCAGCGGCACACCCAAATAACAGCAGGGAGAGTCCCGCGAGACCAGCTGCTTTACCGAAATTCCTTTTGTTCATCTTCCTCACCTTCCCCTTCATGTTTTGGTAAGCGGCAAATGACACATGTACCGGACTCCTCTTCTGAGAAAAACCAGACCTCGCCGCCATGCTTTTCGATAATTTGCTTTGTAATGCTCAACCCAAGTCCCGTTCCTCGGGATTCCTTCTTCGTTCTCGCCTGATCGGCCTGGTAAAGCGGATCAAACACATACGGTCCTTGTTCCTTCTTGACGCCTTTCCCTTCATTTTGCACGACCAGATAGAGCGCTTCCTCCGCAAACGGCATCTGCTCTGCGGCAAATGGAAAAAGCCACTCCGGCTGCCAGCATGTGTCCGAAAACACCGCCAGCCAAATGGTTTTGCCTGGCGCGGTATGCAAGATAGCATTGCTCATCAAATTGTCCGCCACCCGCATCAGCTGTTGCGGATTGACGAAATACGCGCCGCTCACCTCACAGCTCACATGAATGGTGATCCCTTTTTCGCGGCAGAGCGGCTCATAATCCGCAACGAGCATTTCGAAGAACTCCTGACCTTCGACCTTGACGAACGTCATCTCATAATTGGATGATTGCATCAGCGTGAACATCAGCAGGTCATCGAGCATCTGTTTCATATAATTGGCTTTATCAAGCACGATCATATGGTATTCCTTCCGTTCCTCCTCGGCCAACCTGTCTCCTGAATGGAGAATTTCTTCGGTATAGGCGCGAATCGACGTTAAGGGCGTTTTTAAGTCATGCGACAGCGTGGCAATCATATATTCCTTTTCCTTTTGCTCTTTCTCGACCGCTTTTCGCGCGTCTTCGATTTGCCTTTTCATCCGGTAAAAATGCTCTGTCAGCAGCCCGATTTCATCCTCATTGGTTCTGACTTCCTCGATCTCTTGACGGTTGGCAAATGCCGTCATCTGTTCCATTAACAGCTTTAACCGCCGGTTTAATTTCCGATTAAGCAGTAAAATGACGCTCATATAGATAACTAGAAACAGGAGCGCCAATCCGGCGAACGTCAGCCAGCTTCTTTCCTCAACAGCAGCGAGCCATTCACTTCGGCCAACTTGCACTTCAAAAAAACCAATCACTTCATTTCTTTCAAAAACGGGCTGTCTGTAACTGTATGCCCGGTGCCCCTGCTCCAGCTTGTATAAATCCTGATATAATCTGTCCAGCGGAGTGGCGAAGGAGGAGGTGTTCCATGGAGTGGAACTGTATAAAGTAAAACCGTCACGATTATAAAGCGAAATGGACAATTGAGCATTGGTCAACTCTTCAACACTCGTCCAGTCGATGGCTGGCTGGTACAGCAGCGGATCATCGAGCGCGTCAATAATCGCCTGGAGTTCAGACCATGTTTGAAAATACTCCTCAACATTTTGCTCATGATGATAGGCCTGAATTGAAGCGACAAGGAAATAAGCGCCCGCCAGTGGAAGAACCATTACGATAAAGTAAGAGAGCAGCAGCCATGTCTTCAGCTTCATGTTGGCTCCCCGATAAAGCGATAGCCTTTTCCCCATACGGTCTGGACAAAGCGGGGACTTTTCACCGGATCGCCAAGTTTTTCCCGCAATGACTTCACATGAACGGTGACGGTATGCAGTCCATTTGCATCGACCTGCAGCCATACATGCTGATACAGTTCGCTTTTAGAAAAGATCCGGTTTGGATGCTGAGTCAGAAGCTTAAGCAACTCAAATTCCTTCACTGTCAGCTCTTTTTCCTTTGCATCGACGAACACCTTTTGCTGCTCCCAGTTAATCATTAACCCGTTATCATAGACGGTCGTGTCGCTGAAATCAGCCGTCCCCTTATAGCGGTGCCAGCGTTTGATTGCCGATTCTACCCGCGCTTTCAGTTCGGTAATGCTAAACGGCTTTTGCACATAATCGTCCGCGCCAATGTCAACGAGCCCTTTCACCTTATCCTCATCTTCCGTCCGGGCACTGATAATTAATAACGGAATATCGCTTTTCCAGCGGATATTCCGGCAAAGAGTAAAGCCATCCATTTCAGGCAGCATCAAATCAACGAGCACAAGATCAAACGTGTCTCGCAAAAAATCCTCCCAGCCTTCCAGTCCGGTCGTGGCCCACGTCACCTCATACCCTTCCCGGGAAAACGCATCTCGAATGACACGGGCAATTTCCGGATCATCCTCTACTAACAATAATCGTGCATCCATGCTTATTCCTCCTGACTACAATGTACCATGTGCTTTTTTCATCTCTGTCTATTTTATCGTTTCTTTATAAATAGGGAATGCGCTTTTTCCTTTGGAGCAGGGAAAAGCTCCTGATACCCAAGTTAATGAAGCAAAGAAGGTGGCCTTTTATTTGTTAATCTTCAGTTTGTAATAAGATTACTGAAGGTGATAAATTCTGAATATAAAAAGGCCTCAAGCGGATGACAATGAACCACCTGAGACCTTTCCTATAAGTTTATTGATCTACTACTGAACCGTCCACATGAAGGCGGGTTCGAATTTCTCTTCTAGAATACGGGAACCGTGTTTCGACATCATCTGCCAACTCTACCCCTACACCCGGAAGTTCAGGAATAAGAATATAGCCATCTTCACAAGGCAAGGTTTTCTTAACCACATCGGCTTGACTGAACGATTTATCTTTATCATCAGTCTTAGCTGCAATATACCGCTCTGTCGCTGAAGCTCTGTCATCACCTGGATACTCCTGTAATGCAAAATTTGGAATGCTTGCGGCAATTTGAATACAAGCTGCTGTACTAACAGGGCTTAATGGATTATGAGGAACAACCATCGCATCATGTGCCTCTGCTAACGCAGCAATTTTTTTAGCACCTGTTATGCCGCCACACATACATACATCTGGCCTGACATAATCAACAGCATTTCTGCTTAAAAGATGAGCAAACTCTTGAGGTGTATGGAACCTTTCACCTGTTGCAAGTGGGATATCAATGTTATTTGCTATATGAGTCATTGAATCAAAGTTATCAGGTGTAGTAGGATCCTCGATAAAGAATGGATGATATTGTGCAATTCCTTTAGCAAAAGCAATTGCCTCCGCTGGTTTAAGCCTTCTATGTATTTCAATACACAGATCGACTTCATCACCAACAGCTTCCCTATACAAGCGAACTCTCTCAATTGCATTTCCTATCTTCTCAGCATACGTTTCGTAATATGGTAATTCTCTATCTTCGTCCAAAAAAGGAGTCAAATGACCAACCGCTGTGAACCCTCTTTGCTTTGCCAATTTGAGGTTATTGATTAGATCTTCTGTCGTTTCTCCTCCGACATGATAGTACACTCTTGCTTTGTCACGAACTTTCCCACCAAGCAATTGATAAATCGGGGCATTTAAGTACTTTCCTGCTATGTCCCACAAAGCAATATCGATCGCGCTCAAAGCGCCCATAATTGCTGCCCCGCGAAAATGAAAGCTTCGATACATATATTGCCAATGATGCTCAATCCGTAAAGGATCTTGGCCTAAAAGGTAGGTTTTAAAGCTCTTAACTGCCTCTGCCGATGCGTCTAAAAAACCCCAGCACCCTGATTCACCTAATCCAACAATACCTTCGTCTGTGTGAACTTCAACAAAAAGAAACCTATTAACAGGAATTACTTTTACATCTGTAATTTTCATTAACTATCCTCCTTAGAAAGAACATACTATGTGAGGCAAACTTTATTTATCCAAACGATGCTTATCTACGTAGCTCCGATTCAGCTCGATTCCAAATCCATGCCCGTTCGGTACTTCATAATACCCATTTATGAAAGGGTTTCTATTCTCAATTATGTTATAAAATAAGGGATCCCTATCAGGGTGAAAAACTTCCAAGTAGGTTCCATTCGGAATCGACGCTAATAGGTGGGCGGATACTTGCGGTTCTTCATGGTGGGCCATCTGAATACCTAAAGCCCAACTTGCTGCTGCTGCTTGTTTCCATGCCGTTGGGCCAGCTCCCCAGCTTGCATCAAAATTACAAACATCAATCGATCCTGCTTTCATTAACTCAATACAAGCTGCAGCTGAAACTTCACTCTGTCCTCCAGTAATAGGGATTCCAGACATGAACCGTACGTCCCGCATCATCGTTTTGTCATTGTACCAGTGACAAGGCTCTTCAAACCAACGAATGTTATAGTCTTTAATTCGTTCAGCAAAATGAAGCGCTTCCATTACTGTCCAGCCTTGATTAGCATCCACTGCTATTATAAACTCCTCACCTGCTGCTAACCTGGCTATCTCTACGCGCTTCGCATCAATCTCAGGCTTCCTTCCTCCTACTTTGAATTTAACACCGGCTACTCCTAATTCTTTGTAAGATTCTATATCCTCTTTAATAGCTTCCGGATCGTACTCTACCCCTTCTTGGTAATAACCTCCAATCAACATAACTGGTAACTTTTCTTGATAACCCCCCCACAGCTGATATAAGGGAATTGACAAGGTTTTACCTATAGCATCATATATAGCACTATCTATACACGCTAATGCTTGAAGAGCAATTTTACGATCAGCTAAAATATCAAAGGTAAATGGTAATAGTTCTTCCCATATTTTATTTACTTGAAAAATATTTTTACCTTTAATCAAAGGCGCCATTTCATTTGTAATCATCTTTATTATCTGGGCCTGAGCCTCTTCCATTTCATCACCATTATAGATTTCTCCTACGACCCCGTCCTCAGTAGTAATTCGGGTAATAATAGTACAACGATGCGTCATATAGTAATGACTGCCTTTAAAAGTTTTGTTTAAAGCTACCCGAACCGGAATAACCTCCACATCTTTAATTAGTGATTTCATTTTCGTCAATGCTTCCATGTTTATGCCTCCTTATAAATAAATCTTTTCATCCCGGAAACGTTTCCAATAAAATTATCTCACTTCTCATGCTCGACGTCAATAATAATTCTGAATATATTTAATTTTTAAAACTATATTATTTCCATCATTCCGGAATTACTTTTTTGTTTTTTAACCTGATTTCATTTGCAGATAAAATAAAAAAAGGTGGTTAAGCCGCCTCAGACCGTAGACAAAACGACTTTGAGAAAGGACTCTCAAAGCCGTTTTGCATTTTTCGTATGGTTTTCCGAAGATGGCACTATCGGTTTGGTATTCCTTCAGTGCCACATCGCCAGTTTTTTCAGATTTATGGCAGCAAAAACAAGCATCGTCTGCATGGAAATTTTTTTGAGCCCCTTCAGGTTCGTCCAACGCATCCTGACAAATGTGGCATAAGACCAGCTTCTTATGGTGTTTTGGTACATTGGGAAAGCACTGAACAGTCCTGACACATATTTGGATTAGAGCTGTATTCACGTCTTTTTTTGCGGAGAAGCCACCTCCCTATTTCCCACTAGAAAAAGCGAACGGGATGGGAGGGCCGACTCCTGCAGGAGAGAAGGGCAGGTTGAAATCCACCGGCGCAGCCGGTTAATTCAACGCCCGCCTGCGGAAAGCGTGCCCCCCATCCCGGTAGCGAGGACGAAGAGCTAAACCTTGACTACGAAACAAAATAGCCTGTCGACTTTGTCGACAGACTGAAGCGGTATAAGTTGCCTTAGATAATTTTAATACCATATGTTATTGTCGTTTTAAGAAGCCACACGATTCCCTTATAATAAATTCGGTAGGAATTCTAAAAGGTTCAATTTTGCCGTAGAGTTCCGGTTCATTAATATAACGGATTAATATTTGCGCAACACTGTAACCTATGTCATTTAAGGGACGCCGAATAACGGTTACCGGGGGATCTAACAAATGTGTTAGTTCATAGTCCTCAAACGTGATAATGGAAATATCCTCTGGATATCGCAGATGATTATCCCTTATCACTTGTAAAACCCCATGAAAGATATAATGATTCAACGAAAAAATCGCTGTTATCGTGCCGTTTCTAATTTTCGGTAAAAGATCATTCATTGCCTTCTTACCGCCTTGGCTTGAAAGGTCACTTTCAATAATGATCCCTTCCCCTGTATTCTCAATACCACTGTCAATGAAGGCTTGTTCATAACCTTCTTTGCTTTTTCGAAATTGACGGCGGGTATGAGAACCTCCAATTAAGGCAATTCCCCGATGACCAAGCGATAATAGGTATTGTACAGCTTTATTAACAGAAGTGAAGTAATCAGTATATACACCCGCAGGTATACCAGGTATGTCCCTGTCCATCGTTACAATAGGAATCCCCATTTGATTAACAATTTCGCTTAAATTAAGATTATCTTCTCGTGGCGGAGCAATTATAATTCCATCCAGATGTTGATTCTCTAACGCCGCTAATATTTTGACTCTAACATCCTCATCGTCTCCAACGTTACATAAAGAGACAGAATAGCCAACGGTATCTAAATATTGAGAAATACCATTAGCTATTTGGGTAAAGGCTACATTGGAAATATTCACAAATAAAGCGATTTGTTTATATTGTTTTGTTCTCATAGTGCGAGCTATCCGATTAGGGGTATATCCTAAGTCTTGAATGCTCTTAAACACTTTCAGTTTTGTTTCTGCATTTATTTCTCCTGAACCATTTATTGCCCTTGATACAGTGCCTATGCCTACACCTGCATGCTTTGCTACATCTTTAATTGTAACTTTATTTTTTTTCATTAAGTATTTCCCCTAGCCCTCTGAGTAAGGTCTTTTAATGTAAGAATATCAAATTTTCGAAATTTTTCAATGAAATCATCAAATCATTAAAAAGATACAATTAAGATGCAACTACCTCACCTTAACTAAACATTTTTTACCCTCATTCCTTTACATTAGAACTTAACATTATTATCTTGCGACGACAAATGATCTGGAAACATCTTATTAATCAAAAATGCTAGAAGAGCTAACGCGATACCAATAAAGTCAAAAAATATAGATCCATTAATTAAAGTCAAAGCTGCGATCAACAGAACTATTCGCTGAACCCATCTTGCTTTTCCAAAGAAATATCCTTGAACGGCACAGGCCAAAAGATAAATTCCAATTATACTTGTCAAAATCGTTAATGCAATCTCGTAGGAACTACCTTTCATTAAAATTGAAGGGCTGTAAATAAACATATATGGAACAATAAAAGCAGCAAGCCCTAATTTAAATGCTTGAAGAGACGTTTTAAAAGGATCTGTACCAGCAATTCCACCAGCAGCAAATGCTGCAACAGCTACAGGAGGAGTTATAGCAGATAAGACAGCAAAATAAAAAATAAACATATGAGCAAAGAGAGGTTCTATCCCCACTTGAATCAATCCTGGAGCTAAAACAGAACCAGCAATAGCATATGCAGCTGTTGTCGGCATCCCCATTCCAAGTATTATCGCAAGGATCATTGTTGCTACTAATGCTAATAGTTGACTGGAAGACCCCAATGTTATTAACAAATTAGCAAACTTTCCTCCAATTCCAGTAAGAGCTATAACTCCTACAATAATTCCCGCACATGCGCATATAGAAATTAATTGAACAACGGACCGAGCAGCTCCTGCTAAAGCTTCAGCTGTTTTCTTCCAACCCATTCTAGTCTGTTTAGAAAACCAACTTATCACTAAACAAGCAAGAATGGCAATAGTGCCGGATCGAATAATTGAGTAATTCATTAAAATCGCAGAAATTAATACTACAATCGGGATAAAAAGGTGAGCTTGTTTTATAAGATCTTTCATCTTCGGCAATTCGCTTCTCTTCAAACCCCGTAACTTCATTTTAATTGCTTCTAGATCTATCATAAAATAAACAGAAACAAAATATAACAATGCCGGGATAATCGCCGCAATCATAATCTCTTTGTAGGAAATTCCAATCATTTCAGCCATGAGGAAAGCCCCTGCCCCCATTATGGGCGGAAGGATTTGACCCCCAGTAGATGCAGCAGCCTCGGTTGCCCCTGCAAATTGCGGTTTATATCCTACTCGTTTCATTAATGGGATTGTTAAGCTTCCTGTTGTAACAACATTACCTGCTGAAGTTCCACTGACCATCCCCATTAAACCACTGGCCAGTAAAGACACTTTAGCCGGTCCTCCTCGTAAACCTCCAGCAGCCGAGAATGAAAAGTTAATGAAATAATCTCCAACTTTTGAAGCTTGAAGAAAAGCACCAAGAGCAATGAACAAGAGGATATACTTAGAGGATACATCAATTGTAACCCCAAAGATCCCGTCAAGCCCATATATATACGAGAAAAAACGTTTTATGGAGTACCCATTATGCTGTAAAATTCCCGGTAAATAAGGACCCAAAAAAGCGTAAGCAATAAAAATAAGCGATAAAATTGGTAACGACCAGCCCGAAGTACGCCGTGTTAATTCCAAAACAAGCAGCGTACCTACTATTGCTATGACAAAATCCATTGTGGTTGGAGTTACTCCTGCCCTAAAAATAAGCTGATCTATATTATAATAAATATATATAAAAATGATCGCACTTGCTAAAATTGCAAGCCAGTCAATCAAATGTATCTTTCCAAGGTTTTTTTGATTCCAACCCGGAATTAAAGCGAAACCAAGCATTGAACCACATAATAAATGCATTGCTCGAAACAACCATGGGTCGATTGCAGCGAAATTTAATAAATATAAATGAAGAAGTGTAATACAAATTGCAAATAAAAAGAACAATCCTCCGACTGCGCCTTTTAGTTGACGCTGTATTATTCCTCCTTCATTATTACTAACCGATCTTTCTCCTTTAGAAATTGTCATTTCTCAATCCCTCCCCTTGGACATTATGAGAGAAAGCCCCTCTTATTGAGGTATAGAGGAGCTTGTGCGAGTTAATCATTTTTCGGATACTCCGGAGGATAGACTTCTTCCGGAAGATCATATCCGTTTTCTTCAAACCATCGAATCGCACCTGGGTGCATCCATAGAAATGTATTGTATTTTATGTTTTCAGCTAGTGTTTCCTCACCTGCCACATGCGCTTGTATAAGTTCCTCATTATGGGATAAGACGGCGTCTGTAGCCTGGTAAACAAAACTATCAGGTAAATCTTTTTGCACTACACCTAAGTTCCAAATAGACGGGCTATACATCACATCGGGTTGATTTTCATAGGTATTAGCAGGTATGACTGCTTCAGAAAGAAAAGGATACTCACTTACAAGCGTACTAACTTGTTCTTCGGTAAAGCCAAACACATTTAATTTATGCTGTAACTCTGCTTCTTGAACAGAGGTAAATGGAATGCCTCCTCCAAACCCGACTGCTGGTATTAGACCATCCATTTGCTGCGAAACTAAATCTCCCAGTCCTGCATAAACAGGTTCGGCCTCAACACCGAGTATCTCTAAAAATTCAGGAAGATAAGTAGCCGGCGTTCCCCCAGATGGCCCCACCCCTACCTTCTTACCATTAAGGTCATCAATACTTCTAATTCCTGTATCTTCTTTAGCCCACCAATGGAAATAAGACGTATACATTGGAAAAAATACTCTCCAATCTCTTAGCTCTTGTCCACCGGTCCATTCTCCTTCGCCATACCACGCTTCCCAAGCAGGTCCCATGGTAACTACACCGATCTCAATATCCTGATTTTGCAGAAGCTGAATGTTATGAACGGGTCCTCCTGTTACCTCTACAGCCGAGTTTACGCCTGTATACTTTTGAATTAAGCTAGAATACCCTCCTGCATAAGCATAGGCAGTCCCTCCTAGAGAAGCTGAACCTACTCTAACCGAGTTTGGCCAATTACTTTTATCGTTTGGATCAAACTCTACATTTTCACTTGGCTCAGGTCCATCCACTGAACTTTCCGGGTCATTACTAGTCAAATCATTATTAGTTGATTGTGATGTACATGCACTTAATCCCAAAATTGCAAAGAGAGCTACTATTATCACGAAAAATTTCAGTTTCATATTACCCCTCCTCAGAATATAATTTAAGCGCTTACAATTATCCGGAAACGTTTCCAAAAACATCTTAACACGAGGAACGCACGTAATCAATAAGTTTTCTAAATTTTTTATTTAATCAAAATTATCTAACTCGAATTGCATAAACAATAAGTATTTTATTTTTTTCAATAAAACTAAAAAAGCGAGCAATAGCGGAGTTCTCCCGCCTATTGCTCGCTTCTCATCTTCCTATAGTATCGATTATTTATCAATTTCTTTTATTTATCCAACGACACCCCGCTTGCCCGGTGGGTTAATACTTTCTCGACGACGGTGCTAATGTATGCCCCTGCTTCAACCGGTGGAATTCCGCCTTTATGAATATTGGAAACAACCATTCGCTCCGCCTCGATTGTGCCGCTTCTCGGGCGATAGCAAAGATAGGCGCTTAACGATTCCGCGCTTCCCAAACCCGGCCGCTCGCCAATGAGGAGGACGATCACCTCGGGACGTAAAATCTCGCCGACATCATCCATAACGGCCACTCTTCCATTTTCAATGTAAAAGGGCGTTCCGAGCTTATGGCCGGCACTCATTAATGCCTGCTGCAACGATAAATAGACATCAGCAGCATTTTCCTCGACAGCACTGGCGCTCAGTCCATTTGACAGGATAATTTGCACAGTCGGGGACGCTTCACAGTTCCCGCGAATGATCTGCTTCGCCTCTTCGGCCAGCTTCCTGCCATAATCGGGGCGGATAATATACGTTTCTTTGTCCGCTACCTGCGTGTTCACCTTAAACAAATTTAGCTCCTTCAGCAATGTATCACTGACCTGGCCATAGACGGCATCCACCGCAGCGGCATGGTCATAGCGGAACTTGAGCCACTCCTTCGTTTTCGGCCGTACTCCAGCCCTGCCAACTCCAATCCGGGCAGGCGTCTTGTTCATCAGCTCCCGCAGCTTCTCGGCTTTATGCTCCGGCTTTCTCAACGCGGCGCGCTCGATCCGGACAGCAGGAGGAGCTTCCTTCGCCGGCGATTCTATAAAAAGGGATTGTGTCTTGCTCGTACTCGTCTCAGTTGATCTCTCCCGAATATTCGTGCCTTTATTTTGGCTGCTGTTCTTCTCATCTTGCAGCCTTTCGATGAACTCTGAATTCACTATCCTCAGCTCCTATCATGAAAAGATCGTCGGATCTCCAGCCAGCTTGCTTAGCTTTCCATTTTCGAATATCCCCATTTTTTCCAGCCACTCCGCGAAGCGTGGAGAAGGCGGTCGTCCTAATGTTTGCCGTAGCGTGGCAATATCGTGATAGCTCATTGATTGATAGTTCAGCATGCAATCATCGCCCATCGGCGTTGCAATAATAAAATTCACTCCGGCGGCTGTCAGCAAGACGCCCAAGTCCTCAATATCATTCTGATCGGCCTTAATATGATTTGTATAGCAAATGTCGACCCCCATCGGGATGCCATGAAGCTTAGCCATAAAGTGATCCTCAAGCCCCGCTCTGATCACCTGCTTGCTGTTATATAAATATTCCGGTCCGATGAAGCCGACAACCGTGTTGACGATATACGGATCATAATGGCGGGCAAAGCCATAATTACGCGATTCAAGCGTCATTTGATCGATTCCGTGATGCGCTTCGGCCGACAGCTCTGAGCCTTGCCCCGTCTCAAAATAGAGCCGCTGCGGGCCTGTTCCCGTACCGTATGTTTTCACGAGCTGATTCGCTTCCTCCAGCAGCGCAGCGGAAATACCAAATGATTTATTGGCTGCCTCGGTACCGGCGATGCTTTGAAAAATCATATCAGCCGGCGCCCCCTGCTCGACGGCCTTCATTTGTGTCGTCACATGCGCAAGCACACAATTTTGCGTCGGAATTTCCCACTCC
The DNA here is from genome assembly GCF_040544555.1 of Halalkalibacter oceani. Lineage (NCBI taxonomy): Bacteria > Bacillati > Bacillota > Bacilli > Caryophanales > Bacillaceae > Halalkalibacter > Halalkalibacter oceani. The sequence goes on from NZ_JBEPKD010000008.1 coordinate 102,051, forward strand.
TGAATGAACTGATGAGTCGCATGCAGCAGGCGCTTCACGCTCTCAACAGAATCATCAACCGGATTTATGCCGATGACTGCATCGCCGACGCCATAGGAAAGCCCTTCCTTTAACGAAGCGAGCATTCCTTCCACATGATCGGTCGGATGGTTCGGCTGGAGGCGTGAGGCAAGCGTTCCTTTATGGCCAATCGCGCTGTTGCATTTCGTAATAACCTCGATTTTATTCGCTCCATAAACGAGATCAAGGTTCGACATCAGCTTGGCGACAGCGGCGATCATCTCACTGGTTAGCCCCCGGCTGATCCGCAGCAGCTCCTCTCCTGTCACCTCGTCGCTTAAAATATATTCACGCAGCTCGGCGACCGACCAGTTTTTCATTGATTGATAAATCGGTTCATTAATCTGTTCTTCAATAATTCTTGACACCTCATCCTCTTCCGGCGTCAACAATGGATTCTCCCGTATTTCGCCAAGTGTCAGCTGACTTACTACTTCCTTGGCGGCAATTCGCTCCTGGACGGTTTCCGCCGCAATGCCGGCCAGACGATCCCCTGATTTCTCTTCATTTGCTTTCGCGAACAACTCCTTTAATGAGGAAAATTGATACACGGTTCCAAGATAGGTCGTTTGCAGCTTCATAAATAAGTCTTCCCCCCTCTAATGTTGAAATGTCAACGTTTTAACGACGACCGGCACGACACCTGTCTTGAGAAGGTGACCGATATCAATATAGTCACCATGACCAACATAAATCTGGTCAATCGAGATGACGCTTTGCTGCCTGGCCTGAAACGTCAGCGTCTGCCCAAGCACTTTCGCATAATCCGCTTCAAGTACAATGACTAAAGGCTGAGCGCTGAACGGCTTTGCCTGAATTGCCTCCAGCAGCACCATCGCTAAAAACTGCACATCCTTAAAGCTTAAATAAGGGATGTCACTCACATACAGAGCAAAATTTTGCCCTTCACGCTGCGGATCATAGAGCTCAATTGCCTGCTTCACCGCCTGATGAATAACCGCTTTCACGGCTTTGAGGTCATGATTGAGGCTAACGCGAAAGACGGGCAAGTTTTTGATCGGCAAATCAGCCGGATCGACTTGAATCGTCGCACCGCTAATGTCCGTCGTTTGCGTTCCTGCGCCCAGTACCGTAGCGCGCACCGTTTCACTCGGAGGAATCCACCTCCACGATGCTAAGTTGTTGTTCTCTTTCAGGGAGACCGCCAAAAGCTCGCCGATATCTTCGTATCCCGTCTCTTCTGCCGCTCTTTCATACCGGTACAGACATTCGCTGACTCCTCCTGAAAACATAATCGCTTCTATTTCTTCCTCCCAGTTGGGCAAATGTCCGAGGAGCAGTACGTGATCTTCCCCACTAAGCCTGCGCCGAAGCGTTCGTGCGATCACCGCGGCCATATAATCGGTTATTTGTTTCAGCTCCAACCGCGTATAGCCGCGACCTTCCACAAGCGTTACTCCAAGCTGCGGCAGCAGCTGCTTGATCGGCGGCGACAGGCGCTGAATATGGCCACCTGCCAATTCAATCAGTCGTCCGCCTATATGCAACGTACACGTCCCACAAAGCTTCCCGGCCTGATACACAGCCACATTTGCCGTCCCTCCGCCGATGTCGATATTTGCGATCACCTTTCCCGTCTTTTTGGAATATTCGTAAGCTCCCGATCCTTTTGCGGCAATGATTCCTTCTAAATCCGGCCCGGCTGTCGCCACTAGAAAATCTCCGGCATAGTCAGATAAATGATCGACGACCTCTCTGGCATTGTGCTTTGTTGCCGTCTCCCCCGTAATCATCACGGCTCCCGTTTTAATATCAGCCGGCGAAATCCCAGCCTTTTCATATTCCAGCATAACGAGGTCTTTTACCTTTTCCATGTCAATTGCCGTCGCAGACTGCAGCGGCGTACGATAAATCGGGCTCCGATGAATCATCTCTTTGTTAACAATTTCGATGCGCGGCATATGCATCCCGCCCGCCATGTTTCGAATGAAAAATTTGCTTAGAACAAGCTTCGTCGTGCTCGTTCCAATATCAATTCCGGCGCTGTAGATCTCCTCGCTTCCAGGGACAAATGAGTGAATAACGAAGTCACCTCCTCATTTTGACGCAAACAAAAAGGCGCCTTACAAAAACCTCATCCACTGCGATGAAAGTTTATATAAGGCGCCGTTGCCGATTAGATTCATTTGGTATAGAACGTATTATAGACGAACTGCTCTTCGTTGTACACCGCTTCATTCGAAAAATTCTGTCAGATTATCTTACAATATTCCTTTAAAATCTGAGCCGCACCGCCACGATCGGTTAAAGCTTTTTCATAACAAAGGGCTCGTGACATTGCCACAAGCCCCACCCCCGCTGTAGAAAGGTTGCGTTTTTTAAGGCCCGGCTTACGACTCCTTCTTTACGATTTCTCGGGCGATCGCTTCCATGCCGACCTGTTTGTCCATGCTCATCCGCCTCAGCTTCCGATACGCTTCCTCTTCGGACAGGCTATATTTGTTCATCAGCATTCCCTTCGCCTTCTCAATCAGCTTTCGATCCTTCAGCTTCTGATCCATTTCCTCGACCTGCCGCCGGTAAAGCCGGGCATTTTCCGCCTGCTGCAAGGCAATTTCCACCGCTGGAATAAGGCTCGCTTCGGAAACCGGCTTAACTAAATAACCGACGATATTCGCCCTCTTCGCTTTATCGATGTATTCCCGCTGGCTGTAGGCGGTCAACAGCAAAATCGGCAGATCCAGTCTTTTCGAGATGATTTCGCTTGCCTTCAGTCCGTTTAATTTCGGCATTTTAATATCCATGATAATTAAGTCCGGCTTCAATTGAAACGCGTGCTCAATCGCTTTCTCTCCATCACCCGCCTGAGCGATGACCTCATAGCCCGCTTCCTCAAGCATCATGGAAACATCAAGCCGGACAATCGATTCATCTTCAACGAGCAAGATCCGTTTTTTCACCGCAACACCAACTCCCTGTTCAGCGGGATATCAACCGTAGCGACAGTCCCTGCTTCCATTTGCCTGATCGAAAACTCACCCGCCAAATCATGCTCAATCAGCATCGTCACAATATCGAGCCCTAATGAGGACTTTGCCTCCGGGGCAAACCCTTTCCCATCGTCCGTGACCCGGATCAAAAAGCGATCCCCTTCCCGCGCAAACGTAACGTCAATCTGTCCTCGATCGACCCCGTCAAAGGCATGCTTCACACAATTTTGGATTAATTCATTGATAATTAACGCAATCGTAACGGCCTTGCTTGATTCAATCTGAACCGGTATCCCCGAATAGGAGAGCACGATTTTCTTTTCTTCACGCTCTGCTTCCCCAACAAGGGCGTTTCCGATTTTCTCAACGAGCTGATAGAGATCGACGACATCAACATTTGAATTGGCAAGAATGATTTCATACACAGCGGCGATGCTCGTAATCCGGTTCAAGCTTTCGGCAAAGTAAACCTTGCTTTCTTCCGGTAATCCTCTTTTCATTTGCAGACGAAGCAGGCTGGCCACCGTCTGCAAATTGTTTTTCACCCGATGGTGAACCTCGCGCAGCGTAACTGTTTTAACGAGCAGCTCCCGTTCCTTCTCGCGCAATTCTGTGATGTTTTTCAAAATGACAATCGCGCTTTTGTCATGATCGAGCTGTGTAAGCGGAATTTTCTTCACTTGAAATATTTGATCAAGAATATGAATTTCGCTTACGAGCACCTCCTCCTCATCCTCCAAAACCGCCGCAACTTCCGGAATATAATCGGTAAGACGGTTCCCCAACTTCCCTTCCCCGCCTATTTCCTGTATCAAATTAATCGCCGGTCGATTCGTATAGAACAGCTCGCCATGATCATTAATAAAGAAAATCGAATCCTCCATCACTTCAGGCAAAATCGGCTGTTTCTCTGAGATTCCGATCAGCATTTCGCTTAATGTCTCATTCGCCTCCGACAAAGCCTTCACCTTTTGCTGATAGTGCAGCTCTTCACTCGCTTTCTCCATAATGACCGTTCCGATAACCCGGCCACGCGGACCCGAGAGCGGAACAACACTTTGCTCCACTGTCCTGCCTTCTTGAGTTAACGCACGATTTTGAACCATCGGCTTGCCGGTCCGCAACGTATTAAATACAGCGGGCTCGAACGCTTCATACGCAAACTTTCCAACTACCGGGTTCTCGTACACCGGCACGGCTGTCGCAGGAGAGGCTTCCGCCACTACAATCGCATGCTGGCCCTCCTTCGTCAGACAATCAATAAAGATATTCGCTTTATTCAGATCAGCAATAAGCTGTAAATTCCCGGCCACTTCTTGAATAACCTCAATATCTTCCGCGCTTAAATTCGTATAATTCAAGCAAAGCTCCTGCACCATTTCTCTTGTCATTCATATTTCACCTGCTTTTTGAAAGCTGCACATCTTTTGTTCTGACTCTTGTCCATAGTATATTTTTGTTGCCTTTCTGATGCAACTGATTTTAAAGGGCGTCTGTCTGTAACCGCTGTTCAGAAAAAACAAAAAAGATATGGGAAAGGGAATTCATCCTTTTTCCATATCTCTAAAACAGTAGACGCTCGCTTCGTGAAGCTATGCCTGCAACGCTTTTTGCACAAATCTCGTCAGGTTTGCAATATACACCTCAACTGAAGCAGAGGAGCGGTGAACATAATAATCGTCAACCGCCTGGTCGGTCAATGAGACAATCAGCCTTGAGATTACCTTTGGATCAAGCTCGGAATCCACGCTTCCCTCTTCCTGCCATTTTCTAATATACGTTTCCAACAGCTCATAAAATGGCACGAACAATTCTCTCCATTCCTGCGCTTCTGAGGAAAGCACGGCACAGCCATTCATCAGGATATTAAAAATATCCACATAATCACTCATGCTGTGAAAGGCAACCCGAAGCCCGTTCTGAAGCCCTTGCTCAAACGTAGCACTTTCCGCAAGACTTTCACTCACTACATCAAATACTTTATCCATCATTTCCTTCGTCAGTGCCTGAATGAGCGCGTTCTTCGAATCAAAATATAAATAAAACGTCCCTTGGGCTATCCCTGCCCGTTTGACAATCTCCGATACCTTTGTCGCTTCCAATCCTTTTTCTGCGAGCACCTCCCGCGCCACAGAAAGAATTTCCGCCCGCCGCTCTGCATTCTGCTGTTTCATCACCAATCACCCGCTCGTTAAAATGGCTCCAAAAAGATCGTTCCAGACCCTTTTGGAGCATCTATTCTTATCGTTTATGCAGCCTCATGTTGATCCCGTGCTTCGGCCGCAATGTAATCGACGGCTCCATTTTAATTGGCAGCTGATCGAAGAGTTCAAAGCGGAACTCTCTGACAATCGTTGCGAGTAGAAGCATCGCCTCCATCATCGCAAACCGTTCCCCGATACAAATTCGAGGGCCGCCGCCGAAAGGGAAATAAACATATTTAGAAGGCTTGTTATCGATATTATCCCACCTTTCCGGAGAAAAAGTCAAAGGATCATTGAAATAGCGCGGATTCCGGTGCATCGCCCACTGACTGATCATCACCTCCGAGCCGGCCGGAATCTCGTAGCCTCCGAGTGTGACGTCCTGCTCTGCGTATCTTGAAATCAACCATACTGTCGGCTGAATGCGCAGCGTTTCTTTAATTACATTCTCGGTATAAGACAGCTTCGATAAGTCAGCCAACGTGGCGGGACGATCACCTACTACCCGGGACACTTCCTGATACAATTTCTCCTCGATATCCGGGTGCTGGGAAAGCAAGTAAAAGGCCCAGCTGAGCGTATTAGCTGTCGTTTCATGCCCTGCTAAAAACAGGGTAATGACTTCGTCGCGCAGCTGCTGATCGGTCATCGAGCTGCCATCGTCTTCATCATAAGTAGAAATCAGCATGGAAAGAAGATCTCCTCGGTCACCAGGATGATTCCGTCTTTCTTCTATGATGGCATAGATCATGTTATCCAAGTCAGCCACCGCCTCCTTCAGCTGACGATTCACAGGCGGGACAAGCTTACCAAGTCCGATTAGATGCAAAATATGACGAAAAACGTTTGTCATCTGCGTGTTAAAGGCGGTCATCACCGTATCGAGCGCGCGGCTCGCATCACGGGAGTCGCCTTGATGAAGATCGAGGTCAAACAGTGTCTTCGTCGCAATTCCCATCGTCAGCTGCATCATTTCATCGTTGATATCCCGTTTATCCCCATCGTTCCATTTCGTTACCATTCTCTCACTGTAACGAACCATCGTGTCAGCGTAATCTGCAATCCTCCTCGGATGAAAGGCAGGCTGGGACAAACGGCGTTGTCTGAGCCAGAACGACCCTTCACTCGTCAGTAAACCATTGCCGAATACGAGACTCATAATTGGATCCTGCTGATACCCTTTTGAAAACTCGCCGCCTTTGTTCATGAAAACGTATTGAATATGCTCGGGATCGTTAAGGAGAAATGACTCCCTGTCCTTCTCAAATTTCAACCGGACAATCTCTCCATACTGCTGACTGCATTTTGTAATAAAGCGGAGCGGATCTCTCCCAAACTCAACCGTATTTCCTAAAACAGGATTTCCCTTCGGTCCGGTCGGCATCGTTTTTGCTGGCATCTTTCTGGCTCCCTTCTTTCAAAACAAATTATGACTGACTGTCAGTCATAATTGTAAATGGAGTACTTCCTTCTTGTCAACAACGATCCTGAAACAGGGGCTGGGCAAAAGGTAGAAAATGATCTTTTGCCCAGCCCCCTCACTTTTTATTCAATCAAACTCAGCACCGTCTTTTTAAAGCTTTCATAGACAGAAAGCCAAAGCTGTGAATCCTCTGCATATGTTGATTTCAGCGCGGCGTACATCGCTTTTTGCTTTTCTTCAAAGCCGGGGTCTTCCTTCGGCGGTAAAGCGGCCCGAAGCTCATCAACCAATTTCTGGCCTTCAGGAGAACGAGGGCCCCACTTTCCGACAAGCTGTCCTTGCTCATCTAAAATTAAAACAATCGGAATCGCCCGCCCGCCATTGGTTAAGTGACGGTCGATTAAATCAGTATCTGCATCACGTAGCGCGACACGCATGTCGACACCAGCAGCCTCTGCTACTTTACGAATGACCGGATTAATCATCATCGCATCTCCGCACCAGTCTTCGGTGATTGTCAGGAAATGAAGACGGTGCTGCTTCAACGTTTCCACAAAGCCATCCTCAGGCAATTCAAATGCTTTATAAACGCCGGTGCTTTCTTCCTTCAGCTTGCTCATCTCTTCCATGTACGTCTGAATGGATTTTCCTTCTTCAAAATACTGCTGTTCCGTTTTCATCTTTTCACGCTCCTTATCACCTTTATCTTAATACCCGCCCCGGTGAAAAGCAAAATTGCTGTTTACCCTTTCAGCCGTCCAACTAAAATTTCTAAATCGACTGTAATTCCGGCTGTCTCCCGTTCCGAAAAACGCGCAATTCTTTCCCGCTCTGCTGTCCAGGAAAGGGGAGACATCAGCGCGAGCTGGTGCAGTTCAGTTTGATTCAAGCTTTTTACATGGCTGACATCTATCACGTCAACGAGCTCAAAATGCTCTTTAAAACGGCAAGCCGGACGCTGATTTCGATAAACCTTTTTCTCCGTCTCCCTAAACAAAGCCTCTCGCAGTTCTTTTAAATAGTGCTGCCGTGGAACGACTTTCATCACTAGTCCATTCGGAGCGAGCAGCCGCTGAAACTCTTTGTAGTTGGCCGGTGACAGGATATTTAAAATTGCATGAAACACCCCGTCAGCGAATGGTGATTTTGCTAAATCCCCGACGAACCACAGCGGCTGCTTATAGGACTGGGCAGCCAGCTTAATGCCTTCCTTTGAAAGATCAAGACCGACACCGGTTATAGCCGTCCGTTCGCTTTGTTCGATTATCCGTTGCAAATGCGAGCCTTCGCCACATCCAGCATCTAGGATCAAAAGAGACGAACCTACAGCTGGAAAATAGTCATTAATCACGTTGACGATCTTCTCATGTAACACATCATACAGTCCGCTTCCCGTAATGATCTCCTGTCTTGCCGCGAACAATCTTTTATCATATTGCTGATTTCTCGGGCGGTTCAGCATGTTGACGTAGCCTTGCCTCGCCATATCAAATGTGTGTCCCTCCGTACAAATCAAGCTGCCATTCTTCACTTGTAAGGAGCGCCGACAATATGGGCAGCAAATCACCGCAATATGCTGTTGAACGCTCTCCAACTTTTTTTGTTTATTCATCCTGCTCACTCTTCCCTTCTGCTTTTTACCAGGAGCCATTGGCTGCCTGAACGAAAAAAAATCACAGGCATACTGCCTGTGATTGAGAGTAAAGGGAAACCGTCCACACCGAAGTCAGGTTAGGAGTGAGGAAGCCGCCACAAATCCACCTTCCCCAGTGTTGGAAAAGAAGGAATAATGGACATAAAGAAAGAAAGGCAGCTCGATCCACCTTTCTCTCATGACATATTATCAAAGAAAAACCGGCTTAAAAGAATATCCTTTAAGCGGCCTTTCCAATATGAAATGAAGATTATTAAAAAAGGGCAGACTGATCCCGTTTACTCTGCAAACACAAAACAGAGCCTTTGAACGTATTTAATTACCGGTTCAAAGCTGGGAAACGCAGTCTCATATAATGTACCATTTTTTAATAACCCTCCTTAACCTGCTATATTATTTATTATAGTTTCTCGTCCACCCGCTGTCAAAGGAACGGATGAGAGGTATGTATATAGAAAGGCGGTCGGACAGGAAATCCGCCGCCGCTCTCGATTAATTACCATTTTTTGAGCCGGTATAGATGTGAATCGCATCGCGTAGAAAGGCGGCCACTCCTGGCTGCTTCTTATCATAAAATGCCGTAAACCGTTCATCATCGACATACATTTGCGCCAGGCCAGTGTGCGCTTCCTTGGAATAGCTCGCCCACGTAAAGCCGAGCCATTGGCGATGCAGATCGGCCGCCTGCTGCGCCAGCTCTCCCGCCGGATCTCCTGTTAAAAACGCTTCATGCAACACATCCAGAACCTCCTCGCCGAGCCTTTCCATCTCGGCATACTGCTCCTGCGTCATGCCTTTCAATTTGGCATTTGAATGCTCGACAGCCTCCTCACCGTATTTCGCTCTTATTTCCTCGCCATACTTCCGCTCGTTCTCATCTACTAGCGTCTGTTTGAACGCTTCAAACTTTTCTCTGTCACTCATCGTTATTCTCCCTTCCTTTGCAGCCAACGTCTTTTCCACAGTGGCAATCAACGCCTCCAGCTGCTTTTGCTTTGTCAGAAGCTTGTCGCGATGCTCTTTCAATGTCTTTACTTCATTGAAGGTCGGAGAGGTGACGATCTCCCTGATCTGTTCAAGATCTACTTCCAGCTCCCGGTAAAACAAAATTTGCTGCAGCTTATCGACCTCCGCCTCTCCATAGATCCGATACCCGGATGAATTGATTCTTGCCGGCTTCAGAAGCCCAATTTCATCATAATAACGAATGGTTCTGCCCGTCACTCCCGCCAAATGCGCCAGTTTTTGCACCGTATATTCCATCACTTCACCTCCTGACTCCTTCACTATAAACATTTACGCAGCGTCAATGTAAAGAGTGATTCCTAAAAAAATTCCTTTTCTCTCTCTTTGCCCATATGCGCTAACGTGATACCATGATAAAAAGAGGAATTAAAGGACTATTTTTCCACTTGATGATGGAGCTGCGCTCACTGTCACTGGACGGATGAGGTTTTTAATCTGACCACGTAATGTTCACAGATTAAACGCCCCAGTCAACTGGTCCATGCTTTGCGTTACCATGGTACTTGACGAACTGGCGGCGAGAACGATAGCGTATACAATTTCACGAAAAGAAAGGAAGAGCGGCAACTTGAACATTCTCCTAGCGCTTATTTTCTTACTTGTCGGTTTTATCGAATGGAAAAATTTCAAAAGCCAGGTTCAGAGAGCTGAAAATGAAGAAGAAACCAGACATCTCACCGTCAGGTTTCTTCTGAAAATCTTGCTGTTTCTACTAGCTGTGATCGTTTTTATTTTTTAAATAGATGGAGGGTATTTCCATTCAAATAGCTAAAAGAAGAGCTTCCTCTTTAAACCCTAAAACAAAATTCCGGCTGGGGTGCGAACATTAAGCATATAACCGAAAGCTACATAAATAAAAATTGTAACGAAGCAGCCTCCCAACAGAGACCGGCCAACCGTTTTCCAATTGAAGGGCGTCCTCGACATCAAAATAAAGAGCAGGCTCGTAAAAATAACGGTCATCGTATAATAGCCGACAAACGGGATGATATATACATACAGAACCCCTGCCACGGCGATTCCAGCGACACTGTACGCTTTTTCTTTCTGAAATGCGAACGTATCTTTTGGCCGTTTCTTTTTCACTGCTATGAATATACTTTTCAGAAAGAGGACAATTGCCAGCAACGTCATGATCGCAATCACGGCGGTTGGAAATAAGCTTCCTTGTCGTAATTCTCTCGTTGGAATCCAAAAGGCGATTGCTACGATAAAAATCACGACGCTTAAGAGAAGGTCAGCTTGTGTTTTCGTCATTTTAACTCCTCCCCTTTTGACAAAACAGTCGTTTCTTTTTTTGCTTTAAGTTTATCCTTCCAGTCAAGAATAAGAGGGGTCACGACAGCCAAAATACAAAGAATGATTAAGATCAAGGAAATAGGTCTTAACACGAGCACATGCCAAATCGACGCCTGCGTCTTTGCCAGCATCATCGACACGCCTAAATTGTCCTCGGCAATTGGACCGAGGATGATACCTAATGCAATCGGTCCAAGAGGAACATTGACTTTCATCAGCAAATATCCAATAATCCCGGCAATGATCATCACCTTCACATCAAACATTTGCCCGCGAACAGCAAACGCCCCAATGACAGACAACGCGATAACGGTGGGGACAATCGCCATTCGTGGCACCATTAACACCCTTGCCGTCATTTTAATCATGAAATACCCGACGACGAGCATCAGGATGTTGGCAACCAGCAAACTCATAATAAAGGTGTAGGCGATATCTCCGCTTTGGGATAGAAGCAACGTCCCCGGCTGAATACCGTGGGCAAGCAACCCTCCCATTAAAACGGCGGCGACCGCGCTGCCCGGAATGCCTAATCCAAGCATCGGAATAAGAGAACCGCCGACTTGGGCATTGTTCGCCGACTCTGCTGTTGCAATTCCTTCCATTGCGCCTGTTCCATATTTTTCAGGGTTCTTATCCCAACGACGCGATTCATTGTAGGCAATCAGCGAGGAAATTGCCCCTCCGGCTCCCGGCAGCATCCCGATAAAGGTTCCGATGATAGAGGACCTTAGAAGAATCACTTTGCAATCTTTGACAAACTTTTGGAACACTTTTTGGACGACTCGCGGTGCTTGTTTAAATTTAGCGACAAACTTTTCGTTCGATTCCATTAAGATTAACATTTGACCAATCGAAAAGAGACCCACCATCGCGGCAACCATATCAATACCGAGAGACATCGATGACATTCCGAATGTAAAACGACTCGTGCCGGTAAATGGGTTAATCCCAATCGTGCTGATCAGCAGTCCAATACTTCCACCGAGCAATCCTTTTAGAATATTTCCCGGCGACATCGCCGCAATCGTTGTCAGCCCAAAGATCGCTAACCAGAAATACTCGGGCGCCCCAAACCGTAAGCCAAATTGCGCCAACGGGGCAAAGAAAAGCATTAAAATGATAACGCCGATAACGCCTCCAATCACAGAAGCAAGAAGTGAACCGAATAAAGCTTCGGATGCCCTCCCTTTTTCCGTTAACGGGTAGCCATCGAAGGTCGTCGCAATAGCAGAAGGTGTTCCCGGAATATTTAATAAAATAGCAGAATTGGCACCTCCATAGATCGCGCCGCAATAAATGGCACCAAGCATAACGAGTCCGGTCGCCGGTTCCATCGCCAGCGTAAACGGCATCATCAGCGTAACGCCCATCACCGCCGTCAGTCCCGGTAAAGTACCGACGATAATTCCACCAACTAAACTAATCATCATTAAAAAAATATGATAGGGAGTAATACTATTAAGAAAACCTGAGACGATCAGCTCCGATATGCCTTCCATCCTTACCCCTCCTTTTTTCGTATAACTAGCAGTGTCCGCTTATTCTTAAAGAGGTAGGATACGACTGCCGTGCATAAGCCGTATCCTTGATGATTTCACTGCATTACTCCCCCTGTTCTTCCAGATCGCGCGTCAACCGCTCGACCAGATCTGCCGAAGTTGCATCAAAATTACGAATATGCTCCTGGATTTCTTCCCTTCCCATCCAGTCAATAACAAATCCTGTTCCTTCCATTTGTTCCTGGAATTCAGGATTATCGACGATGTTTTTAAACCCATCCTCCAGCCGTTGCAATACTTGTGGATCCACACCGGCCGGCGTCAGCCACAATCTGCCAATATGCGTTTCGATCCCGTATCCTTGTTCTTTAAAAGTCGGAATATCAGGGAAGCGTTCCAAACGCTCCGACGCGGAAATTGCCAGCGCCCTCAAGCTTCCTGTATTCACTTCCTGCATCGTTGTTCCCATCGATCCGATCGCTGAATCAACATGCCCGCCGAGAATGCCGCTTAATAGCTCGCCGCCTGATTGATACGTGATCCTTGGCGCTTCGATTTCAGCTTCATCAATTAGCTGCACATAAGACATATGAGCCGGCTCCATCACTTGGGCAAGGGCGATATTCAATTCGCCTGGACGGCTTTTCGCATCATTAACGAAATCCTCCAATGTTTCCCATGGACTGTCAGCCGGTACGACAAATACGGTATAATCACTGGCTATTTGCGCAAACACTTCAAAATCATCAATTTGATATTCGGCCACTCCGGAAGCCGGCTGCAAGGATATATGAGGAAAATTAAAGGTTGCGATATCATGGCCATCATCGGAGCCTGTATTGGCAAACTCCAGCATTCCCACTGCTCCTCCCGCACCGTCCCGATAATTAAAATTCAGCGTGTAACCAAACTCATCAGCGAAATATTGTTCGACAAGCCTGGCGCTCACGTCACTTCCTCCTCCTGGACTAAATGGCACTGTTAAATCAAAATTTCTTGTCGGGAAATCGACTTCTCCCGCTCCTTCAGGCGCTTCCTCCCCTTGTGACGGAGCCGCCCCTTCATTTCCACAAGCCGATACTACAGCAAATAACATGACGATAAGACCCACTAAAAATAACTTTATTCCGCTATTCATTACGATCACTCTCCATATTTTTCATACGTGAAATGTTGGCACCCAAACCTTATCGACAAGTAAGCGAGCCATTCGTTAAAACCGGGCGCTGACGCCTAACTCCTGACTTAACTCCTTCAGTTCCTCTATCATCGATAGCGGATATTGAATCCCTTCCTCCATTTGCTTTTTTGCTTTCAGCGCTTCGGGTTCTCCCGGAACATAAATCCGCTCGACTCCTTTTGCTTTCGGAGAATTGTGCATATACTCGATGGCTTCATCTATTTGTCTTTTGAACAGCTCAGGATCAATAAAGCTCGCAATATCGATTGCCTGCATATAATGTCCGATATTTTGCGGGATTGTAAACTCTTCATATAAATCTGAATCGGTCAAGTGCTGGCCAAATGCCGCTCCTGACAATATCGAAGAAAGAATTCCTGTAATAAACGTCAGTCCATAGCCTTTATAGCCCCCAACCGGCTGAACCGTGCCATTGTATCCATCGGTAGCGTCCGTCGTCGGTGTGCCATCTGGCGCAAACGCCCAGTCATCCGGAATCGGTTGATTTGTTTTCTTGGCGAGAACAATCTTTCCCCTTGCCACGACACTATTCGCCATATCGAGCACGATCGGCTCTTTTGTCAATGCCGGTATCGCGATCGCAAAAGGATTATTGCCGAGACGCCGATCCGTCCCACCCCATGGAGCCATAATGTTTCCGCCAATTGTTCCCGTCATTCCGATCATATCCTCTGATAAAACCATTTGCGCAAAATGAGCTGAAGCACCGTAATGATTACTTCCCCTCACGGCGACATAGCCGACGCCGTATTCCTTTGCCTTTTTAGCGGCCAGATCCATAGCGTGCTTCCCTACAACCTGACCCATCGCGTTATGTCCTTCAATCAGAGCTGTCGCTTTTGAGTCGCGAATCACCTCATATTTTGCCGTCGGACTCGTCACATTCACTTGTAAGCGCTTAACATAAATGGGAACACGCATGACACCATGAGAATAAACGCCACGTAAATCAGCGGTCACTAAATTATCGGCCGTTATTTCTGCATCTTCTTCATCCATGCCGACAGCCTGAAACAATGCTTGCGACCATTCTTTCATATCAGAAAAAGGAACCTTTACATTTTCCACATTTTCAACAAAATTTTCTGCTTTCATTGCAAAACCTCCCGCTTAAGATTGGACAAACACGAACATATAATTCTAAATATTACTAATAATCAGTCTTTAAATGCTATAAAAAAGTGCTTATTTCCAGCTGTTCGCCTATTCCCTTAAAGAGTCACTCCGGCATCGATTGTTGCCACCGTACCGGTTATCGTATCGGCTTCAATAAAAGTACGCACTTGCTTGACACAATCCTCAAGCTTAGGAAGCGCTTTCAATTGTGAATTCGCTACATACTGTTCAATGACAGCATCACTGTGCCCTTTCGTCCACCTTGTATCGAGGATTCCGGGAGCAATAGCATTAACCCGGATTTCAGGGCCAAGCGCCTTCGCCAGACCTTTTGCTAAATGAATGGCTGCTGCTTTTGAAACAGCGTATGGCAAAGAGCTTCCACTAGGGCTTAATCCGGCAATGGAAGACGTAATGACAACACTTCCTTTCCCTTGGCTTTTCATATAAGGAGCGGCCGCTTTCACCGTCAGCCAAATCCCCTTCACATTCACATTCATAATCCGATCCCAATCTGCTTCGCTGACACCTTCAAGATCTTCAAACGGACGAAACACCGTCGTCCCCGCATTCGCAATGACAACATCAAGCCTGTTAAACCGCTCAACCGTTGACTGTACCATCAAGTCTACCTCGTCCTTTGACGAAACATCGGCTTTCAAGGCGATCGCCTCGACACCAAGGGCCGTTAGCTCTTCAACAGTAGTCTTTGCCTCATCTTCAGATCGTGAATAATTCACCCCCACATTCATCCCGGCGCGGGCCAGCTCAAGACTGATTGCCTTTCCAAGTCCTGTTGCTCCCCCTGTCACTAAGGCAACATGTTTTTCATTCTTTCCTGCATCAACCATCGAACCATCCCTTCTGATCATTGTTTTTCTTCCAGTAATTCAATAATCACCCCTTCAGGAGACTTTAAAAACTGCATTCGCAAGTCGTTATTGACAAGATTGTCTATCACCTCCCAGCCTTCTTCCCTGAACTCCTCAGAGACCTTATCAAATTCCTGACTTGAGATCCCGAGATGATTGATCCCCGGCGGTCTCTCTCCGTTTGTTGGTGATAATAACAAGCTGACCCCGTCAAACTTGAGGTGAAGAATCTCCTTTGATCCCACGACCGTTCTCTTGATAAATTTTGCTGACCCGACTTTTTCAAATAGATTCGCCATGCTGTTAATATCATCAACATGTAAATGAATATGATGAAATAAAGCGCTTACATTATTGTCCTTCATCTGCTAGCTCACTCCTTAAGCCGGGGAGCATACTTTCCATCTCCCCAGCATTCATTTTATTTATCAGCCTTGATACTATATATTTGCTTTCGCGTTAATTAAATGAGTTTTTAATTCCTTAATTGCTAATTCTTCATCTCTTGCTTTAATAGCTTCGACGATCCGGGCGTGCTCTTCAATCCGCTTTTGTGTCGTTTCCGGATATTTTTGACGCGAAATATCAAAGAAAAAACGTGTCCTAATATACGACATCGTATCAATGAACAGCTTATTATCATTGATTTTAATTAAATGCTCATGAAATTCCCCGTCAAGCATTAGAAATTTCACGAAGTCCTGGTCCTTTAAAAACCCTTCTCTTTGCTGCTCAACATTTCGCTCCAAATAGTGAATTTGCTGATCGGTAATGGAACGAAAAATTTGCCTTAAAGAAAAGGTTTCAATCGCCAGCCGCATATCAAACATATTGTTCAGTTCCTTCAGAGAAAGCTCCTGAATCGCAATGCCCTGATTCGGGATGATCTTGACGATTCCATCGTGCTGAAGTCGTTGCAAAGCTTCCCTTATCGGCGTCCTGCTCATTTGCAGCAATTCTACCAACTGATTCTCTGACGTATGATTATCAGTAAAATAATCCCCCTGCAGAATCATTTCAATAATTTTTTTATATGCCACATCTTTAAGGAGAATACGAGGGCCCACCACAACCACATCCTTTTCCACAAAAAACACGACCTGTAGGCAACTTAAAGCATTCTATCTGTCGAAAACCTCCTTTCGCATCTTCCTCCTTTCACAAATAAAATAAATATACAAGTTTACATACAAGTTGTATACAAGTGATTATATTCTGACTTTTTCGAAATGTCAAATGGATTTCGCAAAAAAAAAAATGCGTCGATTGTTATCAACGCATCTTTCCAATTAAGTCTTCCCCATTCATTTTCTCTGCGGCGGGACGGTGCCCTCCTTCAGCCCCCTGAACAGAATGCACGGATAGCCGGTGTCCCTTTTCTGTTACCTTTTTTTAACTGCCTATATGGACGTCGGCCTGAGAAAGCTGCTTTTTGTATGCCGGCAGATATTGATAACCGGCCCAATAAAGAAATCCTCCAACCGGTAACGCGACCATCCACGAAATCTCCAAGAAAATAATTCCAATTATCCCACCAATGACTAAAGAGCCGAGTCCTAATATATTGTATTTTACATTATCGCTATATAATTCATCGATATTTAACTTCTGCTTTCGGACAAGATAAAAGTCTGCCAGTAATATTCCGAGGAGTGGTCCGAGGAACGCTGAATAGAATGCAATAAATGTATTAAATGCCGTACTCGAAATTAGCAACCATGGGAATGTGATAATACTGAGGATACCTACGATAATAACCGAGGTGCTCCATTTCAAGTTAAATACTTCCATCAATACGATTGCAGGCGGTTCGATATTAATCGTAAGGTTACTCGTAAACTGGGCCATGACGATAAAAATCATTAATGCGACGGCAACTATTGGATTTGGAATAACGGAAACCAATGCCTGTACCGGATCCCAAATCCCCGTTGCTGCCGCAGAAAGAACTCCAATGGCGAGCATAAGGACAAACATTGGAACAACACCAACGATATGACCAATCCAGTTATTTTTTGGTTCATTTTTTAAATAGCGACTTAAGTCTCCGTTATTAATCGTCGCGGTAATTAAAACTCCTACGGATGCGGTGATCGCTGCATAAAAAGGCATGCCCCATGTACCGGTAGTCTGAAAGCTGCTGAGCATATTATCGCTTCCCACCCGAAATAACTGCGCCACGATATAGATTAAAAATCCAAGGATAACAACAGAAAGCGCAGAGTCAAACCATTTAATTGATTGAATACCATAATAAGCAATCAATGTTTGTAATACTTGGAACAGAATAAAATAAAGCCAAATATTTCCCCATCCCCAAATCGTAACTGTAATAAAATCCATTGCACTGGCACCAATCCATGAACCAATTCCATACCAAAATACGGCAGGAAGGACACGGATTAACGAAGCAATCCTTGCACCGTTATAGCCAAATGCTGTTCGGGCCTGGACAATGAACGGAATCCCGTACTCCATTCCCGGTTTTGAGTTTAGAACAAAGAACAGACCTATTAAAAGAGCCGCAATAACCATTACAACGACGGCCTGGGTGATGTTAAGCTGCCCGGCAGGAGGAAGGAATGACTGTCCGACCATAAAGATTTGAATAACAACCATAGAAGAAATCCACAATGCAATATAACTTGGTAGGCCAAAGATTCTGCCACTGTTTGGTACAGGATTTAATGATTCGCGCCTTGAGTCTTTGTTAAGCTCAGTACTCATAGTAACCACTCCTAATAATTGAATTTTCCGAATTTTTATTTTGCAGATAAGGGTGCAGTTTTAAGGAAACCGCACCCTCTCTTCCTTAAATATGTTGAAGAACAGCCTCTAATAATAATTCAGTGCCTATTGCAATATCCTCTTCTGTAGCAAACTCATTAGGCTGATGGCTGATACCGTCTTTACATCGTACAAACACCATTCCAATATCGGTTATAGCAGCCATTAACATGGCGTCATGTCCTGCACCACTTATCATGATCGGAGCATTAATGCCCTTTGCTTTACTGACGTCGAGAAACGTTTTGACTAATTTTTCAGAGCAGGGAACCGGGTCGATTTCCATATTCGTTTCTATCGAGTAGCTGAGTTTTCTCGCAGCGCAAACGTTTTTGATTTTTTCTTTGATTTCATCATATCGGTTTTGTCTTCTTTCTCTATCGATATCACGCAAGTCGAGCGAAAATTCTACCTTAGCCGGGATAATATTGCTACCACCGGGGAAGGATTGAATCCTTCCAACCGTGGCGACGGTATCCGCCTCTGGATCCTGCTTGCATATCTTCTCAATTTCGGTGATGATTTCAGCGGCACCGACCATTGGGTCTTGACGCATTCCCATCGGAACTGTCCCCGCATGACCTGCAACACCTTCAAGTGAAATCGTGTACCAAGCAGGACCGGCTATACCTTTGACGATTCCGACCGGTTGATTCGTTTCATCTAAATAAGGTCCCTGTTCAATGTGCATTTCAAGAAATAATTTAATTTCATTTTTTTTTCGTACAGATTCATTTATTTTATCGGGGTCAATCCCAAAACCAAATGTCTTAAGAGCTTCGTATCGGGAAATTCCATTATCATCGACCCGCTTTTTTAAACTCCCTACGTCAATTTGCCCAATCATCCCTCTGCTCCCAAATAGACCATCATTAAATCTTGAACCTTCTTCCTCACAGAAAGCTACAACTTCAATTGGATGATCATGGGAAATGTTTTCATCAGTAATCGTTTGAACAACCTCGATGGCACCAATGACGCCAATGATACCGTCAAATCGTCCACCATTTAGCACAGAGTCAATATGAGAGCCGAGCATCACTGAGGGGAGGGAAGGATCCTTCCCTTCTTTTCTTCCGATTACATTTCCGAAATGGTCATGGGAAACGGTTAAACCGGCTTCTTCCATCCACTTCGTCGCAAGTAGTTGTCCTTCTTTATCCTCTTTTGTTAGGGCAGGCCGCTTAACCCCCGTGTCGCCAACTTTTCCAATCTCAGCCAGTTCCATAATTCGTGAATAGACTCTTTTGCTGTTAATCTTATAAAACGTCTGCATGTCCAGCCTCCTTCGTTTCCCTTACTTCCCTCTCTTTTCGGCAGTTTTGCCAAAATCAATTTCATTGGCATCCGTGATAAAAACGCCATAATCTTCGTAGGCTTTCTCTTTTGTAATATAGCCATCTAACATATCACTTAAGACTTTCTCTGGATCACGCTCTAATGGATCTCCATAGCCTCCCCCGCAAGGACCAACTAATTGAAGTACACTTCCCGCTCTAACTGGTGTATTTGCTAGTTTAGAAGGTAACTTTTTTAAAGCGCCCTCTTCAGAATCGCGAATCGAAAGACCACCAACCGCTCCGCTTTTTCCACCCTTAAATCCCCAAGGCTCGTATTTATGTCCATCTCCTTCGACGGAAACACTACCGCCTGAGATAAAACTAATTTCGCGAATAGAACCGATTCCGCCGCGCCACTTTCCAGGAGCACAGTCGTTATCGCGAAGTTCGTATCGGTTCACCCTAAGTGGATAATGGGATTCTATATCTTCAATAGGGTTGTTCCTTGTATTCGCATATAATGTATCGACCGCATCCATTCCGTCTTTTCCATATCGACCACCATAGCTCCCCTCCATAATATCCATATAGACCCAATAGTCTTCATTCTCTGTTTTTCCACTGAAAGCAACCACTTGTAAATTTCCAACACCCGCACTAATTTGCTGTGGTACAACGTTCCCTAGGGCTTTCATTAAAGTGTCTGCAATAATATTACCAGAACAAAAACGTGCAATTGTCGGTGCCGGGAATGTAGGGTTAGCCAGCGTCCCTTTTGGCGCAATAATATTGACCGGACGCGTTAAACCAGAGTTTTGTGGAAAGTTGCCATATGTCTCTGAATCGAGCAGGATTGATCTTAGTGTTAAATAGATCGCAATGTCGACTGTACCCATTAACGGCATATTGATCGGTCTGTCTGGAACCTGTGGGGATGTTCCCGTTAAGTCTATTGTGATGTCGCTGTCTTTGACTTTTACCGTCACAACGATTTTCAAGTCTTTTCGGGCTGGGTCGTCACTGTCCTGATAGCCATCCAAATATCCTTCAGCCGTATATTCACCATCAGGCAGTTTTTTAATAGCATTTCTCAACATCGTTTCTGAATAATTCATTAGCTCTTCTGTCACTGCTTCAATGACATCTATCCCGTATTTTTCAACGATTTCAAGGTAGCGCTGTGCTCCAATTTTGGCAGAGGCGATCTGCGCCTCCATATCCCCTACAACCATGTCTGCCGCACGGATGTTATCGCGAAGCATATTCCAGATGTATTGATTTTTTACGCCTTTTTCATAAACTTTAATTGCTTTAAATTGCAGACCTTCTGCATAGGCATCGACCGCATCAACAATTCCGCAACTTCCTGGTGTAGAGGCACCGATGTCTAAATGATGGGCAGTTGTCACCGAGAAGCCTATTAATTCATTCTTATAAAATACAGGTATGCAAAAGCCAACGTCAGGCCCATGGGAACCTCCATGATAAGGAGAGTTGTGCATAATAATATCCCCTGGATTAATGGAATCCCCTCTTTCCTCCATAATTTGCAGAATCCCTTTCACATATCCTGGGATAGGGCCGGATTGAAGAGGTGTACTATGGGTAGACTCACATAATTGCTGCCCTTTAATATCAACTAAGGCACAACCGAAATCTTCGGATTCGCGAATAATACTGGAGTAGGACATCCTAGCTAATTTATGGCCCATTTCGACAGCGACATTTTCCAGTGCTCCCAGTACAACTTGAACTGTAATAGGATCCATTTTCTTTGTGTCAGTGTATGCCATTTTTACACACCTACCTTAATGATGATATTACCGAATTTTTCCACATGCGCAGTACAATTAGGAGGAATCACAGTTGTCGTATCTTTTTGAAGGACGATACTAGGCCCGCTAAATTCAACTCCAACAGGGAGTTTGCTACGTTGATAGAAGGTTGTTTCGAGTTTTTCAAGACTTCCGCCTATATTAAAGGTTGCTTCGCCCTTTTTCACAATCGCGTCGTCTAATTTATACGGGTGACTCACGTCCTTCTTTTCAATTTTCGGCATTTCACCAACACCTGTCACGCGGATATTAACAATCTCAATTGGACTCTCCAAAAAATGGTGTCCATACTCTACTTTATGACTCTCATGGAAGGCTTCAAATGCTTCCTGAATCGTCTCTTCATTAATCTCTCCAGTCGGAATATCCACACGAAGCTCATATCCTTGTCCTACATAACGACAATCTGCACTGCGGTTTATTTGGATGTGTTCTTTCTTAATTCCGTCTTCAATTAACTGCAGAACCAACTGAGCGGAAAGAGCATCATAGTCGGCATTAAGCTGTAGAAAATCAAGTTCTGTACTTAACATGAATTCAGTCTTAATCACATCGTATTTCAGGTCTGTTGTCAGTAATCCAGCTCCTGAGTTAATGCCAGGATAAAGTGGCACAAGAACTTCAGGAATACTTAAGATTTGCGCGACTTCTACTGCATGAAGAGGACCTGCTCCACCGAATGCTACTAAAGTAAATTCACGAGGATCCTCGCCTTTTTGTATCGTTTTTTCTCGAATCGCATTCGCCATATTGTTATTCATGATTTGCAGCACACCCTCGGCTGTTTTTTCGGTACTCATGCCAAGTTGCTGAGCTAACTCTTCAATCACTTTATATGCTGCGTTTGTAAATATTTGCATTTCGCCACCAAGGAAGTTTTCACTATCAATCCGGCCCAGAACCACATTCGCATCGCTAACTGTAGGCTTTAAGCCACCATGGCCATAACAAGCGGGTCCAGGGCGGGATCCGGCACTTCTTGGTCCAACTTTAAAGGCTCCTCCTTCATCAATATGAGCGATACTTCCACCCCCTGCCCCAATTGTATGGATATCAATCATCGGCACCATTACGGGGTAACCGGCAATCCATGTGTCGCGGGCGGAAGATTCTGCATAGCCACTATCCGTGATAATTCCAATATCTGCGCTAGTACCACCGACATCAAAGGTAATAAGCTTGCTACGGTTCGATAATTGACCAGACCAAGCTCCTCCAAGAATCCCTGCTGCCGGCCCCGATAATAACGTATTTACCGGTTTTTCTGAAACTGTTGTTGGCGTTGCGACGCCACCGTTTGAACACATGATATGTAACTCAGCTTCTATTCCACATTCCTTTAAATTCGCTTCAAGGTTTTTAATGTAGTTCTTAACTTTAGGGCCAACAAATCCGTTCACCGCTGCCGTTGTAAAACGCTCAAACTCTCTAAACTGTGGAGAGACATCTGATGAAATCGTTACAAACGCCTCCGGATATTCCTCATTAATAATTTCTTTTACTCGTTGCTCATGCTGCGGGTTAATATAAGAGAACAAGAAATTGACAATGATCGATTCTACGCCTGCTTTTTTCAATGTCGCTACCGAACTCCGCACTTCCTGCTCATCTAATGTGGTGATGACCTCCCCTTTTGCCGGCCCTTGCCTCTCAGTCACAGGAAGACGATTTCTTCTTTGAACTAACGGTCTGTCCTGCCAAGGAATTTCCTGCATGATTGAATAGTTATGAGGTCTTTGATGGCGTCCGATGTGGATAATATCCCGGTACCCTTTTGTTGTTAGCATCCCAGTTTTCGCCCCGTCATACTCTAAAATTGCATTTGTAGCAATTGTGGTTCCATGAAAGATATGATCGATTGTTGTCTTATCAATACTTTGTTGCTCGCATAATTCCAATATTCCACGTACTACACCTTTTGACGGGTCTTCTAAAGTGGTAGGAACTTTATGAATTTCTGTTAACTTGCTTTCCGTATCATTGAAAATGACATCAGTAAAAGTGCCTCCTACATCTACACCGAATAATTTCATATCCTTCCTCCTTATACTAGTAGTAAAAGTAGTAACGCAAGTATCGTGCCAACTTAACAATCCCTCTCTAACGAAGCTGCTGAAAAAGGACGATTTTCACTTTTTCAGCAGCTTTTTCGTAATGAGCGTATCCGTTTCCTGATTTCAAAAGCCTTGCTACGAGTGGGCTTCTCGAAGCGAGGCGCGCAACGTGCGAAACTATTACTCTTCTTCGCTTTACGAAAAAGGGTGTTTTTCAGCGGCCTCTCTATAACAAGCTTTTACAAAAAAACAGCTAGTACCCTCCTTGCAATATTGCAACCCATAAAATAACAAAACATTATAAATAATCAGAAACAACCGAAAAATAAACATTCTACTAAAATTGCGAAATCACAATATATGTTGCAATTTCGCAATTTCAATAGAATGCTTTTTTATTTTTCTTCCAATTGTTGACGGATCAATGCCTAGTTTTTCGCTAGCTTCTTTTAAAGTTGACGAGGATTTTAATGCTTCAATAATTAGTGATTTTTCATATTCATCCATGGCTGACTTTAAATTCAGATTTCTTGTAGAAAAGCGCATTGGTTTTTCTCCTGCAAGATTCTCGGGCAGATGATGAATTTGTATCCGATTTTCCGGAACGGTTACGACCAATCGCTCAACCGTGTTCTGTAATTCGCGGACGTTCCCTTTCCAATCCAACTCCATAAAAAACTCAATCACATCTTTATCAAAGCTCTTCGCTTGCTTGTATTTCTGATTATATCGTTCAATAAAATGATTTAATAAAAAAGGGATATCCTGCTTTCTTTCTGCCAAAGGAGGGATTGTAATCGGAATGACGAACAGACGATAATATAGATCTTCACGAAAGGTTCCTTCCTTCACCATTTCTTCTAATTTCCGATTGGTAGCAGTGATAAACCGAACATCGACGTTTATATTCTTAGTTGTTCCTAATGGAGTAAATTGTTTTTCCTGTAAAACTTGAAGTAACTTTGCTTGAAGGTTAAATGGAAGTTCCCCGATTTCATCAAAAAATAACGTTCCGTGATTAGCAGCCTGGACGAGCCCTACCTTCCCATTACTGTTTCCACCTGTAAATGTCCCTTTTGCATAACCAAACAACTCCGACTCTATTAACGTTTCAGGGATAGCCCCACAGTTCACCTTTACAAACGGCTTGTCCCGTCTTGAACTTAAATTATGAATGGTCCGGGCCAATACTTCTTTCCCCACACCGGTTTCCCCTTGAATTAGAACCGTCGCATCGACGTTAGCGATCCTGCTGGCTAATCCGTATACTTCTTCCATGGATTTTGATTTAAAGATTAAATCATTTCCCTTATGCTGAAGTTTTAGCAACTCCTCCTGATAATAGGTTAATGTACGATTCGTTTCTTCCAGCTTGGCTTTCAAGTCACCAATTTCAGTTATATCCTTTGATATATTAATCACTTTGCTTAGTTCACCGTCATTATGAAAAATCGGATAGCCATTAACCAAAAGCCGTCGCCCTGATTTTGTCACTTGCTGAAGCGTTACCTTTTGATTTGTTTCTAACACTTTGGCCGTTGATGATAAATTAACCACCCCTGATTTCTGTAAATCAAGAACAGACCTTCCCACAAAATCGTATTCTTTTATCCCCATGATTTTTTCACATGTATTATTAACGCGAAGTACGATTCCGTTATGGTCGGTAATGGTCACCAATTCTCCTGACAAATTCATAATTGATTCCGTTTCTTGTAAAAGGGACGTATACGCGGGTGACTTTTCAATAATATTCTGGAAGATATTCTCAGGCACGAGAATAATAACTCCCCTATCACCTTTTTCCAGTGGGAACTCTAAAAGATAATAAGAATCGTCCAATTCAAGCTGGTTCACCTCGTGTCTCCCATTTTTTATGACACGAATAATATTGCTAGTTGGTAGTAGGTGTTGAATCGTCAACATTGAAGGGTTTTCTACCTTCATTAACCTTATTTGTGCAAACTTATTAGCAAATAAAATAGTACCTTTACAATCAACCACTAGTACGCCTAAAGGAAAATCCAGATCTAATTCTTTCCATTTCATTGGATCAACTCCCCTGCACAAGTAAGATTATTAAGAATATTAATACCATAATATACTTTATTTTTTTCTATCACCATTGCTCTGCAAAAATCATGTAGAGACTTTCCTAAAATTATTTTTACCTATTAATTGCCTCCGCTCCATCAAGATAAGAATCCTTTACATCTTACGCTATAACTATCACCAGCACCCTGCCTCATTAAAATCGCTCTATCCCCATTCATTTGCTCTTTTTGACTCATACTGCTTTTGCAACGTCTCTTTTAAACTCGCTGACAAAGCATCAACCGCTAAGACGGTCTCAAGCTTGGCTTTATTAAAGCGGTCAAAGAATTTCACATCATTTACGGCTGCCACGGAAACCTTCGCACGATCTGGCTCGACAAGCACGAGATCATCCTGCGGCGTGACGGTTCCCTCCTGCAGCACCCGGAACAGAAAACCCGTATAGCCGGTGTCCCGCATACGCTTCACCATATCGGGCACTTCATACTTTGCCGCCAGCTTGTAGCAGGGATTTCGCGGCTCTGACACTTGGATCAGCGCTTCACCAAATGCGAAGACATCCCCGATATGAGCGTTTTGCTCTGTTAATCCTTCAACCGTGATATTCTCTCCGAATAAGGCAGTCTCGCTGAAATGCTGAACAATGCCGCGCCAATACGGGTAATAATCATAAGGATATAAGCATAGCGCCTTATCAACTCCACCGTGATGCTCATATGCCTGCTCATCAGCTAGTAATCCTGTTTTGCTCACATAAATCGGCTCCTGAATGGCTTTTTTCCTGATTGCCGATTGAAATGTTCTTTTGCCATAGGTGAGTGTTTCAATCTTTCCAGCATTCAATGATTGTACTTTAAAGCTGTGCACTTGCATGAAAAAACCTCCATTATACATCATATCATCAGATGTTTCAGAATAGAATTTGGAGTTATTTTCGCTCCAAATTGGTTCTTGCACATGTTTCAGCTTCGTCCGGATCCTGCTCTAAAATAGCACGGAAAAGCCGAAGGTGGATCTCTGTATTATCCTGATAGCGATCCGTTTTTAAAATAAGTCCGCTTAAAATATTCCGCAGCTTCGGCGTGATCGTTTGATAGAGCTCGTATAGAAGGGTATTTTGACTTGCTTTGGCAATCGCTGCATGAAACTCGATATCAAAATCGATATAGGCTGAATAGTTTCCTTCCTGTAGAGCCTGATTCCTTTTATCCAGATAGCCCTTCAGCTGCAAAAGATCTTCTTCCGTTCGTCTTTTGGCCGCCAAACGGACGACTTCAAGGTCAAGCATTTTCCTTACTTCAAAAATATCCTCCTGCTTTGCTTCATTCAGCCGCTGTTCAAATTGATTGGACGAAAAATGAAGCGAGCGGATGTAAGTGCCAGCCCCTTGCTTCACTTCGAGCACGCCAGCATAGACTAATATTTTAATGCCTTCCCGTAATGTTGAACGGCCAATACCCAATTCCTCCATCAGCTTCGGCTCTGTCGGAATCTTATCGTTCACTTGGAATTCCCCTGAAAGCAAATATTGCTTTAATTGCTCTAACACTTGATCAACCAGCTTTCGGTGCTGAACCTTGGACAAAGATTGCTTTTCTCCTGAATTCATCAGATCATCTCCTGTTTATATTTTAACGGGAGAATGATCGGATGTAAACTACTCTTTCCCCATGGAACATGCCTATAAGGGGAATCGCCTGTCCCAAAGGGTGCACATCCCGGGGTGGATTCAAAGTGAAAAAACATTTCCTCTTTTTGAGCATTTATGTTAATTTATATTTAACAAATATTAAATTATATTTTTTATTCATTTCATGACGTGGCGAGGAGTGAGAATTCTTTCCGTTTTTACTGTTGACTTTATTTATCGTCTTGAGTCCCGGGATTGATACAGCGCTTATAACAAAAAGAACCATTGCCGACGGCAGACAACATGGCTACAAAATGGCGTTAGGAATAACGACAGGCACATTAGTTCACACATGTGCCGCTGCTTTTGGCCTTTCTGTTGTTTTGATGCAGTCAGCCCTTGCCTTTGAAATTGTGAAATATATTGGAGCAGTCTATTTAATTTATCTAGGGGCTTCTTCATTTTTCCAGGCAAACAAACAGGGGCATACAGGTCAGGAGTCCAAGCAGGATGGTCGAACGAGACGCCGCAAATCCGCCTTTAAGCAAGGGCTGATGTCCAACGTTCTCAATCCTAAAGTGGCGCTGTTTTATCTTACTTTCCTTCCGCAGTTTGTCAGCAGCGGCAGCGCGATTCCAGTGCCTGCTCAGCTCATGATTATGGGGATCATCCACACCGTCTTATCGATCACGTGGTTTCTTCTCTATGTATTTTTTATAAACTATTTACGCAATTGGCTGATGTCTGTCAAAGTTCAGCGTCTAATGGATAAAGTAACAGGTGTTATTTTAATCGGGTTCGGAATTAAATTAGCACTGGAAAAACAGCAATAGCAAATTCCCCCGAAAAGGATGCGCGGGAAACAGGAGAAACCCTACTCGGAACAGAATTCCGTCATTCCTCTCTTTTGCTGCCAATTTGGATGACATACGGAACGACTGGACCTCTGTCTACTTTTGACAGAGGTCCAGTCGTTCGCTCATGGGCTTACCTACTTTTCAATGCTTCATACTGGCGAATCACCTCTTGCGCCACTTCGCTCTTTTCATCCAGCCCGCTTACCGTGTTCAGTACATAGGCAGGTCCATTCTCCTGAATCATTTTCTGAAGCTCCTGCGCTTCCTGATCTCCGGGATCATCAAACAACAACGCGGCAGCGATCGCCTTAGCGAGATTATGATAAGGCAAGCCGGCTTTTTGCGCCTGCGTTGCCGGGCGAATCAGCCTGTCTTCAGGGCCCAGCTTGCGGATTGGCGCTCTTCCAACTCGCGTTACGCCGTCATTCAAGTATGGATTTTTAAATCGTTCGATGATCTTGTGAATATAGGCAAGATGCTCCTTTTCATCAAGACGATACTCTTTTACGAGATAAGCCCCTGTCTCCTTCAATGTCTCCTCAACCTGCGCCTCGATCTTTTCATCAGCCAATGTTTGATCAATTGTCGCTTTTCCTTCGAGATAGCCGAAGTAGGCGATCACCGCATGGCCGGTATTGACCGTAAATAATTTGCGCTCAATAAAAGGGGCCAGCGAATCGACGATTTTCATTCCATCAACAGCGGGAATTTGCTCGTTCGTTTCGACTACCCATTCAAAATAAGGTTCAACGAGCACATCAAGAGAATCTTGCACCTGAATCGGCACGATCCGGTCTACGGCAGAATTGAAGAAGAACACTCTTCCTTCGAGCCTGCTCTTCGTTTTCCCATCAAGCTGGTCAATAATATGCTGCTTTAATAGATCTGTCGCCCCGATTTGATTTTCACAGGCGATCACATATAATTTTTCATCGGTGGTAGCGACTCGCTTTGCAATTCCGCGGGCGATTAACGGCGCGATTCTTGGTAAAATCGTCGGACCAATCGCGGTAGTTAAATAGGTGGCGTTCCCAATCGCCTCGATGACTTCCTTTTCCTGACTTAGATTATTTAATCCAGATACCTTGTCAATCGTTACCGTTTCTTTCTGTTCCGTCGCCAGCATGACGTCGTAATGCTTTTTTTCATTTAACTGGTTAATAATTTGTTCCGCAATATCGACAAAGATCACATCGTAGCCGGATTGCGAAAATAAGGCACCGATAAATCCTCTGCCAATGTTTCCGGCTCCAAAATGGACAGTTTGCTTCAAACTAAATCAGTCCTTTATCAATTGATTTTGTAAATAGTCTAAAAATAGATCTTCCAGCTTTTGGCGGATCATCGTTTCATTCGCGGACGAGAAGATCATCATCGCCCGGTCACTCTCAATTAAGCTCGTACTAATCATGCTCAGTATTTCCTGCTCTCGTTTATTCATATTCTCCGGCGCAAGCATTAACAGCAAGTTCTTAACCGGCATCTCTTCCCCATCCATTCCTTTCATCCGACACGGCTGGCCAAAATGGGCGACTTGAAAAATCAGCTCACGGACCCCGTCCGCCCGGCAATGGTAAAGAGCCATCGTCGTTTGCGGGATGCCAAGACCTCCCGTGTGCTCCCGCTCCTTCAGCCGCTCGATAACATCCGCCGGATTCGTGAGGAGTCCGTCCTGCTCCGCCCGTTCCACCATCTCTGTTAACACACTCCAATAATCGTTGCCGGCATGATGAAAGACGTTAAAATGATCGAGGATCGAATCCATGCTGGAATAGACATCTTTGATTTCCTGCAAAAGAATCCGGATAGCGGGCAGCCGGGTAGCCTGATGCGCCGCAACAGGCTGATTGACAGGAGCCAAATACTGCTTGTTTCTCGTTACACGCTCTACATTACGCTGCAAATGCTGCTGAATGATTTCAATGTCATGATCATCAAGCAACGGGCTCACCAAAATGTAATCAATATTAGTAAAAGGCAGCCTCACCGTGGAAATAACAAGGTCATATTCTTCAAGATCCTCCGTCTGAAAATCCTTAATCGACAATATATCAACCGTTTTAATTTCAGCTACTTCGTTTTTGATCCGGCTTGCCAGCATTTTCGAGGTACCGATGCCCGTCGGACAGACAACAACTGCTTTTATGCTGACCTTTTCTTCTCTCATCAGTAACGCCGAACCAAAGTGGAGGACGATAAAAGCAACTTCATCTTCGGGAAAGGGAATATCTTTAAAATGTGTCTCCAGGCTTTGTTTGACGACCATAAAAAGGACGGGGTATTTTCTTTTAATGTCCTCAGTCAGCGGATTAAAGGATTCGAGCTGCTGCTTCAGCCGATAGATGGCAGGAGCCATATGGGCAAGCAAGCCGCGATACAGGGAGAAGTCGTCCGATAAATTAACATGCAGCTTAGCTGACACCTCGTTAATAACAGCTTTTATCAGCTTTCCGAGCACGATGCTATCATAATAGACCGACTCATCCGTCTGTACTTTCGAGCCTCTTAAAATCACTGTTAAAAAATGAATGTCGCTTTGTGTAATCGGAATCGACAGCTGCTCCTTCAGCTCCCGGCATATTTTTGCCACCCATTGAAATTCGGCTGTCTTTTCACTTTCAGCAGGATAATCAAGCTCTAACAGGAAACGCTGCTCCGTCCGTTGCATCGTCAGGCAAATATGGACAATCAAACCGATATAATCACTGTCTGCCAGACTGATTTGCGCTTTCTTAATTTCCTGCTGGAGCAGCTCGTCAATCGCCCCGAAATACTCAGGAACAAAATAGCCGAGAATGTGATCCGTTTTAGTCTTTCCTTGCTGGAGCAAATACAAACTTTCCAGCAAATCCTCATAAAAATAAATGAGGACATAACTGGCTAAAGCATGGCGCTTGTTCTCTTCATGCGCCACCAGTTCAATTCCAACTCCTCTTTTTCTCGTTACCGTGATCGAAAATTTACTTAGCCAGTCCGCTATATCGTCGAGGTAAGAGGTTAACGTCGCCCCGCTGACCCCAAGCTGTTGAGCGAGAACCTGTTTTTTAAAAGAAGGTCCTTCGTGCAGCAGGGTAACGAGCAATCTCAACTTGCGCTCCTCAGGTGTCTCATCGGTTGGATCGACGTTCGCCAAATGCTGAATCAACCTGTAAATCTGTTCATTTTTCCCCTTAATAAACAAACCTTCATTTCCTGTACGGTCTAACCCTAATTCAAATTGCCGTAACATTTTCTCTATTGATTTCAGATCCCTTTGAATTGTGCGCACACTAACATTTAAAAATGTCGACAAAGAATGAACGGTATGTTTTCCTGATGTTTTGACGATGAGATCAATAATCGACTTTTCCCTTGAGGTAATAAACATTCTTCTCACTCATTTCACTTATTAGATGTTTCTTCCAAGAGAAAAAAAGTAACAGTGGAGTGGAATTTGCGTGCTTAAGCGCGCCGTTGCCTTCCTCCTCCCGTCCGGCCCCGGCGCACAAACGCATTTATTTGCGGTTAATTATTTCCATTAATTCTTTAGCTGATTTCGCTTCAACCATTTGATCGACATTTTCCTGCTCTGCACAAATGACAGCAATGCCTGAAAGGATCTCTAAATGCGTCCCGTCTTTCCCGGCGATACCGAAAATCAGCTTAGCCTGCTCACCATTAAAGTCAACGCCGTCCGGCACTTGGACGATCGTGAAACCGGATTTAATGACCGCCTTCTTCGCTTCTTCCGTTCCATGAGGGATCGCGACATTATTACCCATGTACGTCGAGGTAATCTCTTCCCGCTCCAACATCGCTTCTACATAGTTGTCTTCCACATATCCGGCTTTCACCAGCGCTTCACCGGCAAAGCGAATCGCTTCTTCCTTCGTCGCGAACTTCTGCCCGATAAAAATGTTCTCTTCAAGCAACAGATCATCATCTTGATCGAGATTCGGCTCGACGTCCGCCGCTTCTTTCTCAGCCTGTTCGATTAGCTCCGCCTGCTCTCCGCTAATGCCATTTTGCAGGCCGGCGATCAGCTTATCGTACTCCGGACTTGATAAGAAGTTATCAACTGAAATATGGTAAGCGTCAGGGACCTTATTGCGCGCACGCGGCGTTAATTCTTCCTGCGTGATCACGACCTCGGCGTCGGCCGGAATATTGCTGATCGCCGTATTCGTAACCGTCACGTCAAGCTCTGCTTCTTTTACTTTCTTCTTGAGCAGCGAGGCGCCCATCGCGCTTGATCCCATTCCGGCATCGCAGGCAAAAACAATCTTACTGACCTCTTTCGGCAAAGTTTTGTTATTTCCTGCTCCACCTGTCACCTGTCCAGCAACAGAGCTCTTCTTGCCCTTCATTTCCTCCATTTTCTTTGTTGCTTCGTCCAGATCCTCTTCTGTCTGCTTGCCCGACTTCAGAACAATCGCCGAAATGACGAACGACACGACAGTTGAGACAAGGACAGCGGCATAGTTTGCGACATATACCATCCCTTCTGGAGCCGTGACCAGTGTAATCGCAATAATACTACCCGGCGAGGCCGGTGAAACAAGTCCCCCTCCTAAAAGGACGAGGGTGAAAACCCCACTCATACCACCAAGAATGACCGATACTAATAACATCGGCTTCATTAATACATAAGGGAAGTAAATTTCATGAATCCCGCCGACAAAATGAATCAGCGCCGCACCCGGTGCAGACTGTCTGGCCATCCCTCTGCCAAACAGCATGAACGCGAGCAGCACCCCTAAACCAGGCCCCGGGTTCGCTTCGAGCAGGAACATCACCGAGCGGCCCGCTTCCCGCACCTGCTCCAGCCCGATCGGAGACAGCACACCGTGGTTGATCGCATTGTTTAAGAATAAAATTTTCGCCGGTTCAATCAGAATACTCGTTAATGGCAAGAGCCCGGCATCGATCAGCCAGTCAACACCAGCCACCAGAATTTGCGTAAAGCCGTTTACGGCTGGACCTACCCCAAGAAAGGCGAGAATCGCTAAAATCCCCCCGAGAATACCAGCAGAGAAATTATTGACGAGCATTTCAAAGCCTGCCCGGACCTTTCCATCAATCGCCTGATCAAATTTCTTAATGACATAACTCGCGAGCGGTCCCATCACCATTGCTCCTAAGAACATCGGTGTATCCGGCGCGCCGACGATCACACCCATCGTCGCAATCGCCCCGACAACCCCTCCTCGATGATCGTGAATCAGCTTTCCTCCCGTGTAACCGATTAAAAGCGGCAGCAGGTAGGAAACCATCGGATCTACCAAACTGGAAAGGCTTTCATTTGGAAAGAAACCAGTTGGTATGAATAGAGCTGTAATCAATCCCCATGCAATAAAAGCACCAATATTCGGCAATACCATTGAACTGAGGAAGTTACCAAACTTCTGCACTCTAACCTTCATATTTGATTGTGCCATTTCATTCTTCCTTTCAAAAAATAATCATAACTGCTAACTCAATCATAGAGCAGCCTCAAACAGGGATTCAACGACAATGAAAACTAACTTTGTCGTCCTGCTTATGACAAACCTGTTGTTTCTCAAGTTATAAGTGTCTCCTTATAGTGGAATAACTATCCTTCTTTTCAGAAGAAGATCTCCCAGCTGCCATGACAAAAAATGAGCTTGAGGTTTCTCAAGCTCAAAGCAGTACTACATACAGCACCAACGTAGTGAAGTCTAATTAAGAAGTGGTATTTAGTTATTCCCCTCCCGATAAAGCAATTCCCCATCAGTGGAATAAGCAAAAACCGTGTCTACTCCTTCATTACCGTCATCTTGTTCCGAAACAAGATACCAATAGGTTCTCCCGTTATTTCGTATTAGACTTGCATCACGTTTCCTATCGTTATATTCAATCGTCATTTTATTAATTTCAGCGTCACTCACTTCCCCGAAAAATACAGTTGTATAGGAGCTTTCACCTTCCATGGAAACTTCCCCTTTATGCCACGTCGACTGCCCAAAAGAAAAAGGCTTTCTTTCCTCATCAGTAGCGTAGCCTGAACTCCCTTGATAATCCCAACCGTCTTCTTTCAATGAAAAGTGCAGAATTCCATACCCCTCCGGAGACTGGTAAAAAGCAAATGCCGTTTCATTTAATTCTTCAGTATGAAAAACATCAGCTGCTGCAAGCTCACTTTCTAATGCCGCTTCCTGTACCGTTTTAAATTGAGTAGTTGTATCCTCCTCAACGATAGGGCTACAACCTGAAACTATCGTGATAAAGATGGAAAGTATCACAAATAACAGGAACTCTCCTTGCTTGATTGCCTTCATTACATCAGCCTTTCTTTTTTATTGCATGCTAAACAGCTGGAGTCACAGCTTAGCTTTTCCCCACCCTTTTGTTGAAGAAAGCTTTATTCGGAAAGTCCTAATATGTCTGTATTTTTAGGTATGTAACCAAATAGACGTAGCATTGCTACAATTTGTCCTTTATGATGAAATTCATGCGTAATAGAATGGGTCAGTAATTGATGTGGTGTTTTTCTAACAGTTCCACTTCCTTCTTTCCAAGAAAGTTCTTTTTCGATATTATCGTCAAATGTTACAGTAAATCGTTCAAATACAGCATTTACATATTTGTCTGCTTGTTGAAAATAGAGTTGAATATCACCTATCTGCATCTTTTCTATTGCTTCTTTTGTTAATAGTGGTGATGTTGTTTCTGAAAGTACGAAGGAACCAAGCCAAGCATGATAACAACCAGCCACATGGACTAATGTATCCCTTATACTCTGAAAACCAAACCCACTTTCTCTTGTGAAATCATTTTCCTTTATTTCTGTACACTGTTCTAATAAAATCTGCCTTGTTTGTTTTACCCACTCATATTCATTTTTTTCCACTAAATTCCCCCCACCCTCTTAAAAATAGCAACTAACAGAATATTCCTCCGATTATACACTAATTCATACCCTTATCAACACTCTGTGCTAATCATTTTGGTTAAACTATTCTGCTTCGTTAGTGCTAGAATGCTTAAACAACTTTATTATACTTGCACATTTACCTCAAGCACTATGCATATGAAAAGGGTCCTGCAAAAGGTGAAAACAACCTTTTGCAGGGCCCCTAGTATAGCTGCCGGTTTTGTTTCAGTCTTCCTCAAATAAGCAGCCTATTTCCGGAATTTGACTAAGCTCTTGTTCAATTCCTTCGTATTCAAATAGACAGCCTGATAAAGCCGGAATAGCTCCTTGTACTGGGCAACGTTGTCTTGGACAGGCTGAAATTCCTTTTCGACCTTCAAGAATGCATCTGCACATTGGCGCAGGCTCGTAAACCAGCCGCAGCCGACAGCGGCCAGCATCGCCGCCCCCATCCCCGGTCCCTGCTCGCTTGAGAGCTTAACGATGGTCGCTTCAAAAATATCGGCCTGCATTTGCAGCCATGTTTCGTTCTGCGCGCCCCCGCCGATGGAGACAATCGTATCAATCCTCTTGCCCTGCTCACGGAAAATTTGCACCGATTCATGCAAGGAAAATGTAATTCCCTCCACGATCGCGCGAACGAAGTCCTTCCGTTCATGCGAGCTGTCAATGCCGATAAAGCTGCCGCGGATCACCGAATCAGCATGGGGTGTTCGTTCCCCGGCCAAATACGGGGTAAACAGCAGTCCATTGGCGCCAGGCGGAACCGTATCCACTCCTTCGAGCAGTTCGGAGTAGCTTTCATCCTTCGCAAACACCTCTTTAAACCAGCTGAGGCTGAAGCCGGCGGCCAGCGTCACACCCATCGTATAAAAGCAGTCAGGGGCGCCATGATTAAAATAATGAACGACTCCCTGAAAATCTTTATCCCCGCTTGATTCATAGGAAAGCACAACGCCGGACGTTCCGATACTCGCCAGCGTCTTTCCTTCCTCAAGAATGCCTGAGCCAATCGCTCCGCACGCATTATCGGCCCCGCCGGCAAATACGCGCGTTTGCGCAGATAACCCGGTACGTTCAGCCACCTCTGGCAAAACGGTGCCCACCTCTTCATGCGAACCGATCAGCGGCGGGCAAAAGTCAGGCGCCAGCCTGAACAGGCGGCAAAGCTCGGGACTCCATTCTTTTTTGGCGATGTCGAGCAATAGCGTCCCGGCCGCATCGGAATAATCGATATGAAGCTGTCCGCTCAGCTTTAGCCGGACGTAATCCTTTGGCAGGACAAATGTTTTCGCTTTTTGAAAAAGCGCAGGCTCATGCTTTTTCACCCATAAAATTTTCGGCAGAGTAAATCCTTCCAACGCCGGGTTTTTCGTTACCTGGAGAAGCCGCTCCTTGCCGGCCGTCTCATAAATTTCCCGGCATTCCGCCGTAGTCCGCGTATCATTCCAGAGAATTGCATTGCGCAAAGGCTTCTGCTTCTCATCCAACAGCACAAGCCCGTGCATCTGGCCGGAGAAGCTGAGTCCCACAATTTGTGAGCGGTCTCCGGTAAACTGATCGAGCAGCTCGCTCAATCCGGCAATCGTCTGCTTTACCCATATGTCCGGCTCCTGTTCGCTGTAGCCTGCTTTCTGCTGGATCAAAGGATAAGCTTTGGAAACCTCTGCCGCCACTGCCCCTTGCTGATTGACGAGCAGCAGTTTGACGGCGCTCGTTCCTAAATCAATTCCGATTACATAGTTCATCACATTCCCTCCCCCTTTGTTTGTTTATTAAACGAATAAAGCATTATATAATAGATTCTGTATCTTCATTGCAGGGAGGCCGATTATGGGGCGCGCATTATACAGTATCCTTGAATGGATCACACGTTTTGCCTATTTAAATGTGCTGTGGATTTTCTTTACGTTAACCGGTGGGATCGTGCTAGGATTATTCCCGGCTACCGTGGCGATGTTTTCTGTTATTCGCCAATGGCTAAAAGGGAAGAGCGACCAGCCTGTCTTTCCTGCATTTTGGAAGCTTTACAAGCAGGAATTTTGGAAAAGCAACCGGCTGGGCATCATCATCTATCTCATTTCGTTTATCTTCGTCTTCAATCTCTTTTTTCTGCAGGCTAATATCGGCGAGCTGCTGATCTGGACAGCCGCTCCGTTGCTTGGCGGGATGCTATTATTTGTTCTTATACTATTTTATCTTTTCCCGGCCTATGCGCATTTCGACTTACCTGTTTTTCAGTTGTTCAGGCATGCCTTCTTAACGATGCTCGTCAGCCCTCTTCATACATTGTGTATCATCCTCGGCCTCGGCGGCTTTTATTTGCTCGCCACCGTCATTCCGGCGTTGGCTGTCGTATTCGGTGCCAGCTTCTATAGCTTCATCACGATGTGGGTCGCCCTTGATGCGTTTCAACGAATACATAAGAAAAACGCATAGCAGTTTTTATTAGAAGCGGTGTGCGAAGCCGACGCCCCGCCCCGAATCACCTCGAAAATTTTTATACTTTCTTATCTTTATCAGAAAAACGCGTAGGGGTTTTTCTTAGCTCACCCTTTTACGGCGCTGGACGAAATTCCCTCGACGATTTTGTTGCTGAAAAACAGAAAGGCAATCAAAATCGGCAGCACGCTAATGACAAGCGTCGCTCCGATCGCGCCCCAGTCCGTCATATATTGGCCGACGAAGTTTTGAATGCCGACGGTCAATGTTTTGTAAGCATCAGAACTGATAAACGTATTTACAAAAACAAACTCATTCCAGTTATAAATCATATTAATAATCGCCGTCGTCGCCAGCACCGGACTGGAAATCGGTAAAATAATCGTAAAAAACAGGCGGTGCAGGGACGCTCCGTCAATGATCGCCGCTTCTTCGATTTCTTTAGGAATCGTATAATAAAAGCTAAGCAAAATCATGATCGTGATCGGCAAGTTGTAAGCCGTATACGTTAACACAATCGACAGCGGATTATTGATTAAATTCACACTTAAAAACATACTGAAAAGCGGAATTAACGCGGAATGAATCGGAATCATCAACCCTACCATAAACAGCCCTAATACGAGCTTACTCAGCTTCCATCTCATTCTCGTAATCACAAAAACAGCCATACTCGCAATTAACAGCGTCAAAATAATCGAAACTCCGGTAATCCAAATGCTGTTCCAAAAGTAATTGCCGATTCCGCCTTCCCAGACAGCTAAATAGTTTTCCCATCTGATTTCCTGCGGAAGCGCAAATGGTGAGCCGGCGAAAATTTCACGATTGCTCTTTAAGGAAAAGAGAAACAGCCAGATAATCGGGAAAATTTGAAAGACAGCTACAACACTTAAACAAAGGTACAGAAAAAAATAACCAATACGCCCCATCGCCTAAACCTCCTTTAATATTGGATCTCTTCTTTGTCAGCGGTCAGCTTGCGGATAATGATCGTCACGATCAAGGTGATCAGAAGCAGCATAAAGCCGACTGCGCTTCCGTAGCCGAAGTTATAGTTACCAAAAGCAAGTTTGTACATATAAGAGGCCATCACTTCACTCGCTCCATTTGGCCCGCCGCCGGTCATGACGTAAATCAAATCAAAGTATTTCAGCGAGCCGACAATCGCCAGCACAATCGTCACTTTGATCACGCCCATAATTAAAGGCAGCTTAATCCGGGTCGCTATCTGAAATGGCGTCGCCCCATCAATTTTCGCCGCCTCGATGATTGATTCAGGGATACTTTTCAGCGCCGCATAATAAATCAGAATATAAAACCCGGCATATTGCCACAAAATCGGAATGAAGATCGAATAAAGGACAATGTTCGGATCAGCGAGCCATAGCGGCGGGTTTTGCACACCGAATGCCGCGAGTATCGTATTCAGCATTCCGTTTGAAGGATTATAGATTTTAATCCACAGCTGGGCAATCGCAACTGACGAGAGCAGCATCGGAATTAAGTAAATCTTTCTTAACAGATCTGCCCCTTTGATTTTGGAAGCTAAAATCATCGAAACAGCTAAATAAATAACAAGACTGACAGTCGAAAATAGAGCTAATAAAAACGAGTGTCCGGCACTTTGCCAGAAGTTTGTATCCTGGAGGACATTCATATAATTTTCCAGGCCGATAAACTGCATTGCGCCAATTCCGTCCCAATTCATCAAACCATAATAACCGGTTAACACTAAAGGAATGAAGATTAATAGACCAACGAGTAACAATGCAGGGAGAATATAGAAAGAGATAAACCATTTATTGGACATCACTTTGTTCATATCAATACCCCCTTATTTGCGAAATAGAAAAGAGCCTGGATAAAAAGGTTGATTTTCCCCTTTTTCCAGGCTTGAAGCAGCGAGCGAGGTCTGCGCCTGGTTTTTACACGTCCGTACGGAAGAGGCCACTGAAAAGTCATACTGTTTCAGCAGCTTCCTGGTGACTGTATGGAAGCTGCTGTTTTTAGTGAGGCCATTATTTCGTTGCCAGATTACGAGAGTAAAGCTGTATTACTGTGCCGAAAGAGCTTCTTCATGTTGTCTGGCAAATTCTTCAGGGGTGATCTCCCCGCCGAATAAAGATTGAATTAAATCCAAATGCGTTTGCGCTACGGCAGCCGTCATTTGAACATCTGCATAAAGAGTCAGATTCGTAGCATCATTCAAATCTTCCAATACCTCGACATACATCTCTGGTAAATCGAGTCCTTCACCATCGACAATCGTCGCTGGAATCACGCCCGCTTCCGCTACAGCTCTCGAGCCCCATTCCTCAACAAAATAAGCGGCAAACTGCTTCGCTTCTTCCTGCACATCAGAGTCTTCCGCGACAAATAATCCGACACCAGGCCCACCGACAAAGCTGTTGACATCTCCTGCTCCGTTCACACTCGGGAACTTGAAATAGCCTACATTGTCCCTGAATTCCTGCGGAACATCCTCATTCGTTGTATAGTTTGGCAAATCCCATGTCGCGATCATATACATCGCCGCCTGCTCATTCATAAACATGCTTTTTGCTTCCTCATCAGCCAATCCGTTGAATCCGCTTACAAACGAGTCGTTATCGACCATCTCCTGAACCTTTGCCGCCGCTTCGACTAAAGCTGGATCTTCAAATGATCCAGAGCGGTTAATCGCATTTGTCAGCACATCGGTTCCGCCAATCCGGTCTGCAAAGTACATGAACCACATTGAACCTGTCCAACGGTCTCTGTTGCCGAGCGCGATCGGCTGCACGTTATTTTCATTTAAGGTCGCGATCACTTGCTCAAATTCCTCATACGTTGTTGGTGCTTCAAGATTATACTCATCAAAAATCGCTTTATTATAGTAAACATAAACCGTATTTAATTCTAAAGGCAGTCCGTACGTCTGGCCATCTTTTTCATACGCTTCGAGCGTACCTGCTACAAATTCATCACGCAGGCCGCCTTCCAGCATATCGTCCAACGGGGTGAACTTGTTCCCTTCAACAAATGGATCCAAGTATCCGGCCGCCCACGTCATCCCGACATCCGGAAGCTCATTCGCTGCGGACAAAACCGTAATTTGATCTTTATACTGCTCATTGCTTAACACTTGAAGATCAATCGAAATCCCATGCTCCTCTTCAAAATCGGCAATGATTTCATTGACAATCCGGTAATGTTCTGCCGAGCTTCCCTGTGGCCATAAATGCATGAACTCTACCGTTGCGCCTCCTTCTGCTCCGTTATCGTCCACTGCAGCATCTTCATTTGTGTTTGAGCATCCTGTAGCAATCAGCACCCCTGCCAGCAACATAAAAAACGATGTAACCGCTTTCCTTTTCAACATTGCGGAATCCCCCTTACTTATTATTTGGAAGAAGTTAGGTATTCGCTAACTCAAGGCTAGAATAGCATGAAAAACATCGTTTGTCTAGTGGATAAACTAAGTGATAAATTGAATAATACATGTTATAATAGTGCTCAAGGAAGCGGTTGCATTCCATATGATGACCGGCGGACTGTAATGAACTCAGCCTAAATCTAAACTCAAGAAAGCGTGGACCAATCATGAAAATGACTCAAACGTTCAACCAACATGTCGTCAAAAAACGAAATAAGTCCTTGATCCTTCATGCGATTAAACAATTTTTTCCCGTTTCCAGAGCGGCCCTCGCCACAAAAACCGGCCTTAATAAAGGAACCGTTTCCTCGCTCGTTAATGAGCTGCTGGAGGAACAATTAATTCTCGAATCCGGACCTGGTGTTTCAAGTGGCGGAAGAAGACCGGTCATGCTGCTGTTTAATCAAACCGCCGGCTACTCAATTGGCATTGATATTGGCGTCAACTATGTTCTCGCTGTCCTTACCGACCTTCAAGGCGTAATTTGCTATGAGAAGCAGATTAAAGTGAACCACCCGACCTTCAGGGAGATTAGTGACATCCTTTATGAGGTAATCGACGAATTAATGGCCAACATGCCTGACAGCCCCTACGGCGTCGTCGGCATCGGGATTGGCGTGCCCGGGACAGTAAGCACCGCTGAGGAGATTTTGCTCGCTCCTAACCTGAACTGGAGAAATGTTGATCTGAAGAGCCTTCTTGAAAAAAAATATCATGTGCCCGTAAAGGTGGAAAACGAAGCAAATGCCGGGGCTTATGGGGAAAAGAAATTCGGCATCGGCCAAAAATGCAATGACATCATTTATATTAGCGGCGGAATTGGCATCGGGGTCGGGCTTATTTTGAACGGCGAGCTTTATAAAGGGCATAACGGTTTATCCGGTGAACTCGGCCATATGACGATCAATCTTGATGGACCGCTCTGCAACTGTGGCAACAAAGGCTGCTGGGAGCTCTACGCCTCTGAAAAAGCGCTGCTGCAAATGGCCGAACAGCAGGGGATCTTTGCAACGGGGGAAGAAGCAACCTTGGAGGCCGTTGTTCAGCTGGCAAGCTCTGGGGATGAAAGAACCTTGCAGTTAATCGGAAAGCTCGGCGAAAATCTGGCAATCGGCATTAACAACATTATTAATACGTTTAATCCTGAACAAATTATTATCGGCAACCGGCTCGCCGCCTTGCAAACATGGCTTGAAGAGATACTGAGGGACAGCTTGAAAAAACATGCATTGGCCACGCATCAGAAAAACTTGCAAATTGATTTTTCTAAATTGGAAAAGCGCTCAGCCGCCCTGGGGGTTGCCGCCTCCTCTACCGAGCATTTTCTGGCGATTAATTTAGAGGAAAATTAAAAGGCTGAAAGTCCGGCCTTTTGGCACAGCGATCTGTAAGCGCTTTACTAAAATACATGCAGAGGTGATAAACATGTCGATCATTCGAAACCCGATTTTACCAGGCTTCAACCCGGACCCTTCTATTTGCCGCGCCGGTGAAGATTATTACATTGCCGTTTCGACCTTCGAGTGGTTTCCCGGTGTAGGCATCTACCATTCAAAGGACTTAAAAAACTGGCGGCTCGTTTCCCGGCCGTTAAACCGTCTCAGCCAGCTGCAGATGATCGGAAACCCGGACTCCGGCGGAGTATGGGCGCCGGCCCTCTCCTATCATGACGGGATGTTTTGGCTCATCTATACGGACGTAAAAGTGACCGAGGGCCAATGGAAGGATTGTCATAACTACCTCGTTACATGTGAGACGATTGACGGTGAATGGTCAGAGCCAATCCATATGAACAGTTCGGGATTCGACCCTTCCTTATTCCATGATGACGACGGAAAAAAATACTTCGTAAACATGGTTTGGGATCACCGCGTCTCTCATCATAATTTTTACGGGATCGTTCTTCAGGAATATGACGTCGAACAGCAGAAGCTGGTCGGCAAAAAGGAAATCATTTTCAAAGGAACCGACATTAAGCTGACCGAGGCGCCGCATGTATATAAAGCCAACGGCTATTATTATTTGCTGACGGCTGAAGGCGGTACAAAATATGACCACCAGGCGACAATCGCCCGTTCGAAAAATATATGGGGACCTTATGACGTTCATCCGGAAAACCCGCTTATTACATCGTTTCCTTATCCGAGAAACCCGCTGCAAAAGGCCGGCCACGCTTCAATCGTTCAGACGCATACCGATGAATGGTTTCTCGTTCATTTAACAGGCAGACCGTTACCAAGAGAAAATCAACCGTTACTCGACCCGCGCGGCTTCTGCCCGCTCGGAAGAGAAACGGCGATTCAGCGGCTTGAATGGAAAAACGACTGGCCTTATGTCGTCGGCGGCAATGAACCGGCCCTTGAAATCGAAGGACCGGCCATCGACGAAGTAAAATGGGACGACGTTGCCGAAAAGGATGATTTTGACCAGGATACATTGAGCCTCCATTTCCAGACGCTGCGGATTCCGCTTGATGAGAGCATTGCTTCACTCAAGGAACGCCCCGGCCATCTGCGGCTCTACGGAAGGGAATCACTGACATCGAAGTTTACCCAGGCCTATGTGGCAAGGCGCTGGCAACATTTCACCTTCACCGCCGAAACAAAGGTGGCCTTCCACCCTGAGACATTCCAGCAGGCGGCCGGACTAGTAAACTATTACAATACGCAAAACTGGACCGCGCTCCAGCTAACATGGAATGAAGAAAAAGGCAGAGTGCTTGAACTGACGACATGCGATCATTTTACATTTGATCAGCCGTTGCGGGACCGCCCGATTGTCATCCCGGAGAATATCGACTACGTTTATTTGCGCGTTAACGTAGACACTCACCTTTACCGTTATTCCTACTCCTTTACCGGCAAAGAGTGGACAGAAATCCCGATCGACTTTCACTCCTATAAACTGTCGGATGACTATATCCAGGGAGGCGGTTTTTTCACCGGTGCCTTTGTCGGGATGCAGTGTCAGGACACGTCCGGCCAGCGCTTACACGCCGACTTCGATTACTTTATCTATAAAGAGCGGCATCATTAAGAAAACCGCGTAGCGGCTTTTCTTAGAAGCGGCGTGCGGAGCCGTTACAATCGTTTAAGGATGGCTGAAAACGGGCTTTTTTCAGCCATCCGCGTAACGCGCGAAGCCGACGCCCTGTCAGGAACCATTCTCCCGGCAGGGCCATTCTTATGTAACCGCAAAGCGGTACGTCGTCGCCGTCCGGTACTCCTCATCTTTTTCCAAAAGGATAGACGGAAAATCAGCGTGATGGACAGCGTCAGGATGATGCTGTGTCTCCAGGCAAACGCCCCTATGCTTTTTCCAACGGTCTTCTTCAATCGTATTGGCTGTATAAACGACAACGCAAGGCTCATCTGTTTCGACGATTAGCTCCCTCCCACTTTCTTCATCAACTAAACGGATTTCTTCCTGATGGTTCGCGCTTAAAATGAATGGATGATCGTAGCCGCCTCCGGCCAATTGATTCTGCGGATGATGTGACGCGATCCCGTCCTGCAGACGTCTGCCTGTCCGGAAATCAAATGGGGTATTCGCCACGTCAAGCTTTTCCCCTGTCGGCAGCAAACTCTCATTCAGTGGCAAAAAGCGGTCGCTTTTTAACGTAAGCTTATGTTGAAGCACATCCCTTTGTCCATTGCCGCTCAAGTTAAAATAAGAATGGTTCGTCAGATTAACAATCGTTTTCTGATCCGTCACCGCCCGATAAGAGATCATCAGCTCGTTTTTATTGTTTACGTGATAGGTCACCTTGATGCTTACACGACCCGGATAGCCTTCTGTCTGATTAGGGCTTTCATGGGTAAAGATTACTTTCAGCTCATCAGCGTTTTCTTCGGTCCGGGCCTCCCACACGACTTTATCAAAACCGGTCTTCCCGCCATGAAGATGGTGCTCCCCTTCATTTTTCGCCAGGCGGTGCACGATGCCGTCCAATTCAAACTCGGCATTGCCAATCCGTCCTGCCACCCGGCCGATGACGCAGCCAAAAAAAGCAGTCTGATCGAGATATTTCTCCAGCGTTTCATAGCCTATGACGACATTTTCAAGCCTGCCGTGCTTATCCGGAACAACAATCTT
Organism: Halalkalibacter oceani; assembly: GCF_040544555.1. Classification (NCBI taxonomy): domain Bacteria; kingdom Bacillati; phylum Bacillota; class Bacilli; order Caryophanales; family Bacillaceae; genus Halalkalibacter; species Halalkalibacter oceani. The sequence goes on from NZ_JBEPKD010000008.1 coordinate 146,683, forward strand.
TGTTATCGTGCAGCCATAGTTGATACAGCCGACTTCCATTCCGTTGTCGTTTTTCAGCAAAAAGGCTTTCACTGTCTGCCCGTTGATTTTGCCAAAAATCCGTTCACTGACATTCATCATTGCCTCCCCTTCCCTGCCTCATATAAAAATGTACTGAATGCCTTAAGCAATCAGTACATGTTAATCTATGAATCTATGATGAGTGAACACTCGCGAAAGTTTCTACTAGGTACTTGTTCACAGTCGCCTTCAGCTGCTCCAGTCTGCCGGACTGATTATTGTCGATGCTGTCGATCCGTAACGCATATTGCTCCAGCTTATGAAAATCTGTTTTCCCTTCGACGATCTCACGGCCGATTCCCGTCGTGTAGCTGCGGTAACGCTCCGCGATAAAATCGTCCAGTACACGGTCATCAATTAATCGTTGCGCTACCTTGGCCCCGATCGCAAAAGCGTCCATTCCGGCAATATGAGAATAAAACAGATCATCGACATCAAACGATCCACGTCTGACCTTCGCATCAAAGTTCAGTCCACCTGAACCAAGACCACAGTTTTTAATAATTTCATACATTCCCAATGTCGTTGAATACAAATCCGTCGGAAACTCATCCGTATCCCAGCCAAGCAGCGGATCTCCCTGGTTTGCATCGACTGAGCCGAGCATCCCGTTAATACGCGCCGTCCGCAGCTCATGCTCAAACGTGTGCCCCGCCAATGTCGCATGGTTCGCTTCCACATTGAATTTAAAAATATCCTGCAAATCGTATTTTTGTAAAAAGGCCAAACCGGTGGCGACGTCAAAATCATATTGATGCTTTGTCGGCTCCTTCGGCTTCGGCTCAATCAAAAACTGGCCGTCAAAGCCAATTTCCTTTGCATAGTCTTTCGCCATGTGAAAGAAGCGCGCCAGATTATCAAGCTCCAGTCCCATATCGGTGTTAAGCAGTGTTTCATAGCCTTCACGTCCGCCCCAGAACACGAAATTTTCAGCCCCTAAACGCTTGCCGATTTCCAGTCCCTTCTTCACCTTCGCGGCGGCATAAGCAAAAACATCAGCATTCGGCGATGTGGCCGCTCCATGTAACCAGCGTGGATGAGTGAACATATTCGCTGTGTTCCAAAGCAATTTCACTTTGCTCGTTTTCAAGTGTTCTTCGATTCTGTCAACGATCACATCTACGTTTTTCAATGTTTCGCTCAAAGAATCCGCTTCCGGTGCAATATCAAAGTCATGGAAGCAGAAATACGGCACGCCAAGCTTTTCAAAGAACTCAAATGACGCTTCAACACGCGCTTTTGCCAGTTCCATTCCTGATAAATGATCGTATGGACGTACAGCTGTCCCAACCCCGAACGGATCGTTTCCTTCCCCGGTAAACGTATGCCAATAGGACACGGCAAAGCGAAGAAGCTGCTCCATCGATTGCCCGTTAATCTGCTCAGCCGGATTATAGTATTTATACGCAAATGGATTGTCTGAACTTGCCCCTTCAAACTTGATTTGCTTCACATTGCCAAAGTAGCTCATCTTCCCATCTCCCCTTATCCATTTTAGAAAACGCTTTCAGCAATTGCATTATATCACCGTTAACTTAGTTTGTCTATCGGACGTACAAAGTAATTTTTGTTTTTTTAAGCAGGGCAAAAAATCACCTACAGAAGGTCGATGTCTTCCATAGGTGATTTTCGTTTTATTTATGATGTTCGCAACGTCTTTAACGCCCCGCTCCAGGCAATGACTTGATCAAGCATTTCATTCACATTTTTTTGATGCAATTCAGCAGGCTTAAATACCGTAAAGTTCTCAAAATCAGTAAACAGCGACAAAGTTGGATGAGTTCTGACATCAGCGACGAGCAGCTCGCCCAAAATTCCGCGTAAATGCTCTGCGGCACGCGCCCCGCCTGTCGAGCCGTAGCTGACAATCCCGGCCGCCTTGTTAAACCATGCTTCACGGGCAAAATCAACCGCATTTTTCAACGCTCCCGTAATGCTGTGATTGTACTCCTGAACGATGAAGACAAACCCATCTAGACCGGCAAGCTTCTCGTTCCACGCCGCAATCCCCGGCTCTGTTCCATCTGTCGTTCCTAAAAACGGCAATTGAAACTCAGCGATATCAACAATTTCGTAGTTGGCATCGCCACGCTGCTCGGCGATTGCTTTGACCCACTCTCCCACTTGCGGACTCACTCGACCATCACGTGTACTACCAAGAATAATCCCGATATTCAACTTCTCTGTTGCCACTGCTTCTTCCTCCTTTGTTTACCACCTTAATTAGTACCCACCTGTAAAACTCCCCACCTCTTTTTATAAGAGTGTGAATATTTACCAGCTTATTATAAGCGACAAAGCAATATCTATACAAAGAATACGACTTAAACAAACGTTTCATTAACTGCCTCGGTCCCACTTATTTGCTTCTTGGACGGTCGCCGCCTGGCGTCATCGGCAATTGAATTGGCGTTATTTGTTAGTTACAGAGGAACAAGAGATCGTTAGTATAATAAGTGACAATAAAAAGCGAAACGAGTACTGTGCAGATGGAGAAAACCGCACAGCTGCTTTTCTTTTTATACAAAGGAGGGACTGTATGAATGACATCTCATACACGAATTAAAATCCCAGAAGGATTTTGGTCGGGACTGCGACAATTGGGGATTGCTCCTCATGACGTCATTCGGAAAGCGCAACTACCACTTACGATTATTTCAGAACCCGCTGTCAACACAGCTCAATATTTTGCGATTTGGCAAAGTTACTCGGATCTCATTGGCGACACAGCTAAAGGAATCATCCAGCTGGCAACCTCCTTTGAAACATCGAAATATCCGCCGCCGATCTTGGCGACTTACCATGCGCGCAACTATCGCGACGCCTTATACAGGATGGCGCGCTACAAACAGCTATGTCCCCCCGAATCTTTACACATTACAGAGGAAGATGGACACTGCACAATCGAACTGAAATGGCTCCGTCCAGAGCAATCTGGACCACCAATGCTCGTTGGGATCACACTGGCCTTTCTTCTTGAACTAGGCCGCCGTGGTACAGGGCAACCATTGAAAGCAAGGGCAGTTGAATTTTCCCATCCAATGGGAGACAGTGAAACACTTGAAGCATACTTTGGCTGTCAGATCCAGAACAATGCAGCCTGCAACCGTCTGACCTTGGAGCGAAGTGAGTTGGACCTCCCTTTTGTCTCCTACAACGCAGAATTACTGGAAATTCTTACTCCGGTTTTAGACCAGTCGTGTGACGAGCTACACGATAGCTTTTCAGTCACCAGGAAGGTCAAGTGGATTATGAAACGCAGCCTGACAGGGGGGCGTCCTTCTATTCATTCTGTTGCGGGCGAATTAGGGATAAGCGACCGCACATTGCAACGCCGGCTTATAGCTGAGGGAACGAGTTTCAAACAACTGTTGATACAAGCCCGGCATGAACAGGCAAGGGAATACCTGGCAAACCCTACACTCGACATTAAGGAAATAGCTTTTTTAATTGGCTATGAAGACGAGAGTTCGTTCTACCGGGCTTTCCGCCATTGGGAAGGCGATACACCTTCTCAATGGCGTATACAGCATTTAGATATCCGTGCAAAAGAGCGCTTTCTGAAGCGTGATAAGTAAAACAAGGAAAGAGGGATATAAATGGAAATGAACCTACACACTAAAACAGCTTTAGTTACAGGGTCAACAAAAGGTATCGGGAAAGCAATTGCTTTTGAACTTGCCAAAGAAGGCGTGAATGTAGTGATCAATGGCCGAAAGGAGGACGAAGTAGAACGAATGCCTCAGTATTGTATGACCAAATCAATGCTATTATCCTTAGCCAAGAGCCTGTCTAAATTAACAAAAGGGACAGAAGTTACAGTCAATACGATTATGCCGGGACCAACCCTGTCGGAAAACGTACAACAGATCATTGACAGCTTGTATCCAAATAAGATGACATTCTCAGAAAAGGAGGAAGCATTTATGCTGGCAAACCTCCCTCAATCTGAGATACAGCGTTTTATTAGACCAGTTGAAATCGGTCGACTCGCTGCCTTTCTATGCAGCCCTTATGCCTCCGCATTTAAAGGCTCTCCTATCCGTATGGATGGCGGGATGGTACCGACTATTTTTTAGATCAACTCATCTATCAAAAAAATAAGAACTTGCCATCAGGCGCAAGTTCTTATTTTTCAATTGACCTCTTCGCAGTCAACCCGGTTCATTTAATGCAATAGCCATAAGAGAAGCGAGATCGTTCCCGCCGACACAATCGTACTGAACAGCGTAATTCCGGCGACCATTTCCGGCTCTCGTCCGTATTGATTCGCCAATAAAACGGGGACGATCGCGGCCGGCATCGCCGCCTGAAGAAGAATGACGTTGCTTGCCACCTCATCAAACGAAAAGAAAGGCAACAAAAGAAAAGCGAGTACGGGGGAAAGCACGAGGCGAATCGTTACACCGAGCGCAATCCCCTTCGCAAAGCTGAAGCGTTTAATCGTTGCCAGCTGCATTCCGAGCAACAGCATAAGCATCGGAATCATCGCCTGACTGAGCATCTCGATTGGATGGTAAACAATCGGATGAAGCTCAATGGTTAACGACTGGCACAGAAAGCCCAGTAATCCGGCATAGAGGACGGGCATTTTTAAAAGCTTCTTCAGCGTATCACCAATCCCGCCTTTGTCCTGGGCGGCAAATAACACCCCGAGAGAATTCATCATCATGGATTGAATAACGAAAAAAGCGATTGCCCACTGAAAGCCCTCCTGGCCATACGCCAGTAAAATAATCGAGCTCCCGTAATTCCCCGCATTCGGAAAGGAGGCGACGAGAAGCAGGCCCGTTTCCCTCTCTTTATTAAAACGGAAGCATCTTGCCAAAATGATACTGATCACAATGATCGCAAGGAGGAGCACCACTTCAAACAATACGAGCCAGCCAATATCGCCGCTGATGGTGGAACTGTAGAAATTTTTAAAGACAAGTGCCGGCAATAAGCAGTTGAAGCTAATATTTGACAATGTCCGGATATCACCATTAAATTTTTTCTTTAGAAAAAAGCCACATGCAAAGATGATGAAAATCGGTAAAACAATCGATAAAATGTCCACTACTTCTTCATATCCCAATTTGTCATCTTGTCCTACTCACCTTTCATTCCGGTGCTTCTCCCACTCCCTGCACAAACAGTCGTTGCTATTCAGAAAACTGTAGATCTTCCAAATGCTTTAAGAGCGTATCTCTCGCCACTGTTAAATGATCGTACATGAGCTGGCCGGCACGCTCAGCATCTCTAGCAGCTACCGCCTCCAATATGTCCACATGCTCCTCTAATGCCTTTAAAGCGCGGCCCGGAATCGAAAATGTCGATACCCGAATAATTCCTCCCACTTGATAGAGCTGATCAATGATGGAAAGGAGCCGATCATTCTCTCCTTTGCATCTCAATAAAGAATGAAATTTTTTATTGAGCGCATCGACCTCGCTCCAAGAGCTTCTCGCCGTCGCTTCCAGCAGCTCCTGTTGGATGGCATGAAGCCCTTCAATATCCGCCTCAGTCAAATGGGGAACTGACTTCCTCGTCGCCATCGCTTCCAGCTCAATTCGCAGCTCAAACAAATTGACAACATCCTTTGTTGTCATCACCTTCACCCGTGAGCCCCGGTTTGGGATGCTTTCCACTAATCCTTCCACTTCTAAATTGCGAATCGCTTCACGCAAAGGCGTGCGGCTGACTCCTAATTTCTCGCATAGCTCTTTTTCTAGTAACTTTTGACCGGGCTTTAAATTTCTTGATAAAATTTCTTCTCTTAATATCGCCGCAATCCGATCTTTAGCTAACTGTGAAACTACCTTTTTCATGCCTTTTCAATCACCACCTGTATCACCTAAATAGTATACTAATAGTATAATGTATACATTTTTCAAAGACAATGATTTTTGTCTTTTTTTGACTTTTTAGGTTGGCTTTACTTTCAGAAGGCAATCGACTGCATAGGGCAGCAGGGCTACTTTAGGAACAGAGGCACACATTTGCTTTGCATTGTGATAAGCAGCTTCAATTGTTTCCGAAGGAACAAAAAACATTTTCTTCAACTCGATCGGGTCCAAATGACCGGAGATAAAGTAAATATGATATTTCGCCAGCGCCCTGGCATACATATAGGCTTTTGAGGAATGATTCTGACTGCTGAAGCCGTCTTCCTTAAAGCGTCTAATCACTTCCTGCGGATCCCTCGATTCTGCCATCAGCTTACTGAAAGAACCGATTCCATCCTGGCATTCCGCCACTAAAATAATCGATCCGCCCGGCTTCGTGATGATCTCCGCCGAAGCGAGTGCCTTTTGCGATTGATGCATATCAAAGTCTTTCGGATATCCACCCGGCGATACAATCGTAATGTCATAAAGCTCAGGTACCTCCAGCTCCCAGGCGTGCCTGCAAATTTGTACCCCGGCTTCATGTGCTTCTTCTAAATCCCCGGCCACTACTCCGACGATGTGGCCTTCATTATTTTTGACAACATTGACGATGAAATCAACACCGACCTTCCGCGCCGCTTCTACAGCTTCTTCGTGAAAGCGATTATGTTCCATCTTCCCCATCACCGGTTCTTCGGAACGAATTGGAAAGGAGTGGTGCTGCATTAAGCTTTTCACCCCAGCCACGCCCGGGACAATACTTTTGCGGCCGCCGCTAAATCCGGCCGTCTGATGAGGCGTAATGATCCCGGTCGTAATCGTCACATCCGCTTCGACGACGAGCCGGTTGACCTCAACATCCAACCCATGCTTCGTCTTTCCTAAATACACCAATTGCTCAGGATCGGAAGCATTGTGGTTGACGATCAGAAAGCGGGAAAAATTAGCTTCGCCAACCATTCCCTTTAATTCCTCTTCCGTATTCGGCCGATGATTGCCGGTAGCGACAAGCAATGTAATCGCCGAGTCTGGCATGCCGGCCGCATTCAATTCATTGGCCAGCTCTTCTACAAGCAACGCCGAAGGAGCCGGCCTTGTAATATCATTGATCACAATGACTGCATTCTTCTTTCCAGCCGCAAGATCGCCGAGCTTTTCAGCGCCGATCGGGTGACGCAGGGCATCTTGTACCGCTTCTCTTTCATTAGAGAGCCGCTCTAACGGCTTGACGACAAGCTCATCAACGGGGGTATCCAATTCAAACTTCAGCATTTCTTTTCCATACGGAATTTGATAGATCATAAGTATCAACCTCTCCGTATCTATTTTTTTAAAAACAGCGGCTTTTTCAAAACATGAAGCAACACATCTGAGTCGAGATAATCGACATAGTGCAAAATCAATGCTTCGACTGTTTGCGGCATCACCTTCGATAGACCTGTATGGGTGACAATTAAATGCTGGATCGATAACGGCAGTTTGTGCTCGATTGCTTTTTGCACAGCATAGAAGCCATGCTGCATCAGCTTTCCATATTCTGTTTTGCCGCTTTGCTCATATTCAAAAAACTTACTGACATCATGCAAAAGCGCTGCCGTAATCAGCACATCGCGATCGACAGATATATTGTGAATCTGCTCAATCACGTCCGCGCAAGCAAGCGCCTGCTGGGTGACGCTGCGCGTATGCTGAAGATTGCTATATTCGGTCACGTCACCGCTTTTCGGTACGCTGTTAAGATCGTCCCAGCTGCTGACATTAAGCGTTTCCTCCCAAATGTCGACCACCGCTTTTCGGTACGCTTCATTTCCGATTTGCTCAAGCTCCGGTAAAGCTGCAATAATTGCTTCCCTGTTGTTGATTATTTGTTCCATCGTGTTACCTCCCTGATCTCAATGTTTTCAAGCTGTCTGACCAGTTCGTCGCCAAATTGACCAGTGGTGGCGCTCCCACCCAAATCGCCTGTTTTGACTCCTTTCAAAAGCGTTCTCTCCACAGCCATCTCAATAAGAGCGGCGGCGGTTATAGCCTGCTCATCCTTATTGCGAATCCCGAGCCATTCCAGCATCAGCTTCGCGGAGAGAATCTCAGCAATCGGGTTGGCGATGTTCTTACCGGCAATATCCGGAGCTGAACCATGCGTCGCTTGAGCAAGCATAAAATGATCGCCTAAATTTAAACCTGGTGCCAGCCCTAATCCACCGACGAGGCCGGCAGCAAGGTCGGAGAGAATGTCTCCGAACATATTCGTCGTCACGACAACATCATACTGTTCTGGCTTCTGCACCATAAACATCGAAAACGCATCTATATGATAGTCAGACACTGCGACATCCTCATATTGCTTGGCAATCTGACGGCAGCTGTCCACAAATAAGCCGCAGCCCCGGCGCAGGACATTCATTTTGTGAATCACTGCCACCGAGCGTCTTCTATGCTCAGCAAGCTCAAAGCCAACTTTCGCCAGACGCTCACTCGCCTTTCTCGTCACGACGCGAAAGGACATCACCGTATCAGGAGTCGGCATCACCTCACCGTCTCCTTCGTACAGGCTGCGGTCGGCGTACATCCCTTCCGTGTTTTCCCTCACAATAACCATATCGACATTATCATAGCGGCCGGGAACGCCGGGGAAGTTTCTTGACGGACGAATATTGGCGTAGAGATCGAGCTGTTTCCGCAGCTTCCCGCTTGGATTGACCATATTTGGATCATGGACCTCGTAAATATGAGTCGTCACCGGTCCGAGCACACCAGCGTCGCACTGCTTTAAGCTCTCAAGCGTTTCTTTTGGCAGCGTCGAGCCGTGCTGTTCATACGCCGACAATCCAACCGGGAGCGGTTTGAACGATAGCGACAGTGCCGGGCACTTCCGCTGGACAGCCTCTAAAACTTTAACTGTTTCTCTGACAATTTCAGGGCCGATTCCGTCGCCTTCCATAATGGCAATTTGATAGTTTTTCACTTTTCTCCACTCCTTTTTTTCTTAATCCGGAATTTCAACGTTTACGAGCGGCGCATGATATTGCCCGCCAAACACATCCTTATCTTCAAAATCACCAGCTGCATGCGGGCGCGGGAATGAAAATTTTATCGCCTTCGCCTCCTCGCAAAGGTACGACTCGACCTGCGCTTCAGGAACATGATAAACGTTGGAAATAAATGCAGCTGATAGAATACCTGAGTTATGAACATGCTGCAAAGCTTCCTCAGTTTCAAATAAAATATCAATCGTCAGCATAAACGGACCGGCGTTTTTAGCCCTGATTAAGCTTGCCCACTCATATAACTTCATCATCTTCCCTCCCTATAACTCCTCATAATGAATCGGAAATAATTCAAGCGGATCATCAACCTCAACAATATGGTTCAAACAAAATTGATAGACAATCCCGGCATTGATGTTCGGGGGTGAATATGGGAAAGCGATTTGGCTCACCAAGCCAGACCATTCTTTAACCGGATGATGAAGAACCGTATGCCAGACGATTGCCATAATCGACTCAGCCTGTTCCTCTGTTTCCCCTAACACCTCGAGGACAACGCCAACCTCACGCTCACTGCCTGGCTCTCCGTACACACGAAATTGAAGCTGATAGTCCGTCTCCTCTACTCCTGTGCTCACCAATACTTTTTGTTTAATCCGTCCTTTGACATCCTCTAAAAAAGCAGGAAGCTGCTTTAACACGACAGGATCACTGACGCTGCCGATCGCCACTTGTCGATAACCGGCCTTTTTGACTCCTTCTATTCGGATCGTATACGTGTCGGCATGGTGATAGCGACTGCCTTTCACGACCACTCCCCGCTCACCGTCAGGCTCATACGCTGCTTGACTCGTCACGAGCATCCCCGTAGGCTCAACCAGCTCATACGGATTCGTATTTTCATATAATGAATGAGATAACACACTGACAGGCGTGCAGCGCATCTGCGGATTAGGTGGCTCGACTTTAAAGGAGTCCTCCTTAATCCAGGCCATCATGCAGTCGGGATACAACCGCTGCTCGACACAGCCGGCGCCGCATTCCAATACTTTTGCGGCATGCCAGGTTGAGCCGGTATCGAGTCCCTTCATGATCGGTACAGCCGCATAAATTGACGTATCACTGGAGCGGCCGGCAAGGACGACGTCGGCTCCCTGTTCGATTGCTTTTATATAAGGCTCTGGGCCCATCGCACCGACGACGCGCTCCAGTTCATCAACCATGCTTTCATCAAACTCTGGTGCCGGATAGAGCTCTTTCATTTTTCCCGCCTGCATATAACGAAGCAGTGTCTCCTTTGATAGTTCCGCTTCAATTGTGGCGACTTTAAAATGCAGGTTATCCTCCCGCGCGATTTCGCGGACAATCTCCAGCGTCCATTGTAAATGTGGATTTCCGCCTGCCGTTCCCGCCGACCCGACCAAAACAGGTATCCTCTTTTGTAATCCGCCACGAATCATCAGACGCAGATCACGCTTGACCGCCTCCCTCGACGACATTGGCATACCGGCTCCTAAATAATATGGACCCGGATCAGTAGAACCCGCATCACAACCGATCACATCAGGGTTTTGCGAAAGGGCCTTCTGTAAACTTTCCTCGGAAAATCCGGAGCCAAGCATTCCTGTTGCAGCAACGACCCGTACTTCTTTCACACTCCCACTTCCTCTCTTAGTTACTTTTAATCGACTTCTCCAATGAGACGAGTTCATCGATTGAAATAATGTCCATAATTTCCTTTGACAGCCGCGATGTCTGCTCGGCTGTAAAACCTGATTTCCCTGTCTCCATCAAGGTTTGATACGTTTCCTTTATTTGAGTAAATGCAGACAGTACCGGAGTAAGCGGGTAAATAACCATTTTATAGCCTAAGGCGCGCGCTTCCTCAGGTGTTGGAATTGGTCGTCCCAGTCCTTCTGAAGCGACGTAAACCAATGGATAATCAATCTCTTTTGGAGCGAGCTTCATTTCCTCCTCGTTCCTTGGAAAAACCATCACCATATCAGCGCCGGAAGAAGCATACAGATTGGCCCGCTCGATCGCTTTAGAAAACGGTTCTTCCTTGTTCCTGCCGGCGTCAGTCCGGGCAATAATGACGAAATCCTTTGTTTTACGCACTTCTACAGCGCGTTCAAGCTTTTGCATCATTTCATCGGTTGAAATGAGATCAATTTCGCCTTTATGGTAGTGCATTCTCTTTGGCACAACCTGATCCTCAAGCTGAATCGCCGCGACATTGGCCTGTTCAAAGCCGGAAACCGTACGGTCAACCATCGGTAAATGCCCGAACGCCGATCCAGCGTCGACGACCAATGGAATCGTTGTCGCGCTCGTAATCCTTCTGGAAACATCGACCATCTCCGTCAATGTCGTCAAAGGCTCTGTCACCGCAAGATGAGCGCCGACCGCCCAGCCGCCAAGATAGGCTGACTTAAAGCCGATCGCCTCAATAATTTTGGCTGACAGCGGATCAAAGCAGCCGGGTGCGACAATAATCTCTTCCTTAATAAGCAACTCTTTCAAATTCAACAATTGAATTCCTCCTTATTTTACAGCGTTCATTAGCTTCTCCTCCGCTTGACGTCTCTTTCCAATGATCAGATGAATCGCCAACGTTATTCCGCCAACGATGAGGCCGATAACTGAATAAAGGGGATGCGGCACGACTAGTAATAGCCCGGAAATCGCCAGCACAATCCGGAACAGAATCGGCAGCTGTCGCGACAAATATCCGATCGAAGCAATCGTCAGCAGAACGACACCCGCGGCTGCGGTCACGGTCGAGAGAATTCTTTCCGGGATCGGCCCCATCCATAGCAACGATTCTGAGTAAACAAACGCAAACGGAACAACAAATGCAGCCAATCCAAGCTTGAGCGCGTCAACCGCCGTTTTCCACCAGTGGGCTTTCGCTAAGCCGGCCGCCAAGAAGACCGCAGCACATACTGGAGGGGTAATCGTGGAAATAACAGCAAAATAAAAGATAAACAGATGAGCGACAAGCGGCTCCAGTCCGAGTTGAATCAGCGCCGGACCGAGGACAGATGCAGCAATGACATAAGCAGCTGTCGTCGGAAGCCCCATCCCGAGCACGATACAAACGATCGCTGTTAAGAGCAGCCCTAAAAAGAGATTTTGCTGGGCAAATTCAATAATAAAGGCCGACAGCTTCACTCCAACCCCTGTCATCGAAATCAATGAAACGACAATTTGGGCACAAGCGAGCAAGGCAGCAATTTGCAGCACTGTCCGCGCAGAGGCAATCGCGACGCCAAGCCCCATTTGGGTTGGGCTCTTCTGCTTTTCACCCGATCTGAAGCGCAGAATGAAAAACAGGACTACTCCTACAACAATCGCCCATACGCCACCTAATGACGGTGTGTAGCCAGCAAAAAGGAAGTAGGCAAATACACCAATCGGTCCGATGAAGAGCAGGATACTGCTCCAAGAAAAATCGTCCTTCCAGTTACCTTTCGCCTGGGCCTTAATCCCGCGCTTTCTCGCCTCGAGATCGACACCGACATATGCCCCTAAATAATAGAGAGCCGCCGGGATAATCGTCGCGATTGCAATCGTCGAATAGTCAATGCCTAAAATTTGCGCCATAATAAAGGCGGCTGCACCGAGAATCGGTGGCACGAGCTGTCCTCCTGTCGAAGCGACTGCTTCCGTCGCGCCGGAAAAGGAATTGCTGAAGCCCGTTCGTTTCATCGCTGGAATTGTAAAGTTTCCTGTCGTCACAACATTGGAAACCGCACTTCCAGAAATCATTCCAAACAGTCCGCTTGAGACGATTGACACTTTCGCCGTTCCACCCCGGCTGTTTCTCGTAAGCATTTGCGAGATTTTAAAGAAGCTTTCTCCGGCGCCAATCGCAATCAGCGTCGCCCCGAATATCGCAAAGATCGATAGAATCGTCGCTGAAATGCCGAGCATCATTCCCCAAATTCCGTTGGAGCTATGATACAGAGACTGGAGAATCACGGAGAGACTGAAGCCCTGATGTCCCCAAATCCCTGGAAAGTAGGGACCGAAATAGGCATAAGCAATAAAGAAAACGACCATCAGCGGAAATGTCCAGCCGACTGCTCTCCGCCCCGCTTCAACAATGAGCAGCAGCAAAATGACCGAGAACACTTGGTCAACCGGGCTCACCCACAGGAGCGGATTTTCAAGAACCTGATCGTGAACATACGGAATATATAAAGTTGTCAACAGTGAAAGCACAATCAGAATCGCATCATACCAGGGAACTTTCGTCCGTGATGAAGAACGGACGGCAGGCGTTAACGCAAAACATAAAGACAAAGCAAAAGCGAGATGGATACTGCGCTGAATAAGCGCCGGGAAGATACCAAAAATCGTTGTGTAAAGATGAAATCCGACCAACCCAATCGCGATCACGATAATGATTGTGCGCCAGAGTGATTGTTTGATTTCCAAATTCGTTTCTGCCTCTACGGCATCGACGGCTTTTGATAAATCAATCTGAGTAGCCGGACTGTTTTTGTTTGTTGCCATAGGAATGCCTCCTTTTCAAGTCTCCCTCCGTTACAAAGCCAACGGAGGGAGATTGCCGCTTATTCTTCCTCATATTCAGGCGGAATCAATTCATCCGGAACGTCCATTCCAATCTCTTTAAGATATTGGACAGCTCCTGCATGTAATGGAATTCTCGACTCCAATGTTAAAGCTGGAACGTCATTTTCTGCTCCTACCGGATAAGCCGCCGCCCATTCGTCTTTTCCGTCTTCCCAAATCGCTTTGAACATTTTATAGCCGACTTCTTGAGGCAGTTCGCTGGTCGCCTGTGCTCCCATCAGCACAGTTACCGTATTGACATCATAATCAATGCCTTCATAAGTACCGGCCGGAATCGTATGAGGGACAAGGTATTGATACTTTTCAGTAATCTGATCGATCTTATCTTCCGGAATGCTTAACATCTCAATATCCAATGAACCTTGAATTTGCTGGACAAAGCTGTCCGGTGTCGGACCGGCCTTACTTGTGCCGATAATTTGACGGTTTACAACTGCATCGGCCGCATCAGCCTGAACGGCGGTAAAATAATCCGGTTCGATTCCCAGCTCTTCAAACACAACCTGCGTAATCGCTTCAGCGGAAGAATTCGTCGATCCCGGATTAAATCGTTCGCCGTTTAAATCACTCAACTCCGTAATGCCCGAATCCTTCGTGACAATCCATTGCATCGGTGTCGATTCAAAATACCAAATCATCCGCAAGTCCTCAAAAGGTTCCCCTTCAAAGCTTCCTTCCCCGTAATAATTGTCATAATCGGTGTTACTAACCGAGTTTCCAACCGGCACAAGCCCGTCACGAACCCGCTTTGAAATATCAACCGCGCCTTGTGATTCCGTCACTGTAAAATTAAATTCAGGGTAAACGCTTTCAATCGATTTAGCAGCTGCCACCCAATAACCGTAAAGTGCTGAACTAGCCGGCGGTGCCCCGATTGTCATATAGACTGATTCCCCTTCACCAGAAGCGCCCCCTCCATCAGAGCTGCTGTTACATCCTGCTATCCCTGCCATCAATGCTAATATTCCTACCATTACGATCCATTTTTTCATCGTACTCCTCCTTAATGCATCATGTCTGCAAAAGTCTATTATTCTCGTCTTCGTGAAAATCCCCAATAAGCAATAAGTTTCAGTTCAATAATGAAGACGGACCCAGTCCGATGTTTCCGCTTTCAATTTGTGCCACTTCTCTCTTTTTTTCCTCCTCTCTCCTTAATGGATCTTTTGTATAAATAATAATGTATACATTATTACACGTCAACCCAAATCCATTAATTATTTAAAAAATCTACTAATCCGTGGCTTGTTTCGTATGTTCCTAGGAAAGGTTTCAAGTAAAAAAACCAGAATAAAAGGGAGACATCCCCCTCTTATTCCAGCTTTTCATTGCAATGAGCTTACCACCAAAAAGTAGGATAGCGACGTCCATGGTCAAGATTGTTGATCAGCAATGCGGCAAGGACAATGATGACCGAACCGACGAACACAGGCATCAATAGAAATGACCAGCCGCTGCCGGCTGCAATCACGACTAACGGATCAGCTCCCGCAGGTGGATGGGTCGTTTTTGTCAGCATCATCATCGCAATTGCCAGACCGACTCCTGTTGCCATGACCCACATGCTTTGACCAAACAGATGCAACAACGCCAAACCGACAAAAGTGGAGATAAAATGCCCGCCGATAATGTTGCGCGGCTGGGAAAGCGGTGCCTCCCAAAGCCCGAATGCCAGAACACAGCTTGCCCCGAAAGGCGCCATAATCCATAAGTTCGATGTCCAGTTTGTCAGCATAGCCAAAACGCCGATTGCAAAAAAACCGCCAATCCCTCCAATGATTGCGTTGCGCGGAACGACTTTAAGCGGACTTCTGCCTTGTCCTTTCATTTTCGTAAAAAATTCTGTTGCGTCCATAAAACAACCCCTAAATTTATAGTTAACTAGTTATTTAGTTATATTATAGTTCCTTTATTGTGTCAATCACTATTTTACAGGGATTACGTTTGATTAAATGAAAGTTCCACATTATAATATAACTAGTCAACTATGATAATAGGAGCTGGGTGTAGTGGAAGAAAAACAATTGCCTTTACGAGTGAACCCTGAGTTAACGTTTAATGTGAACACTCAAATCCGTGAGCAGTTAAAATGCCTGATTGGCATCGGACTTATTAGAACAGGAGATATGCTTCCTGCCGCAAGTCAATTGGCGGATCAATTAGGAATGAACCGCAACACTGTCAATTGGGTATATAATCAGTTGCGGGAGGAAGGACTCGTCACGATGAGCAAAGGCCGCGGAACGCAGGTGACCGCCCAAGCCAACCGGCTTTATAAAGAACAGGCTTCTCTCTTTGATCTCATCAAACAGACAATCGATCAAGCCGAGGCCAAAGAACTGGATCTGCGCCAGTTTTTCACCACCGGCCTCGCCTACACTTTGCTCCTCCATCCTTCCTCCTCTGCAGAGGCCCGGATTGTACTGATCGAATGCAAAGGACATGACCACCCTTTTTATCGAAAGGCCATTGAACGTGAGACCGGAGAAAAAGTGGAAACGGCATTTCTCGAAGACTTACAGGAAAAAAACGAATTATGCAGCCAGCTCGCTCAACAATATCAAGTTATTGTGACGACACTCAATCATGCTGAGGAAGTGAAAACATGCTTCTCACGCTTCAATAGCAGGATTTTAGTCATCGGCGCCACCGTTGAAACGTCCTTTCTACTGGACCTGGCCAAGCTGAAGCAAAATACCCGGGTCGCTTTTGTATGTCTCGGCCAAGCTGGCGGAAATTGGATGGCGAATCGGGTCCGAGAAGCAGGGCTGGAGCAAATCCGTTCGGAAACGCTCGGCTGGGAAGAAAGCGGAAGGCCTTCAGATTCACTGGCAAAATGGGACAGGATTTACGCCTCGGCCGCTGTCTATCCTGAATTGAAAAAGCTCGCCCCAAACAAAGTGGAGCTATATCCGATGAAACTCGAACCAAGCAGTGAAAACCTGTTGCATGAGCTTCCCGGTTCTCAGGCAGGACTCGATTAATTGGAAATTCTCTCCGATAATAAAAGGGCTGTGCCAAAGGAAAAACCTTTTCGCACAACCCTTTTTATATTTTATGCTCCTCCAGCAAGCTCCTTAATCAAGTAAGCCAGCAAAGCCGCGCGCGTGCCGAGGTGATCAATTAAAATATGCTCATGCTCGGCGTGCGGTCCCGCTCCGGCAGCTCCCAGACCATCTAAAGTCGGAATTCCGAGAGCAGAAGCAAAGCTTCCGTCACTGCCCCCGCCAACTGCGGCTGCTTTTACCTCGTAGCCAATTTTCTCTCCATAATCGCGGACGAGCGAGAACAGCTTTTTTGATTCGTTCGTTTGTTCAAGCGTTGGTCTGACAATCCCTCCTTGGATCTCTAAGGAAGCTTCCGAATTCCGAACTTGTAATGAATTCATCAGCCCTTCCATCCGCTTTGCTTCTTCCATTGTCTTTACGCGGATATCGATCGCAGCTTCAGCCGTTTGTGGGACGACATTGACACCAGTTCCGCCCTTGACCTGCCCGACGTTAACCGTCGTGCCGCTCGAATAATCGGTCCAGGATGAAATTCGTTGAATGATGTCCGCCAATTCGACAATGGCATTAATCCCCTCTTCATGACTATTGCCGGCATGCGCCGAGCGGCCGGTCACAGTCAACGTGTAGCGCAGGATTCCTTTTCTCTCGAGCTTTAAGGCGTGTGTATTGGCTTCAGCCGCTTCAGGAACGAGCACGGCGACGCTTTTTTTCGCTTCTTCCTCAATTAATGTCCGAGAATCAGGCGAGGCGACACCCTCGTGGTCACTGTTAAATAGGAAGACGACCCGTTTCTGTAAAGGAAGCCCCAGTTCTTTCAAGGCTTTCAATGCCCAAATGGCGATTACTAGTCCACCCTTCATATCAATGATTCCCGGTCCATAGGCGCGATTGCCTTCAACTCGGTAAGTCAGCTTCCCTTCAGGCCAGACCGTATCAAAATGCCCCAAAATTAAAATTTGCTGCTCTCCTTGACCGAATGTATATTTGAAATGATCGCCGAAGCGTGTGCGCGGAAAGATTTCCGGCTCATTGTCAAAATAGGTGCGGAATAACGAGCGAATTTCTTCTCCACAGGCATCCACGAGCTCTTTGTTTAACGTCGGCGACTCCCTTTCAACGATTTTTTTAATATCTGTTAAAATCGCTTCATTCTGGCCTTTCAGCCACGTATATATATTCTCCTCCATCCATTACACCTCATCATTCAAAAAGTATTTGATTCCGTTTATAAATATCCTCCACTTTTGATAACCGTTCTTTCACGTGATCTGCTACGTTTTTCCGCACAGCTACGACAAGCATGTTTAACAGGCTAATGACCGGCGCAATCCCGTTGTAGCCGCTTTGATCCCTGTTGGTCTTCGCAAATAAAGAAAGAGATGCCAGCTTACAAATCGGCGAAAGCTCCGAATCTGTGATCGCAATGACCTGTGCCCCCGCCTCGCGGGCGAGTTCTGCCAGACGATATGTGTCTTTATGGTAGCGCGGAAATGAGATTGCTATCAAAACCGAATTTTCCGTCATATTCAACAGCTCTTGCTCAAATGTTTTTTCTTCCATAAGCCGGATGTTGGCAAGCATGAAGCCAAGCGTATAGGAAAACCAATAGGCAGAAGCATAGGACGTCCTTTGCCCTGTCACAAAGACCCGGTCGGCATTGATGATTTTTTGCGCTGCCGCTTCCAATTGATGATGATCGACATGCTCACGCATATGACTGAGAATCGCCATATCCTGCTCCAGCACTTGTAAATATTCATCCGCTATCACATGGTCTCCTTCCACTTCAGCCTGAGAACGTGCTGACATCAACTCCTGTCGGATGAACTTTTGCATCGCTGAAAAACCGCCGAAGCCGAGTGAATAAGCGAGGCGGATGATCGTCGTTTCACTGACGCCGATCTTCTGCTGCAGCTCGACCATCGTGCTGTAGCTCGCTTCCTCTAAATGCTCCGCTATATATTTAGCAGCCTTTTTTTTCCCGGCTGACAATGTGTCGTAATGCTCTTTCACTAATTGGTTAAATTCCTGATTGGCCATCTCCATCACCCTTATTCATGAATTGTCTCTTCCTCTTTCATGATAACGGAATAGCCAGTCAAAGTCATCGTCATTAGAAAGGACCGTAATCGATGAAAACAGCGAGAATGACAAACAGCATCCCTACGACCGTCCAATAGAAGACGAGCGGCATCACAAAACGGATCCATCTCGTAAACGGCACGCCGCCAATCGCCAGAACGGCCATCAGCACCCCGGAAATCGGAGTAACCATATTTGTAATGCCGTCCCCTAATTTAAAGGCGATGACAGCTGTCTGCCTCGTCACCCCGAGCATATCAGCCAGAGGCGTCATCATCGGCATAACAACAGCGGCCTGCCCACTGCCTGAAGGGACAAGAATATTGAAGAAGATATTAAAGAAAAACATCGCCAGTGCCCCCATGATCGTGCCAAGCTCACTCATCGGGATGAAGATTGCATTGACGACCGTATCGAGGATGAACGCGTTTTCCATTAAGACGACAACCGCCCGCGCAATTCCGATAATTAGAGCACCATACAAAATGTTTTTCGCCCCGCCCATAAAGGAACGGACGAATTGATTCGGACTCTGTCTTGAGATGAGGGCGCTCCCAATCGCGTTAATCAGAAAAATGGCAGCCAGTTCATTAATCCCCCACCCCCACGTTAGGGAACCATAAACAAAGGTACCGATGCACAGAAAGAAATATAGGATTAATATTTTATGAGCCGTCGTGAACGCCCCCATATCCTCTTCCTTCATATCTTTGTCGGCAAATTTCTGCTCTCCCATCAAGCTCTGCCCGGGGTCATCAGAGATCCGTTTCACATAGCGAATCACAAATAAAATGGTCACAATACTTAATGCAACAAAAATAAAAACTCTAAACAAAGCGCCTGAAAACAATGGCAGTCCGGCAATTTCCTGCGCCACTCCAAGCGTAATCGGGTCAAAGACAGCGGCAGCCGACCCGGAAAAATAACCTAGATAAATGATCGAGACACCCGCTATTGCATCCAGTTTTAATGCCCGCGCTAAAATGATTCCGAGTGGAATAAAAGCAATTACCGCGTTGGAGCCGACTCCAACCGCTGAAATAATGCCGAACAGCAGACTGACCGAAGCAATCAGCACATATTTTCGATGCCTCGTTTTATCAACCAGCACTTTAACACCCGCATTAATCGTGCCAGGTTGCTCAATGACAGCAATCGCTCCTCCCATAATGAGCACTAAAAAGATTAAATTAGACGAGGCGATAAGCCCTTGCTGAATTGCAAGAAACAAATCCAAAAAGCCCAGGGCCGGCGCCTCTGTAGGCGTGAAGCTGCCCGGAATCACCATTTCAATGTCTCCATCCGAGCGTTCAAACTGCCCGGACGGGATAATAAAGCTGCAAATCCACGCTAAGAGCAATAGCGCGAACAAAATAACCATCGCGTCAGGCATGACGATTTTCCTTCGTTTCTCCATATATCTCTCCCCTTTATAGAATTTTTTACTACTTTTTATAAAAAGAGAATTTTTTACTTCAAAAAGAGTGTATCACAACTTCTCCAGAATGAAAACGTTTTATTTTGAAATGATGGAACATTTGCTCATCATAAGAAAAGTCACGGCGTCCCGTCCCCGCCAACCCTATTTCCTATTTTTCTAACGATAAATTCTTCATCAGACGACAAAAGCATCGTAAAAAAGATCTGTTTTCGACAAACAGAGTTGACATTCCCTTCAAAAGAAATCATCTTTAATTTAAGATCGTTCATTTACAATGGAGTCTAAATACATAAAAAAGGAGAAGAAATATGTGGAAAGAATTTAAGGAATTTATTATGAGAGGCAATGTGTTGGATTTAGCAGTGGCGGTCGTCATAGCGGGAGCGTTTACAAGCATTGTCAACGCCCTGGTGGAAAACATCATTATGCCGTCAATCGCCTTGATTTTCGGCAATACGGATTTCACTTCAGAATGGGCCTATCACGGAATTACGTACGGCGTTTTCATTCAGGCTATTATCGATTTTCTCATTATTGCAGCGGCCCTGTTTATTTTCGTGAAAGCTTTTAACAAAATCACAAGAGACCGCTTTGTGAAAAAAGCCGCCGAGGAAGTAATTGAAAAAGAAGACGAGCAGGTCGTCCTCCTGCGTGAAATCAGAGACGCCTTACAAAAGCAATCAAACTAAAAAAACCGCACAGCGGCTTTTCTTAGAAGCGTTGTGCGGAGCTGTTACAATCGTTTAAGAATGGCTGAAAACGGGCTTTTTTCAGCCATCCGCGTAACGCGCGAAGCCGACGCCCTTCCTCAACAAGCCGAAAAATTTCTACTTTCTTATCTTTTAAAAACGTTTTTTACCTTCTATCCCCTCCTCCTTTTTACGAGTAAAAGGTCACTTCGCTCTCACCCGATTCGCCGTATGAAACGCACACATCCGAATATGGTCATCAACGAGGCCAATCGCCTGCATAAACGAGTAGATCGTGACAGGGCCGACGAATTTGAAATTCCGCTTCTTTAAGTCCGTGCTAATCTGTTTTGATAATGGGGTTTGGGCGGGGATCTCATCCTCGCTTTCCCAATTGTTGATGATCGGCTGCCCGTCAACATAGCGCCATAAAAAATCAGAAAAGCTGCCAAATTCCTGTTGTATGGTCAAAATCGCCCGCGCGTTAGTCCGCACCGACTCAAGCTTGGCAAGATGCTTAATCACATGATACCGCTCTTTAATTGTCTGCAAATCGGCGTCCGTCAGCTCTGCACAATAAGCAAGATCAAAGTGCTGAAAGGCTTCCTGATAGCCGGCACGCTTTGAAAGCACAATCTGCCACGACAATCCGGCCTGCGCCCCTTCAAGTGTCAAAAGCTCAAAAATATAACGGTCATCATAGGAGGGGACGCACCACTCCTCATCGTGGTACGCCTGCATCAACGGATTGCCGTTCGGCCATGAGCATGTCTTCTTCATCATTTATCGCCGTCCTATCCTCTTTTTACTCTTACTATAGCACGACCAGACAGGCAAACAGCAAGCCGTTAGTCCGTGCTTCCCTCATTCTTCCCTTCTGCTTCGAGCGCCTTGGCTGCCTCGTGCAAAAATGCCTCCTCCTCTTGCGTAAAAACATTCGGAAAGCGGAAATGATCCATGTCGTTCAGGATTCTTTCCTGTTGCTCGATTAGCTGCTTTGAAAACTCCTCTTCGTCGGCATACTTGAAAACGAGCTCCGTTAGCCCGATCAGTGCCGCTTTCGCTTCCTTCGATTCCGGTGAGATCTTTCGCTGAACAAGCACTTTAATTTTCTGTAACAGCTGCATCCATTCATGGTCGAGATGAAGCCATTCCTCCTTCGTCAGATCGTACATCTGCGCGACCAATTCCTCGGAAAAGTATTCCTTCATCCATTCCTTATGCTCTTCTTCATGCTTAATACTGTACAAAAACGAGCTGATCATCGCCCAGTTTGGCGCATGGCCCTGCTTTAATAAATGCTGTACCCTTTCTATCGCCTCAATCGCCCTCTCCAGTTCTGTCCGCTTTTCCGTTAACAGCCGGTGCTGAAGTGATAATGAGCTTTCAAACGAGTGCGGCGCCGGAGCTTCCTCCTTCAGGAGCCGTTGAATCTCCTGCAGCGAATAGCCAATGAACTTTAACGTCTGAATATGCTGAAGCGTCGCCAGCTCATCCAAGCCGTAAAGACGGTAGCCGGCCTGATTGTACTTATTCGGCACCAATAGCTCCATTTCCTCATAGAAACGCAGCGTCCTGACCGTCAGCCCTGTACGCTGAGCAAATTCACTGATCGTATAAGTCGCATCATTCATGTCCTTCCCCCTTTCTTCTTGACTATCTTTATCATAATGGATCACGTTACGGGAGGCGCAAGTGGTAATCCGGTAGAAAACCTCGAGATGACAGCCTGTTTTCTTCCCGCTATAATGAGGCAAAGAACGTATCAATTGCCTAAAAGGAGGCCGCGGAAATGTCCATTATTGAAAAGCTCAGTTTACATAAATATAACCATTTAGCGGTGATTAACGAGCCGGCGGATTACGAGCTGTTTCCTCATCAGCCCTCGACGTTAGCTGAACATCATGACGCGATTTTCATTTTTATCGAAACGCTGGCTGAAATGATCTCCTATACGGAGCAGGTGATCGCCAGACAAGCGTTAGCCGAAAAAGGCTATCTGTTTTTCGCTTATCCGAAAAAAGGAAATAAACGCTACAGTACTTCAATTCACCGGGATGAGATTTTCCCGGCGATGAACGTTGACGAAGACGGGTATGTCGCCGGGAGCGACTTGAAGTTTTCGCGCATGGTCAGCATGGATGAGACGTTCACCGTCATCGGATTAAAGCGCGAGAAAAAGAAGGCTAAAAAAACAACGGCGCCAAGCCAGCAAGTCGCCGATTATGAGCAGCATGTAAAAGACGTGGAAGCCTTATTAGCCGCTCACCCAAAGGAGCTTGCTTTCTACCAAAGTTTAACTCCTGGCTACCAAAAAGACTGGGCCCGTCACATCTTTTCGGCCAGACAGCAAAAAACGCGCGACAAACGCCAGCAGGAAATGATTGAGATTCTTTCGCAAAACTACAAATCAATTGCATTGTATCGACAAAGAGAAAAATAGCTCATTGCTTTTTTCCAGCGGGGCAGCAGGGAACCACCTGCCGTTATTTTGCAAGCGGGCTCCCGTCTCTCCTTTTAATCGCCGGTCTTTTCACGAAACGAAAACAAAACGAGAAGCGCCGTACACGAAAGCATCAGCAGCGCACTGAACAAAAATGGCGCGCCAAACTGTTCCCGCGCGAAGCCGGACAGAAGTGAACCGGCAACGACGCCAAGTGAAAAGAACGCATAAAAAATCCCGTATGCCTTCCCGCGGTTGACCGCCGTCGAGGCATCGGCCACCATTTGGTTCATCGACGGAAAAACGAGGGAAAAGCCTGTCCCATAAATGAGCATCGCGAGCACGAGCCACTCGATCTGAAGAACGAAATGAATGATGGTCAACGAGAGCGCAATTAGAACGAGACCTGTAACTACAAGCTTCCAGGCGCGAAACCACTCATAGATTCTGTTAAGCGGTGTAACAAACACAACGAGCGCCGTTATGCCATATAGACTGAGCAGCATTCCGGTTGTCGCCGTCGTAAAATCAATTTCCCCGACTTTTAATGGCAAGGCATAGGCAAGCGTCCCGTTACTGACCATCAGCGCGAACGCGGCCATAGACGCCTGCAGCAAAGGAAGCTGCTTCATCAGCAGCCATACGTCCTGCCACTTCACCTTACTGCGCTCAGCAGCCGTGGCCTGCTGCGGAATAGACGGAAAACAAACCAATAAAGCGACAAAAAACAAACCTGCCGTAAAAAAGAAAACCGCGCTATATTCGCCCCGTGAAGCAAGCGCCCCGCCAATCGCCGGCCCGGTAATCGCCGCAATGCCGATGGCCGCGCCGGCAAAGGCCATCGTTTTCCCTTTCCGTCCAGCGCCGGAACGTTCTCCAATCAACGCGAACGCGGCCGGAATCAGAACCCCGCCGGCGAGGCCATGGAGAAAGCGGATGACAAACAGCTGCTCTCCGGTTTGCGCCAGAGGATAAAGCAGCAGCACAAGCCCGACAGTGACCATCCCGAAGGCGAGCATTTTTTTGTAGCCGAGCCGGTCAATCCAATGACCGCCGATCACATTGCCGGCCATATTCGCCAATGAATAAACAGCGACAATGGCTCCCACCAGCACATCCCCCGCTCCCACGCTGACGGCATAAGGAGAGATGATCGGAAGCTGAATAAATGTATCAATAAACACAACAACAATCAGGACATAAATCAAACGCGACATTACAAGATCTCCTTTATGAGCAAGACACCATGCCTTTTTCGTCCAGTTTACAATACATCCGCTTCTTGAAACCAGCCAAAGGCGCTGAGCATGAACGACTAGAAAGAAACAGGCAGCATACAATAAGGCAACAGCGCACTAAGAATGCGGCCACAACCTGGTCATACCCCGGACCTTTTACCATCAAAGTGGAGGATATTCATTGCCGCCACTGCAAAAGCCTGGGCGACTCTAATTTTTTAAGCAAGAGGTGATCGATTTTTCCTTCAACTAGCAAGTATACCGATGATTAAAGCAAACGGTTTCAAATGCCGATATTAGATGTACTGATGTTTCACAAAGAGCAAACGCCAAAGGCAGCTTTTCTCTTGCCACCAACCATCTCGAAACATTTTATACTTTCTTATCAATGCAAAACGCCGTTATTACGAAATGACGAGGAGGTCACTGAAATGAAAGTAAGTAACCAGCACACCCCATATCCGACGCTATTTGATCACCGCGGCCAGCAAAAACAGACGGCCTTGCACACTGGAAAAACATTACCGGTATTAAGAGAACCCCACGACTTGCTGGACATTAGCCATGAGGGACGACAGCTCGACGTGATCATGCGGGATGCGGAGAAAGTCTCGATTCCATCAAGCCCGAAGGACGATATCAATGAAATCATGAAAATGTTTAGACCGGAAGACTATGAAACGATGAAAAATCACTTCGCTCAAAATAATCGTAAGGAGGGCTTCGAATTGCTTCATTCCTTCACGAAACTACTACCTCGTCATCCGGAATGGCTGCAAGCATACAGAGAGTCGGCACAGCGCTAACGCCATTCGGATCAGAAATCGCTCAATCAAATGAGACCGCATAAACGCTCGAATATCACGATTTATGCGGTCCCCAATTATAATTTCTCTTTACCCTTGTGCAGATTTCTAGCGCCGCTCGCTTTTTATTCTACCAACATCGTCGCCGCTTCATCCGGACAAAATATCCTACCCGAAGAGCCTTTACTACATGCCCACGCCTTTTCTTCCTATTCACGCCCATGCTCTGTCCAGTCCTGAAGGCTCTTCCCTTATTTGAACGTGTTCATTTTGGTACTGCTTGTGAGGCCCAATGTTAAAGCTTGGTTAAAGAATGAGCCAAGCGTGTAGCAAACGTTCTGAAACGAGTATAATGAAAAAAAGCACAGCAGAACGGAGGTGCGTCGTCCATGACATCTCAAAACATATTGGTCGTCGATAACGAAGAGGAAATCAGGGACATTCTGAAGCTTCATTTGGAAAATGCCGGTATGCAGGTTATTGAGGCCGAATCGGGTCAGCAGGCCCTGTCCGTTCTGGAGCGCTCATCCATCGACTTGATCGTATTGGACCTGATGATGGAGCATATGGATGGCTGGGAGGTCCTGAATCATTTGACGCAACACGGCCTGAAAACCCCGGTGATCGTGCTGAGTGCCAGGCAGCTGGAAGCGGACAAGATCGAAACTCTCGGTCTCGGTGCGGATGATTACGTCACGAAGCCATTCAGTCCCGGCGAATTAATCGCACGTATCCAGGCCATTTTGCGCAGAAGCAATCCCGCCTTACGAATCAAGCGGTTCAAGCTTGGGGAGGCGATATTTGATGTAGAAGGTTCGTACATTCAGAAGCGGGCGAAGAAAACCTATCTTTCTCCCATAGAAGCAGCACTTCTGGAGCTTTTCCTGCAAAATCCGGGCAAAGTATTCACGCCCCGGGAAATTCTTCGCCAAGTTTGGAAGCTCGATCACGGTGACAATAACCCGGTCAAAGTTTATGTGAATTATTTAAGGAAAAAGATAGAAGATAATCCGGCAGAACCGCAGTATATTCAAACCATTCGCGGCCTAGGCTACCGCTTCATGGAAGAGCCGTCATGAACCTCAGGGGTAAACTGTGGCTGCTGCTTTTTTCCAGCTCTTTGACCTCCCTGTTGCTGCTGATTGGCATTGCTGCTGTGATTGGCTGGCTTTTCAACCAGGGCTATACTCACCAAAGCCTGAATGCGTTCGGTCAGGAACTGGCCCGTCAAGCTGAACAGAGCGAGGCTGAAGCCGGGCGGACAGTAGAGTTACTTGATGACTTTCATCGCTCACACCCTGCGATTGAACTGGCCTGGCTGCGGGCAGATGGACAATTGCGCTACGCCACGGATGGTCGCAACGTTGATTATGACATAAATGAATTAATGAACCTCTTTGTAAATATGCCTGCTTATTTGTGGGAGGAAGGAGAGCAGATCGCTTTGCTGTTTGATTGGCAGGCAGGAGAAGAGCAGCAATTTCTAGTAATGACCTTAGCTAATGAGGCCATGCAGGGCAGCCAGATTTTCGTGTACATACAAGATTACGCGCAGTTCGGTCAACTGCTTTTGCCCGTGGCTCTCTTCATTTTGACGCCTTATGTATTCGCTCTGATCTTTTTCCTCAGGTTAAACCGCCGGCTGACAGCACTGAACCATGCTATGAAAACATTCGATACGAATGACGCCCCCCTGCTCATTGAAAGCCAATCCAGCGATGAAATCGGCCAGCTGACCCGCAGCTTCAATGAGATGGCCAACCGCATTCGCGCTAATGTCGCCCGGATCGAAGAGTTGGATGCGAAGCGCAAGTCGCTCATTGCCGATGTCTCCCATGATTTGCGCACACCGTTGACGATGATCATCGGGTATGCCGAAAGCTTGGACAAGCATCTCCTGAAAAATCCGGCAGAGCAGCAAAAGTATACAACCAACCTGCTCCGACGAGCGAAATACATGGATGATCTGTTGCAGAAATTGCTGGAAATCGCCCAAATTGACAAGTACAAACAGCATATCCGGTTTGTACGGCAGGATATAGGAGAAACGATCAGGCTTATTGCCGCCTCTTACATCCCCATTGTCGAAGAAAAAGGAATCGACTTCGATATTCATATTCCTGAGGAACCCCTCTTGTCAGCATACGACGCCTCCTTGTTAGAAAGAGCCGTGCACAACCTGATCGAAAACGCGATTCAATACGGAGGTGAGGGCCGGTATCTGGGCATATTTCTGAAGCAAGAGGAAAACCATGTCACCATTACAGTGGCCGATCGCGGTCCCGGAATTGATGCGGAAAAGCAGAAGCTGATCTTTGAAAGATTTTATCGCGGGGCGAAAGGACGTGGCGGGGAAGGGTTCGGGCTTGGCTTGGCAATCGTTCAAGAAGTGGCAAACGCGCACAACGGATATGTCCGCATGACGAGTCAGCCGAAAGAAGAAACCGCGTTCACCTTATTTCTGCCGAAAAACAATCTCTCCGGTTGATAGGAAACGCTTCTCTTACCTAACATCTCAACGAGGGAGAGCGGCTCCATACTGGATAGCTAACTTGCTATTCCGACACCCTAACGAAGGCCTGATGATCAGTCCTCGCCATCCAAAACGCACAAAAAGGCTACCTGAAGGTCGGAAAAACCTTTCAAGGTAGCTTTTTTTCCTTTGTGCTCGTGCCGTTCATCGCTTCTTACGTGTCCTACCACTTTAAGACGTCGATATATTTAACTTTCGAAAAGCATCAATGATTTTATCCTCTGTAACCGGTTTCGAAATGTAGTATTTGGCCCCGCTCCGTAACGATTCAAAAAGAAGCTCTTTATTTCGATTCCCACTAATGATAATCACTTTCGCCTTAGGAAAAGATGTTACCAGCAGTTGGAGAGCCCGAATGCCGTCGATTCCCGGCATTTCAAGATCTAGCGTGACTAATGATGGCTGGTAGTATTCATACGCCTGAATCGCTTCTGCTCCGTTGGACACTTCATCGATGACGGTATGACCCAGCTTTACAAAAATATCTTTCAATACTGATCGGATAAAACGAGAATCATCACAAATCAAGATACGTTCCATACCGCCATTACCCCTTGCGCTCTTTAAAATAGTAAAATCATGCCAACATCAAACGTTAGAAAAACACATCCTTTTTTGTTAACGCCCCAGCCATCCCTCCCTATGAATTTTCTTCCCCCACACCTGTCGAGTTCTATTTTTCCGATAGTGTTTATCATAACAATTCAAAACTCGTTCCAAACTAAAAACAAAACCGTAGAAGTTTTGAGCCCGTCTAAGGAAGCGGGAGTGGCTCCTTGAATGGGCTCTTCTTTCTCTTTTATCTGCTGCTATGCCAAACCGCCAAATGTATCAAACAGGGCGGCCGGATTCGCCGCTATTTGCTCAAATGAACGGCCAAACTCATATCCTAATTCAGCCGAATATGTCTCGTTACTGACTTTATAATAATACGCTCTCGCTTGCTTAGGCTGTTTCAGTAATAGAAACAAAGCGATCATTTTCGCATGGACATGCTCGCTGTACGGAAACAAATCAGCCCACTTTTGCAGCAAGGGCAGCGCCTGGTACAAGCGCCCATTTCGTACATATTCGGTCACGAGCGCTTCTAACAGCTCGGAATAGCGTACTTCAAGCTCCTGCTGGCGGGACAGTGCCCAGCGATAATCATGCTCGTGGAGATAGCCGCCATGATAGTGCTCAATCGCTCTCTCAACCAACGATTGGTCAAGCTGACCGTTCTTCCATGTTTGATAGGCTTGCTCAAAGAGATCCATATCGCTTTCGGCATGTGGTAAATTCAGCTGATAGCTCCCGCCGCTGCTCCGCGATTGGCTGATGACAGCACGTAATCCATACGCTTCCAGGTCTTTGCGCAATTGATAGACCGTACTGTATAAATTCGCCTGGGCCCGCACCACGTCACGATTCGGCCATAGCGCTTCGATGATTTTCGCCTTATTGACCGGCCCTCCAGCGTGATGAGCCAGATAGGCAAGCAGTTCTTCCGCCTTGGCGTTGATAAACCTCACCTTTCCCTGTTCCGTCACGATCACCAAACGGCCGAAGCAGTTGACCGAGATCGCATTTCGTCCTTTCCGTTGTCCATCACGCAATGTCTCCTGTCTCCGTAGAAAACGTTGTAGCGTTCGGCCAAGCCGCTTTCCATCAAGCGGCTTCAGCACGTAGTCCAGCGCCTCAATCTCAAAAGCCTCAGCCGCATATTTTTCATAGGCCGTCACAAATACAACGGAAATGTCCGGTCGAAGAGACTGAGCGGTTCTGGCGACAGCAAGACCATTCGCATCAGGCATCACCATATCGATCAAAACGAGATCGACACGCTCCGTCCGCACAGCCTGTAAAAACTCATCCGGATCGGTGAATAGTCCGCAAATCTGGACGTTGCTGAATATTTGCAGCACCTTTTTCATCTGTCGCAAAGCCACTCGTTCGTCGTCCAACACGATGATCTTGATCATAGTCACAAGCCTCCCGCTGAAAAAGAGTTTTCGCCTAACAGCCTTATCCGTGGTCTCTACCCCGCCATCAACATATGAACTCTCTGCAACCGACTTTTAACAGGCCCTCCTAGTTCCCTTACGATGATCTGATCACCATTATTCTTTCTTTTTTAAATTATTACACAATTGGCCTAAAGTCCAGATTCTTAGCAGGTAATATGACCTTATATTGAGCAGTCGATGGTTCTCCCCTCAAAAACGGAGGGACTAAAGATACAGAACCTCCTTCTGTAAAATAAAAACCAGGGCCGGCCAGCAAAAGCTGACACACCCTGGTCTTTCTCAACCTTGAATATCACGACGCCGGTACCCTAAGAAAGCGAGAGCGAATAATCCTGTCGCTACGAGAAGAAGCACTCCCGCAGGAGCATAGTTGAATTCATCCATCGGCAGCTGCGGCACATGGCCGAACGGCGTCAGCTGCATGAGCCAGCTCGGAAACTGAAACAGCTCGCCAAAGTAATTGGCAATAAAGAAAAAAACTAAATAGAGCCAGGCGAAGACACTTGCCTGCGGGAAGACGCCGACAAAAAAGGCTCCAAGACCTACAATGACAAACAGTGCCGGCACATAAGCAAGCGCTGCACCAACAAACTGGCCTACATCGATCTGCTCATCCATGACCGCCGCTCCTGTCAGCCCGAGCGCCAGCGCGGCTATGACGGCCATACTGATGCTGACGGCAAGCGCAAGGCCGGCGTAGCTGCCAAGCTGGCGTCCCCGCGCCACTGCTCTTGCCAGCACATGCTCATTGCGTTGTTTACGCTCTTCCGCCTTTAACTTAAAGATGACAAGCAAGGCCGGGATCGCCGCTGCCATCGTCAGCACCATAATAATCATCGAAATGAATTGCTCCGTCATGGAAACACCTTCTGCCGAGGCAAACATGTCTGCCATCATTTCATTGGACGAAAAAAACGTCTCCAGATCGCCGAGAACTGAGCCATAGGACGCACCCAACAGGGTCATCGCCACAAGCCAGGAAATCATCGTCGTCCGTTGCAGACGGATCGCCAGAGCAAGAGGACCCTGCAGGAAAGCGGAAGACTCTTTTTTTCCGGCCCGCGCCGGCATAAACCCGGCATCCAAGTCACGCACCAGCTGCAAGCGCAGAGCGATAGCAAAAAGCAAGACTGCAGCGGCGATCAATAGCAGCAGAGGGCCCCACTCATTCTCGACATAGGTTTTCGTTCTGACTGCCCAGCCAAGCGGAGACAGCCAGGAAAGCGCCTCACTCGATACATCGCCAATCGCGCGCAGGAAGTAGGCAAGACCGAGAGCCGCAAAGGAGAAGCCGAGCGTTCCTCTCGCGCTCTCCGAAAGCTGGGCGAACACCGCCGTCACTGTCGCGAAAAAGAGTCCGACCCCGCCAAGGACGGCTCCATAGAGCAACGATCCTTGCAAATCGAGACTGTCAATCCCAAGCGCGTAAAGGCCGAAAGCCGTCAACAGCGCAAGAAGAAGATTGGCTCCCGTCATGACAATCATTGCCGCGCCGAGCGGTGAAAGCTTGCCGAACGGCAGGGAACGCAGCATTTCCAGCCGACCGTCTTCTTCCGGCGCCCGCGTATGCCTTGTTATGAGCAAAATGTTCATCACCGCGACAACGACTGCTGTCAGCATCAGCATTTGATGCGCCATCATCGCCGCTTCCGTATAATGATCAAGACCATAGCCCGGTCCGAGCATCGCCGTCATCGCCGGGTTATCTACCGTCAGCGCCATCGCCTGTCTTTCTTCATCCGACGCATACAGGCTCGTAAAAGAGGACGCCGTCGCGACACTTGCTGCGACAAGGCTCATCATCCAGATGAACAGACGCAGACGATCCTGGCGGACAATAAAGCGGACCATCGCTGCCATGTGGTGAAAAGCCGTCATCTTTCAGCACCTCCCCCTTCATAGTGACGCATAAATAAATCCTCCAATGTCGGCGGTCCACTTTCCAGTTTGACGATTCCATAGCCGCTAATATGCTTCATCACCAGATCGAGCTCTTCTCCATCTACTTGAAGATGAACGGTGCCGTCCTCCTGCTCGACATCATGAACGCCTTTCAGCTCCGTCAGCCCGGTAAGAGGCTCCTTCGTTCTGACCGTCAAATTCGTCCGCGTTAAATGGCGCAGCTCTTCCAGCGTGCCCGTTTCAATCATTTCTCCTTCACGAATGATTCCGACACGATCACAAAGCCGCTCTACCTCCGACAAAATATGGCTGGAAAGAAGGATGCTCTTTCCCTGGGCTTTTTCCTGTGCGACACATTCCTGAAACACCCTCTCCATCAGCGGATCAAGCCCTGACGTCGGTTCATCCAAAATGAAGAGATCGGCCTCCGAGGAAAACGCCGAAATCAGCGCGACCTTTTGCCGGTTTCCCTTCGAGTACGTCCGACACTTTTTCGTCGGATCGAAGCTGAACAACTCAATCAGCTCATTTTTTCTCTTTTGATTATAGGAACCGCGCATCCGGCCGAATAAATCAATTACTTCACCGCCTGTTAAATTCGGCCACAAATGGACGTCTCCAGGTACATAGGCCAAGCGCTTATGAATCTCAAGTGCATCCTGCCAGACGTCCTTCCCGAAAATCTCAGCCCTTCCGCCTGACGCTTTTAATGCGCCGAGCAAAATGCGGATTGTCGTTGATTTCCCTGCTCCATTCGGGCCGATAAACCCGTACACCTCGCCTTCCCTGACATCAATCGATACATCCTTTAATGCCGTGAAGCTGCCAAATTGTTTGGTTAATGATTGCGTAACGAGTACACTCATGATCATTCCCCTTTCTTGTAAAAACAGGCTTTTAAAATATCGAGGTATTCGTAATAGTCTTGCCAATACGGTTCCATATCAATATCGGTCAGCTTTCTCCCTTTAAATTTTTCCATTAGCTCAATCCGATACCCTTCCATCGACCAACGGATCAAATCGAACGCTTTTTGCACATCAACATCATCGCGAAACTTCGTATGATCAATATTGTCGTTCATCACTTTCCCGAAAAATGCTTGCATGTTTTCGATTTTGCTTCGTAACGGTTGTGGAAGTGCCGGCTCCTCCATATTCAGACCAACTGTCGCCATAAAGTTACCGAGCTTTTCATGTTCGGCAAAGACTTTCCACTTGAGAATCGCCATTTTGTTCAACCGCTCGATAAAATCGGTTTCCGTCAAATCAATTTTACTCAAATAGTGTTCATCCAACATCTTAATCGCGTAGTCGATCAAATAATGATAAAGCGATTCTTTGTTCTCAAAATAATAAAAGAGCATACCCTTGCCGATCCCGGCAGCTTTCACGATCCGGTTCGTCGATGCCTGCTCATAGCCATGCTCAGCAAACTCATGAAAAGCCGCCTCCAAAATACGCTTTCGCTTTGTTTCCTCCAGTGCCTCAAAGCGTTCCAACAAAGGAATCCCTCCCCTCACATACTTTAGACCACCTTGGTCGAATTTAGCATAACATCTTCGACCAGGGTGGTCAATTCAGTTTTCTTAACAGTGACGTGCGGAAGCCTCCCGAGAATTTTTATAAAAAAAGCAGGATGCCTCAAAAGACACATCCCGCTCCTCAGCTTGATAAGTTTCTTTTTTCACTCGGTACTGCGGTACTGCGAAAATGGTAGGTATTGAAAAAAATTCCGGCACAGATCAGACCTGCCCCAATCATAATGCCGGCGGTAACTGTCTCTCCAAGCTGGAGCCAGCCAAAGAAAAGGCCGAGAACCGGTACAACCATTAAAGCCATCGTCGCTTTCGAAGCCTCAATCTGATTTAATACCCAAAACCAGACGACAAACGTAAAGGCCGTCGAGAACAGACCATTAAACAACAGCGATAATACCGCTTCACGAGACCACACAATCACTTCGTTCCGCTCAGTAAGAAACGAAACAGCAAACAACAGCGTCGTGCCGATCATCAGCTGCCAGGCATTCATATGAATGAGATTCGTATTCCTGAACCTCACTTTACTGAACACATTCGCCGCACCCCAGCTCAAAGCCGCCAGCAAAATAAGCAGCTGACCGATAATCGCGTTTCCCTCGAAATGAAGGATCTCCCGTCCTAAAATAAATAACAAGCCGACAAAACAAAACAGCAGCCCGGCCATTTTATATTTCGTGATTCGCTCCTGTAAAAGAAAATGGCTGATTACGGTGACAAAGATCGGCATCGTATACACCAGCACGGCGGTTTTTCCCGAATCAACAAACTGCATCCCGTATGTCAGGGCGCCGAGATAACCGATTCCCATTAAAAAGCTCATGATCACATAGTCTGTTACCTGTTGTTTTCTGACAGTCAGTTTTTGCCGCTGAATAAGGAGAATCATCAGCAAAGGAAGCGCCCCGATTAACAGCCGCAAAGCAGAAAATAAAAAAGGCGGAATGTCACTGATCGCGATTTTCATCGTCACCCACGTGTAGCCCCAGACAAGCGTGACAGAAATGATTCCTAACAAAACTTTATACATGTCCCTTCCCCCAATTGCCTCTTATCGTCTACACCTAGAGAGTACCACATTCCCTTTCCCCCTTTTTCAGGACATAAGGGACAGAGGAAAAGCCGCCGCCCTTATGAAAAAGTGGCGGCAGCTCTATAAACAGGACTAAAAATTCTGCTTGAAATCAAGCCTTTCTCCATCTTGATACTCGATTTCAAGGGTAAGCTGTTTCAATTCGTCCTGTGGGATTTCAAGAAGCTCCAAAATATCATTCGTGATACTTTCTGTCGTGCGTGATTGATCAATGACGACCTGGCTTAAAATCGATTCAATTTCCTGCTGCGCCTCTTCTCCTCTGCTTTCACGCTTTTCGCCATTGTCTTCTTTTTCAACTTCAGCCCTTATCTCTCCATTAACTTCATAATCATAATCCCAGTCTCCTCCATTAGCGAAATCGAGATCAAGATCAAACTCCTTTACGCCGCGTTCAGCCGCGACAGGCTCACCGGCATCGCCGCTCCCGTTCCCTTCATCAATAACGTTCTCCTCCTGAAAAGAATCCTCTCCGGTCGGCGGGGTCGGCTCATTATTGGCCCCACAGCCGATTAACAGAACAACACCGAGCAGGCTGGCGAAATATTTTATCTTCATTGCTGTTCACTCCCTTATTCCATTGTTGAAACCTCATCAATATTTTGCGCGATGCACACCATTTCTATCCTTATTTGTCCCTTATTCCCCGATCGCCATTTCTTACACACTAGCTTGCCAAATGGGACTTTCTAACCGGGAGATAGCATGAACACCGAGCTTCCTTGTTCCGTCACCAGCCTGCATCATGAGCGCGCATCGCGGCATCCCGCCTTACCCGCTCGTCAAAAACACTTTTCCCTTGCCGCCGGAAATCGTTTCAACGGCAGCGACTGCTTTTTTCACTTCGATTAAGTCGTATTGCTGAGCTGCTTCCATCAGCCGTACTTGCCGGCTTTCGATCAGCTGGATCAACTGCTGAAACGTTTCCTGCCATTTCGCAGCAGAAACGTCCTTGTTCCAATGGCGCAAATGAAACAAATTGGCGCGGACTCCCGCCTGTTTGACTATCTCTTCCCAATTCACCTGTCTTCCCGATAGCAGACCTATCGATAAAAACATGCCTCCCGGCCGGATCCCATAAGCCAGCTCATTTCCAGCCGCGCCGCCAACCGAATCAATTGCCGCATGAGCGCCGCGGCCATCGGTCAATTCCCACATTGCTTCCACCACATCCTGCTCGGATGTATTAACCACAGCGGAGGCCCCGAGCTGAAGCAGCTGCTCCGTATGCCGATCGTGCCGCGTCACGGCAATCAGCCGAAAGCCGAGCACATTGGCTAATTGTGCGAAAAGACGTCCAATCGTCGAGCCCCCCGCATTAACCGCCAGCACATCACCGACACCGAGACGCAGCACTTCCGTACATACAACCCAGGCCGTAACAGGATTAATATACATTTGCGCCGCCGTGAAATGGTCAATCCAGTCAGGCACGGGCACCGCCCATTTCCCTTTCGTTCTGACGTACTCCTGCCACGTCCCTTCCCCGCGCAGCGGCAACACGCGTGCGCCAACAAGATGACGCGGAGCAAGCGGTCCCACCTGCTCGACGAGGCCAACCCCTTCATACCCTGGAATATGTGGTAAAGAATTACGGTGGGCGTAAGACCCTCTAATCGGGATCAGGTCAGACGGATTAATCGGCCGGGCCAGCATCCTCACAAGCACTTCATCATCCTGCGGTGGGACGACTTCTTTCTGTTCAATCTTCAAAACTTCCTGAGGCCTGCCGAAATTATGACAAATAATACAGTTCGCCTCCAAAATAAATCGCCTCCTTTGCTTCAATAAGAAAAACTACCAGAGCCGGCTTTTCTTACATTTATCCTTACTTGTCTTCCAAAAAAACCCGAGCTTCTGCTTCAGCCCCCGCGCGCCCGATTGAAGCTGCTCAAAATTTTCCTTTGACAACAGTCCAGGCAGCCCTTACAATAGGCAGCGTACGATCAATAAATGTAACGTAAGGAGGATTATGAAAAAGTGACACATTCGATGAGACTTCGTTTCCCAACTTTGAACCGGTAATTAAATACGTTCAAAGGCTCTGTTTGCGATGACAGAGTAAATGGGATAAGTCTGTCCTTTTTCAATAATCTTCATTGTTATAGAAAGCATAGGAATCAGTGAACCTTCGGGTAGCTGTCCGCAATGTGAGGAAAGGTGGATTTTTTCTGCCTTTCTTTTTTTATTGTACCTTGAATAAGAGATGCATGTCGTTTTCCGCCCAGGAAAGCTATGGCACCTCTTGTCTTTGATGCGCAACGAAATCGAGGTCGATCTTTTCCCTTTTGCTCTTTCGTCACAGGCAGCAGCCTGTGATTTTTTTTAATAATTCGAGGCGGGGCGGCGGCTTCGCGCGTTACTCGGATGGCTGAAAAATGCCCGTTTTTCAGCCATCCTTAAACGATTGTAACGGCTCCGCACACCGCTTCTAAGAAAAACCGCTACGCGTTTTTCTTAAGAAAGGGAGATGCAAAATGACCTGCAATAAATATTCAAAGACGAAAAAGATCAACAATCAAAAAAAGCCAAACTTTTCCGGGCAGCATTTCATGCACAACCGAAAGCTGATCGAGGAAATTGTCGCTCATGCTGACATCGCTTCTCACGAGACCGTGCTTGACCTGGGCGCTGGAAAGGGCGCCCTGACGACCGTTCTCAGTTCAAGAGCACAGCGCGTGCTGGCCGTTGAATATGACGAGAAATTAGTGGACTATTTACAGCGGAAAATGATGTCGTACCCGAATGTGAAAGTCATTCATCACGATATTCTCACGATGCCGATGCCGAAGCAGTCATTTGTCGTCGTGTCCAATATTCCTTACTCCATCACAACGCCGATTATGAAACGGTTGCTCGATCAGCCGGCCGGTCCTTTTCAACGATGGGTGATTGTTATGGAAAAAGGCGCGGCGAAACGCTTCACCGCAAGCACCATCAAAGACGCCTACGTGATTGCCTGGCGGATGTTCTTTGATATCCGCTATGCGAAGGATATTTCACGAAATAACTTTTCACCGCCGCCAAAAGTTGATTCAGCTATGCTCACAATCAAGCGGAAAAGGCACCCGTTGATTCCGCCGGCTAAATACTCAGCCTTTAAAGGGCTGGCCGAGTACGCGCTTCACAAGCCGGCACTTCCCGTCAACCTGGCGCTGCGAGGCATTTTCACTCCGCCGCAGTTGAAGCATGTCCGGCGCCAGCTCGGCCTAAACTCGGAGACGCCGATCTCGGCATTGTCCGAGCAGCAATGGGCACGCCTTTTGGAGGCGATGCTCAATCATGTGCCGGCATTTCGCTGGCCGAAGCGGAAAAAGAGAAAATAAGCTTTTCTAATAGAATGGTCGTTTGTAGGATATAACCGTTCTTGTCTATTCTTGAAGCTAGTCACAGGCCGTATGCAGACTGGACGCAAACATTTTCTCTCGTTCGCTTTTCACCTCGTCTCACCTGTTTTTATTTGATCCCACAAGAAAAAGCGGACGGGATGGGAGGTCGAAGAACCGAATCCTGACTACTAAACAAAAAAGCCTGTCGACTTTCTCGACAGACTGAAACCTCGCAACTGCTTTGCGAGGTTTTTTCTCTTATTTGAATCAATTTCATAAAGCCTAGTTCACGATTGTTAGACGACCCCCATTTCGCTTTTAGTGTTTTTAAAAAATTAATTACGCGGCTTGACTAGTCTGCTTGCTAGAAAGGGACTTGGCTATACGATCACACGCGAGCTTCGCCGCGTTATAAATCAAATGCGTCAAATCAAATTGTACTTTTGCTCGTTTTCCTGTGCGATAGCGAATATTGTTTAATTGGAAGAATTCTTTTAGATACGCAATGACTCGCTCGACTGAACTTCGTTGCTTGTAAAGGGTTTTCCATGCTTTCGAACCGCGAGCTGGGGATGTATACCGTCTCAAATCGGTGGTGATTTTGACTTTATACACCTTTTGACAGAGGGTATCTTGCGCTAACGGACAGCCTTTGCATTCTTTCGGTCGTGTGTATTTTAACGTCTCGTATCTCGCGTCGTAACTGTCGTAC
>NZ_JBEPKD010000009.1:0-173673 GCF_040544555.1 Halalkalibacter oceani
CATCGGATACAATAACTCGAATCTTTTTGTTCTCCGACAACAGCGTTCCAATATCGTGTCTTTAAAGCCTCGTATCCCGGAAGTACGCAGTTTTCATAGTACGAACAGCGTGAGAAAGTATCGCCGGAACCGAAAAAAGGACACTGCCTATCGAGGAGGCACCGCCCGTTCCCTGCGTATGTGGCGCAGGAAGCCGCTACTTGCTTTTGTATGTCCGTTTTAAGACTCAATCGACCTCTCCTCTAGGCGCGCCCCAATACAAAGTATCGAGCGTATCGCTGACAAATTGACGGACTTCATCGCGGGAAACCCCGTAATTCTTCTTAGGCGCAAACTCTTTGCAGGCGAGGATAGTCATTCTCGTTTTCAATTTCTCGCGTTTGTCCTCCGTCATGGTGTGATACGTTTTTAAATTGACATTAGCCGCGACGTAATCGTGCAGCTTAGTGAAAAAACCATCGTACATATCCTTCTCATAGCCTCCTTTTAGGTGGTTTCGCGAAACTTCATATAAAATGGAGTGAAATCCGACGGCAATTCGATCTCAATGCGGACGAGCTTTGCGCGTAGGGCATCGGAAATACCTCGTTGCTTCTTCTCGATCATGCATATTGTGGACGCGGTAACTCCGATCCTCTTCGCAAATGCCGCCTGTGTCTCGCCGAGAAAATATCGAATCGCCTTTGCTTTATTTGCATCCATTATTATGACCTCCTCTTTATTCACTTTCAGCCCTAAAAATAAGGACCCTCTCACCTATACACTTTTTGTCGCCACTTAAAATTCACCTTGCCTGTTTGTCTTCTTCCTATTGCCGATACCGTATATTGCGCCGTTTGTTGTTATATGGTCAATAAACGCCTCCTCGGACAATACCTCAAACCTTTCCGTGACCCTTAGCATAGAATCCTCGTCTAACCAGTACGGGTACTCGAGCCACCAAACATAATCGTCGGCCCGTCGGCGTTTCTTTTTCTTCGGGGGAGGATTCAACAATGCTTTTCGTTCGCGTTGTTGACTTCTTTGTAACGTTTTAACCCCCGTCTTACATTCCTTTGAACACGTTTTTTTCGTATTCCTCACGCTTTCATCGCGCCACCAATAACCGCAATAATCACACCGTTTTACGCGCTTATCCGATGCGTCATGGATCTCGCCTTTCAATAACGAT
Organism: Halalkalibacter oceani; assembly: GCF_040544555.1. NCBI lineage: Bacteria > Bacillati > Bacillota > Bacilli > Caryophanales > Bacillaceae > Halalkalibacter > Halalkalibacter oceani. The sequence goes on from NZ_JBEPKD010000009.1 coordinate 1,172, forward strand.
GTTATTACAGTCGTTGCTTCTTCCCGTGAAAGCCCCTCGACATATTGAGCGGCGAATTCAAGCGCCCCGGAGCCTACCTTATATTGATCGAATATTGTGGAGCTTTTTATCAATCGCGCACCTCCGTTCTGTTTTTCAGGCGTGTCCACGGCGGGCTGGCGCGGTGGTGGACTATGCTTTTATCTTCTTCTTCGAATTATCTTCTGCGCGAGAATGTACTTATCAATTACTACTTTTCCGCGTTATCTTTTACTCACGTATTCTATCGCGAAGATATATACTATAAGGCAAGTGAGTGTAAACGAACGCAGGCTAAGGGAACGAAGTGACTGCCATTGTACACTCGTCTAACCCCGCTATCTTTTGTTGGTATGTTTCCGATTGGTATGTTACGTTTGGTATGTTTACTAATACGTTAGATGTACCCACGCATTGATACGTTAGACGTAGTTACCGATACATACGTTAGACGTACTTACCGCCAATCTAACGAAGAATAATCCGGGACAACCGGCTCACCATCGACATTTACCACGTACCCTTCTTCGGTTATCCCCGGACAGAATGACGGGAAATACCACTTGTAACGTTTCGTTCCCTCCCAATGATCGCGCGCCTCAAGGAGTAAGCCGTTGAGAACGAGAATATCGACAAGAATCCGTATTCTGCGGTGGTCGATAAGAAGGTCCTCCGTTATCTTATCGTAGCTGGGAAAGGCCGCCCCAAAACGTTCATTTAACTCCCCGTCTCTTCGCTCATAGTTCCCGTCAATGTACGAGAGTAAGTAGAAGTACAACGCGATCAGATCACGATCCTGTGGGCGACGTTGCTGTCGGCCGTGTAACTCGGCCAATTCACGAATTATTCGCGGAAATACCTTTCGCATGAGATCGAGATTGTACATTTCGTAATTATGGCCGTCGAGTAGAGCACGCTTATCATTCGGATATGATTTCGTATACCGCGCATCAATAGTCTCGGTCATCGGTCCCCCCCCGTTCTGAATATTTCGAATAATAAGCCGACAAACATACGGTGCCTGCCGGCAGATTTTTCATTTTAGCAAATGCCGAAGATGTAGAAGCCCTCGCCAATGTGTTCCGGTTCTTTAATAGGCTTATCAATCTCTATAAAATAATTAATTCCATATTTTTCGAGAGCAGCTTCAGCAAATTTAACAAATCCGACGGTTTTTTCTACTATTTTTAATGTAGCTTTTTCGCCTACTCCGACAATATCCCGAAACAAGTCATCGCTTAATCCAGTAACTTCACTTATAAATTCCGGGCTCAACCCCATACTGAATATAGCCCCATCAGCTGTAATATCAGCCATATACTGTAAAAATTCAGACTCATGTAGCACCACATACTCCCAATTGAATAAATACTCACCATAATACTCTATCTCGTCAACGCTGACTCCCCAATGTTTTGCTACTACTTCCATTTTCGCTTTTAACATATTACCACTCTCCATTTTCGTTTTAGTTTGACTAACTTGTCCGGTTAAACTTGCGATTTCAATGTCGAAATTTCCTGGTTCAAATCCCATTTAATATCACTCTCACTTAACGCATATTTGTTAATGAACACTTGACTGATCTAGGAAGGGTTCTAAGGCTTCCATATGGTCGAGAACAGATAAACGCGTCATATCCGCTATATGTGCCATAGTCCCTAGATATTTTCGCGCCTCAACAAAATCATCTTCCTTCACTGCACTCATCGCGCCAAATATTACTTCATAGGAAGTTTGTGACCTTTCGTTAGGTGTTTTTGTGTGTAAATTATCGATTTCCTGGAAAACTTCGTATAGACTCGTTGAAGCACCTTCTTGGTTACCTTCAATTACATACATACAAATTCCACTAACCCCTCTAGTCATGCATGAATAGATGTGCGCTATTTCTAATGCTTGCGATGCAAGGAATAACGCTTGCTCATTACTTGGATAATGAGATTGAACTACCAACCAGTTATTTATCGACGAGGCCAGTACCTGATCCGCTGTTTTAACCGCATTACCAATTTGACTCGTTAACTGTTCCATATTAAATCGCTCCCTTTTCGTTATTTGTTATTTTCGTACAAACCTCCGGCGGGCCCTTGCCATCATCGGAATGATTTTTCTCTCCTACTTATATATAGGACTGTTACACTGAATTCTTGGTACACATTTCGCTAAAGTCAATTGAACTTTTTCCACTTACTCTATATGACGAATGAGAATCGCCAAGTGGGGAATTTTGCCCTTACTTTATTATTCAAATTCAAAGCTAACGTGGGGCACTTTTTAGATGATTTTTTTTTGCACGTGGCTTATCGACCTCCTTACTTAATTATCCGAATTAAATTTAGATGTGACACACTTTTCGGGGACTTTTTTTTGTTTTCATAATATCTTACGGACTCAAATAACAATTCGGACATTTTACCGAAAAAAAATCGTCTTACCTACCTCCTTACTTCACTATGCGTAATAAAACTTCATTTCGCACAAATTACTTCGGTTTATTTTCGTACCTACTAATATATGGGGTTTAATAAGTCTCGAGTTGGGACTACATTTCACCGATTTTTTTCTCTTACTATTAAGTTACGCTTGTAGTGAATAAGCATGGGACACTTTTATCTCCTCAAATTATCTTGTTTATTCCCGATTTCAAACAGACCTGTCGCGGCTAACCCCGCGAACCCACCGGCCCACAACCGCATCGCCACGTCTAAGTCCGTAAATGGCGCGGCCAGTATCCCGATGATTAATCCGATTAGCACCGCCACCGCCGGCACGTAATTTTTCGGATAGCTTACTTTATATGACAACCTAGAATGACCGAATGGGGATTTTTCGTTAAGTTTTTGCTCTTACTATTAAGTTAGATGCCGCACGTGCTTTATTGGGACACATTTTCCGAAAAATCTGCCGGTAGTCCAAAAAAATATATAAAAACTTTTGTTTCCTTATTGACGAACATACGTTCTTATTATATAATTCAAAGTGTAAAGAAGAACACGCTTAATAAACCGCGTTTATCCCGGTTTTAAAAAATGATATTGTGTGCGGGACAGACCGCCAAATCCGTCCCACAATTCCGGAATCAAGTTGCCGCTTGACTCCATCGCGTCGCAGCCAAATCCCGTATTCGACCGCCAAATCGTTTACGGTACGACGCTAGTCCACGTTTGCAGCCGCAGACGTACCTATATCCAACCTTGCCGGGGTCGTCTCCTCCCGCGATTGCCGTTAGGAACCTGTTGCAGCAAGTTCCCTCGCGATCATCGGAGCCATAGCGATGAGATTTTCACAGTGCAGGTTTTTATCGGAATCCTCTACATAATAGTCGCGGATATACTCGTACAAAGTGATGGCCTGCAAACGTTTATGATATGCGGAAAGCTCTTCGATGCCAAATGACTCCGTATCGTCAATCTCTGCGAGGTAGACGTGATCGTGATCTCCGACATCATAGACGTTACTCTCTGCGTCGTACGTGTACTGTGCGAGAAATAGTGTACGCCCGCTTAGATAGTAGACACGCTCGTTAACAGCGTCCAACCATCCGCGGAATATCCACGTCCCATCTGGATCTAGTACATAACGGACAGCCACCGTCTCAAGTGACGTATGAGGAACCGATAAACCTAGCTCGGATAAGATTTCCGCGTCAACGGAGCAGCCGCCCATGATTGCGTCAGGAGATATGAAGCCGGTATCTACGAAGAAGCATTCGAAGTCCTCCGCGAGAATGTGACGTTGCTCTCCGGTTTCAACGAGAGTGACGACGTAATAAGACGAGAATGTAGCGTTAACAAGACGATAGCCGACGAATACTTTACGATTCATATTAACGATCCCCTTTCGATTTAAGTTCGCAGAGCAGTAGTAGCTCGGCCTCCAAAATGATAAAATAATTTAGAAGTGTGTATTTGTTGACTTGTCAATATGTCAACATCCTGACCTGTTGGTTATAATACTACACCTTGATTATCAGTATGTCAACATCCTGACATAAATTTTTTGGAGGTTTTTTATGATTATTTGTGTACTGGATAAAATTATGGAGCAGAGAGGTTATTCTAACAAAGATGTTGTAGAGATTACCGGGGTTAGTCGAAACACTATAAAGGGATTTCAGTCAAATGCCTCTAAAAGAATCGACTATGAAACACTTGATAAATTATGTAATGGCCTCGGATTGACCCCAGGGGATTTATTAAAATTCTATCCTGACGAAGATTACCCCCGCCAATAACGACGGGGACTCTTTTTGTTTATAAATAATCACGGAGTCTATTCGATACTTCTTCAGTATTCATATGTAAATATCGCGTTGTAACATCTAGTCCACTATGACCGAGCGCTTTCGAAATTAGTACAACATCTGCTCCCTTATCTAATAACCGCCGAGCGAAACCTCTCCTTATCGCGTGAGGACTTATATTTTCTAGGTTGTAATCGCGAGAGTATTTATATAATCTCCTTTTAATTCCATTATTTTTCCCACTGGCAATCTTGTCCCCATATTGCGTTATAAACAAATAGTCATTGCTAACATTATATTCTTCTCTAACTAACTGATTTTGACGAATTAGAACGTCAAATAGCTTTTTCAATGTATCATCAAAGGGTAAAACAATTGGCTTATGATTTTTTATGATTTCTCCTTGTAGCTTTATCACCCCTTCCTTTAAATAGACGTCAGATTCCTTCATTTCTCCTAGTGTTCCAATTCTAATTCCTGTTTGAAACATCAACAGTATTGCCGCAGCATCCCGAAGTTGAATAAATCGACTTAAATCTAAGTACGACAATAATTCCATTATATCTTTCTCATTCGCTCCCTCTTTTAATGACGAATCAACTTTTATCTTGATGTGGGCCCAAAATCGGCTCTTCACCCATCCATTATCAAGACATCTACTTAAAAACGCTTTCAAGCATTTCAACCGAGTTAGCTTTGTCTGATTGTTTACGTTCATACTGGCTAACCATTCGTAAATATGCTCGGCCGTAACGTCTTGTAACATTTCAACACTAGTAACATCTGCAAAGTGGTTTACTTGAAGTTGATAGTCTTCAATCGTTCGCGTTCTCATTCCAACAGCCTTCATCTGATTCAAGACAATACCAAGCGCCTCCTCAATTGTGTGGCTTTCATCCTTTTTAAGATTCGAGTTACGCAAAAACTCTTTGATTAAATCGGACAAATCCTCGTCTACTTCTAATGCAACTTTCCTTCTAGTCATAAAATGGATACCTCCTCGGAAAATAACGAACAATAAAAATCTAACACACACCTTCTATCTTTAAAACACGAAAATATATTTATTTATCATCGTCAAACTTTCGTATTTAACCGTTAGTTTCCGTCTTTTAACCGCAAAAAAAGCGCCCTCACCGATTAGTTTCCGGCAAGGGCGCGTGTACTTACGCAGTCTTCGTCACCTTTGCGATCATTCTTCGTTCCAGATTCTCCGTTTTCTGCGCGAGACGACGGCCAATCAGAAAGACGTCAATCAACGCCCATACACCGAGGCCGCCGAGCGTCAACGTCATGCCGATTGCATAGCCGATGTCTCCGAGATAATAACGGTGGCCGCCGATCCCTCCGAGAAACAGCCACAATACGTACATGACGACTTTATCCTTTTTATGACGGTCAACCTCCGACTGAACCATTGCCAATTGTTCCGCGGTAAGATCCTTTTTTAACGTTAAGTTATTCATTTGCGCACGCTCCTCGATTATTAATTTTTATTTCCTCGCATTTTTGTAATAGGTGAAAAATCATCGTGGCTCCGTCTAATTTCCCTGACGTCCATTTGAATATATCTGCGCATTGTTCGAATATCTGACCACCCGCCCATTTTTTGTAATGTGAACGGGTCGCATCCATTAAGAATCATGTTTTTCGCCCACGTATGCCGATAGACGTGCGCTGTCACCTTCTTACCTTTCACACCGGCGTTTTCCGCGTAATATTTCAGCCGTTTGTTGAAGTGGTTCGCGCCTAAGGGCTCGCCGTAGCTCGATAAGAATACGCGGTTCGTTTTAAAGTGCGCCTTATTTTCCGCGGTGAGATGAAGCAGCAGTTTCATCACATGACTGGAAATCGGCACAAGACGTGGCCTCCGATTTTTGTTTCGTTCTCCTTCCAACGTGATAAATCGAGTTTTAAAATCGATGTCCTCTACGCGTAAGTTCAACAATTCGTTGATGCGCAACCCCGAATCGAGTAGTAGGTTCATCGCAACAAAGTCCCGGAATCCCACGTAGTCCCGTTGATTCGGCTGTCTTAGGATCGCTTTTACCTCATCCTCGTCGAGACAATTCGTCAGATCGACGTCTTGTCGGATGAGCTTTATACGATCCATCGGGTTCACTTCGATCAATTCCTCGCGTTCCAGATAGTTAAAGGCAGCGCGTAAGCAGCGAAGATTAATGTTTATCGTAGTATCGGACAGACCGATTTCCTGCTTGTCACTGTCGATAAACTTGTGTCCGTCATATTTCCGCTTGTCATACTTCATGTAGTTGACGTAGTTTCTAACAATGTCGGTGCTAACCTCGTCAACCGTCTCGACCTCGTAATTACTCGTTAACCAACTGACGAAGTATCTCCACATCTTCGCGTAATCCTTTAACGTTCGCGGACGCAGCCCTTCCGCTTTCTTTCCGGAAATAATTAAATCAATCGCCTGCTCAAACGTCAGTTTTGGAATCGACTGGCTTTCCATCGACGTCTTTCGTTTTCGTTTTTTGAGCAATACAAAAAGACCTCCTTAACGATAAATTTCGCTAAGAAGGCCGCGTGATTAGTAACCCTAATCCGCCTATTTCCGGGTTGTTTTTATTCAGCCGGAGGATTGCGGATTGCTCGTATTTTGTTGTAATCGTATGAACCAATCGGTCAGTTATCGGAATAGATACCCGCAAAATATCACGGAGCCGAAAACGTTGATATAACGGGCGTTTACGCCTAACATTCTTCCGGTGTTCCGGCGTGAGCCGCTGTGCGGAAAGATGAGCCGCAGCCGCATGAAGCAATCGCGTTAGGGTTATCAATCGTAAAGCCCCCGCCCATCATATTTTGTTTATAATCAATCACGATATCTTTAATAATCGGTGCGCTTTCCTTATCAATCAGCACAGTCAGACCGTTTATATCCAGCTTCGTATCATCATCGTTCTGTTCTGTGTCAAAGCCCATTCCATAGGAAAGGCCGGAACATCCGCCACCTTTGACACCGACGCGCAGCATCAAGCCTTGTTCTTCTTCCGCTTCCATCATATCCTTAATTTGGCTGACAGCCGCATCTGTTAACGTAATCATGACATCATCCCTCCTGTTATCATTCTTACGTCTAAGTATACTCCTTCGTGCATCCAAGCTCAAGGATGCTGCTTTTTTCCACCTTACAGCCTTTCATAAACCGGCTGAGACCATATATAGGGCTGGGGTTGATTTAATTTCAGCATTTTATTGTGAGCACGATCTAATTCCTGACTATATCGTAATACGAGAGGATGAGACATGCCATATTGCTTGGCTGCACTAACCATTTTACCTCGTAGTTCTTCGATTCTTTTCCTGCAAACTTCCTCGGTTAAAGCATGGTTCATCCAAATCACCTCTCCGTCCAATAGTCAAAATTATCAGAAAGATCAATCAACCACTGCAAATAATTTCAAATGATTTACTTAAGTTTACAAAATAACCATATAGAACGCAACTAACAAACGCAAAAAACAGCCGGTTTTAAAGGTTTTTTTATATTTTCACTTCTTTTTTTACAGTGACTGGCATTTCCAAGTATACTCCCTTTCTTTTTCTTGCTTTATTCTGATAGTATAATAGGAGGGTCACACGAAAGAAAAATCATTCAGTTTCAACAAATGGGGGAGAAACGACTCTCTGTAATGACGAAACGGAGGAGCAAACAGATGGAAACAATTTTAACCGATACGAGACTTGCTGCCATTGCTGCAAAAGTTGCCGATGGAGAACGTCTGACGATCGAGGATGGCTTATATCTTTACGAGACGCCTGACCTATTAGGAGTTGCCCAGCTGGCAAACAAGGTCAACCTTAAAAAAAATGGCAATCACGTTTATTTCATTCAGAATATGTATATTAACCCGACAAATGTCTGTGAAGCGAACTGCGGCTTCTGCGGCTTTAAACGCAAGCCGGGCGAAGAGGGCGCTTACACGATGGATGAGGCGGCCCTTCTCGACTATGTGGAGAAAAGATGGAATGACAATATTCGTGAATTTCACATTGTCGGCGGACATAACACAGAAGTCCCGTTTGATTATTATTTAGATACGATCCGCACGTTAAAAAAACACTACCCGCAAGTGACAGTGAAAGCGTACACCGGGGCGGAAATCGAGTTTTTCTCACGCCTTTCCGGTCTGTCGATGAAGGAAGTTCTGCAGGAGCTGATCAAAGCCGGACTTGATACACTGCCTGGCGGCGGGGCGGAAATTTTGACGGAGCGTTATCGCGCGAAAATGAGCCCGGACAAAGCGTCAACCGATCAATGGCTGGAAGCCCATGAAATCGCCCACGGTCTTGGATTGAAAACGCATGCGACGATGCTTTACGGGTCGATCGAATCGAAGGAAGAGCGCCTGATTCATATGGATCGTTTGCGTCAGCTGCAGGACCGGACGAACGGATTTATGGTCTTTATTCCGCTTGCCATGCAGCCAAGAAAAGTCGAGGCGGGAATTAAGCGGCGGACGTCAGCCTATGATGATATGAGAACACTTGCCATCAGCCGTCTGATGCTTGATAACTTTGATCATATTAAAGCCTATTGGATTAATATTGGCGTTCAGCTGACACAAATGGCCTTAGCTTTCGGCTCAAGCGACATTCACGGAACCTTGATTGAAGAACGGATTTCCCATTCAGTCGGCGCTCTCACCTCTCAGGGGATTACCCGGGATGAGCTGATTCACCTGATTAAAAGTGCCGGCAAAATCCCGGTCGAACGCGACACATTCTATAACGTCGTAAAAGTTTATCAATAAAACCATACTAAAATAGCCGCACAAACCAAGGCCATGGTTCGTGTGGCTATATTTTTTATCGTACTTTTTCAATCCGTAATAAGACGATTATGAAGCCTTCAATGACGGGAAAAAGGTAAAATAACCTTTCTGCCAGCCTTTTATCTGTAATAAACCCCTTCGCAAATCACTTCGGCTCCACCTGTCATCAGGACGTGACCGTCTTCGCGCCAGTGAATGATTAAATCACCGCCAAGCAGATGAACGGTCACATCTTCCCCTTTGTTGGAAAAGCCGTTTAATACGGAAGCGACAACTGCGGCGCATGCGCCTGTGCCGCATGCTTGTGTAATCCCCGAGCCCCTTTCCCAGACACGAAAGTGCAGCTCAGTCGGCGACACAACCTCAACAAATTCGACATTGACCCATTCCGGAAACCTGGGGTCCTTCTCCATTTTTGGCCCGACCGTCTCAACGGGCGCTTCGGTAATATCGGGAACAAACATTACAGCATGAGGATTTCCCATCGAAACAGCTGTTACGTCCAATGTCGCTCCATCCAAAGCAAAAGGCTCGGCGACGACTTGATCTGAAGCTGTTCCGAGCATTGGGATCGCTTCCCTCACTAAAATAGGCGCTCCCATATCGACAGTGACGCGCTCGACCTGTGCACCGTTCAGTTCCACAGTCGCTTCAACGAAGCCCGCTAACGTTTCAATTGGGAAGGTTTTCTCCTGCACATAGCCGTGCTCATAGGCAAATTTTGCGACACAGCGCAGGCCGTTGCCACAGTTTTTCGCTTCAGAGCCGTCATTATTGAAGATCCGCATTTTAACAGGAGCCTGCTCGGATGGGCACACTAAAATTAATCCGTCGGACCCGATCCCCTTGTGCTGATCGGCTACTTGAATGGCCAGATCTGCCAGGTCTTCTTCCTTTAATTGCTCTTTAAACATATCGACATAAATATAGCTGTTTCCCAAACCATGCATTTTCGTGAACTGCACTTACGCTTCATCCTTCCGTAACGGCTTATTTGTCCAGAAGTAATCCTGATCTGCTTCAAGGATTGTTAATCTGCCGCGGCAGCAAGGAAGGTTAACAGAGGTTTTAATTCCTTCCAGCGCCTGATTCAATTCGGATTTTTTCATATTGAGCAAGACATTCTCTTGTCCACAAAATGGACAGGACTGAAAATAAATATCGTCAAATTGTCGTTCATAAGGCCACGTGTGGCTAAATGGGATGACATCCATTTCGCTGGAACCTCCCTTCTTCCTTAAAACATCGGATTTTCTTCCAAAAATGTATATATATTTTCCAGCAATTCTTCGTTTGTTTCGCCAGATACATACTCTCCATTAACGAGAGCAAATGGTTCAAAGGCACAATTTCCGCAATTGCTTAAACAGCCGTACTCAATAATATCCAAATTAGGATCTTTTTCAAGTTCTTCCATTACTTTTTGTGTGCCGCTGGCTAAATTACTTAAACAAAATTCGATAATTGGTCTCATTGTTTCACCTCGTTACTCTCCTCCTTTATGCTACCCGCGTGTCCGGGAGAAGTCAATCTTCGCGTTCGCCCAAAAAAAATTCACAAAATTGTTGTGGTTTTAGACATTCCTCGTTATAATCGGAACTGACCAAGGTCATTTTTATGAAGGAGCTACTTTTTATGACCGAACGAGCGAAAAAAGAACAGACAAAAAAAAGGATTGAAACGGCTGCGTTGGCACTATTTCAGGAGAAGGGCTATTCTCGCACGACTGTGCAGGAGATTACCAATGCCGCCAAAGTAGCGAAAGGGACGTTCTTTAACTACTTTCCGACAAAGGATTCCATTATGCAGTCACTGGCTACCGAACGGCTTCAATCGGTAATCCCTTATGTGAGACAGCCTCACCTGAGGAACAGACCTTTATCTGTTCGCTTACGCTCCTATTTACAGTATATTTTGGATGATTACGATCAGTATCCTGCGTTAACAATTGAAATGTGGAATCATGTCCTTAAAGAAGAGTCCTTACTCTTTTCCCATTGGGAGGAACTTCTTCAATCGGCAAAAGCGCAAGGCGAAATTGCGCTATCTGTCCCCATCGACACGTGGAGCCATATCATTCACAGTTTGATTTCTCACGGCATTCATACCTTCGCAACAGAACCATCTAAGAAACGGCTGCTTGCAAATGTGATGACTTTGGTCGAAGCCAGTTTAGATGCAATCATTGAAAAAAGGAGTCATTCATTTATGAAAAAACTTTTGATTTTAGGCGGTGGTTATGGAGGAATGCGTATTTTGCAGCGCTTGCTCCCTAACGAGTTACCTGAGGATGTGGAAGTGACCCTTGTCGATCGCTTACCTTATCACTGTTTGAAAACGGAATACTATGCCCTGGCAGCAGGTACAGCCGCTGATCATCATTTGCGCGTTGAATTTCCTGAAGACCCGAGATTAAACGTTAAATACGGGACGATCACAAATATTGATCTCGCCGGCAAAACAGTCGAGCTGGATCATGAAGAGGAATTGTCTTATGATACGCTCGTTATTGGCTTAGGCTGTGAAGACAAATATCATAATGTCCCCGGCGCGAAGGAATACACACATAGTATCCAGACGATGGGAGCGACAAGAAAAACATATGAAACGCTCAATAATGTCCGTCCGAATGGAGTCGTCTCGATTGTCGGCGCAGGATTAAGCGGCGTCGAGCTGGCAAGTGAACTGCGCGAGAGCCGCCCTGACCTCACCATTAAGCTCTTTGACCGCGGCGAAATTATTTTATCGATGTTTCCGCGCAAGCTGAGCACCTATGTTCAAAATTGGTTCATTGACCACGGGGTTGATGTTATTAATAAATCAAATATTACGAAAGTTGAAGAAGGTGCTCTTTATAACCATGATGAGCGGATTGCCTGTGATGCGATTATTTGGACGGCGGGCGTTCAACCTGTAGAAGTGGTTCGCAACCTTGACGTGGAAAAGGACAGTCAGGGACGGATCAAGCTGACTCCGCAGCATTTTCTGCCTACTGATGAAAATGTGTTCGTTGTCGGGGATTGCGCCAGCCTTCCACATGCGCCAAGCGCCCAGCTTGCTGAGGGTCAGGCGGAGCAAATCGTAACAATCCTTAAAAAGCAGTGGAAAGGTGAGCCACTGCCGGAAGAGCTGCCTAAAATCAAACTAAAAGGCGTGCTCGGATCACTCGGAAAGAAGCACGGCTTCGGCTTAATGGGGGAACGCACCCTGCTCGGCCGCGTCCCGCGCGTATTAAAAAGCGGCGTCCTCTGGATGTACAAATATCACTCCGGCTCGTAAAGAGATGAAAGAAGGAAAGAGTTAATCCCAAAAGGCCTTGGATTAACTCTTTTTCCATTTCTCAATTTCCGCGAAAACGGCCTTTAAATTCGGATTGCCCTCAGCGACAATTTGCTCGTTCAATGCCACAAGCGGATAAAAGTACTCCTCATCCTGAATCGCTTCCGCCATTTTTTTCTGCCAATCGGTCGTCGCCGACGTTTCAATATCGACATAAACAGCTGTCAACGGAATATCGGGGAACTTGCGTGAAATCGCCGCTTCAAGCCATTCAAATGTTTCCTTTGCACTTGGCAAATGAACGCAGCTGGCGCACTTCTCCTCCGCGCCAAATACCGTCAGCGTTAATGCTTGTTTATCCATATTTCTCCTCTTTTCATTCAATTAGTCATAGAGCTCATTCTTTTTTAGCATAGCCCTTTGCTTTTCATTACGCAACGATGGTGGAAAAAAGATTGTAGCTACATGCATATTCGCAGTGTCATCCACCGCTCCTGAAATATAACTCCACAGCGTTAGTGTTTTGTTCGTTACTTTAGGTAAACACATTAATTATGCCCAGCGCCTTTTCTTAAAAGCATCCTGTTATCTTTTAAGAAAACCGCACAGTGGCTTTTTTCTGTCATATCATATAATGATTAACAGCGAAAAATAAAGCAGAAAGATGGATTTTTTTTCTCAACACCCTTATAATAAACAATAGAAAGGAGTTGTTTAATATGTCAGCAACAAGTACTGAAATGTATGATCAAGTCAGTGAAGTATTAGATAAGCTTCGTCCTTTCTTACTACGTGATGGCGGGGATGTTGAGCTCGTTGAAGTAGAAGATGGGATCGTCCGTGTAAGGCTTCTTGGTGCATGCGGCTCTTGCCCAAGTTCCACAATTACGTTAAAAGCAGGTATTGAGCGCGCTCTTCTTGAAGAAGTACCTGGCGTCACTGAGATTGAACAAGTTTTTTAAAACTGAAAAAAACGTCCGGCTGCAAAGCGGACGTTTCTTTTTTTTGTTCGGGGAGGCAATGGCTTCGCGCGCTGCCCGTCTGCTAGGAGAAACCCACTCCTAGCAGACTCAAAAAAACTCGCAGCGGCTTCGCCCATTGCTTTAGAGAAGGGACCCGATCGGGGGTCCCTTCTCTAAAAAATAAACTGGTCGTAAATTGTTTCTGCTTCTTCATAAGAGGTGAAAAGCGCGTCATCTTCTTCCATAATATGGTAATCGTCGAACAAAAATAAGGCAAGCCGTCCTGTACCATCCGGATCTCTCGCTACCGTCGCCTGCTGAATTGTCGAAGCAGTCGGCGTTTGCGGATCACGGTAAATAATGTAGACGCTCTGCCCTTCTTCAAGCTCGTATAAATCAATCATGGGCGGGCCTCCTTTTTCATTGGTTTGCCCACCCATGCTTTTCTTTATTCAGCGAATTGTCGTTTCTTCCTCAACATTCTTTTGTACGGTAATCCCCCGGCTCGCCGGCTTCAGCAATTCAACCTGAAAATCCGGAAACCGACGTTGCAGAACGTCCTGAATTCCTTGCCCTCGCTGGTAAGGCGCGATGCAGAGCATCGTCGGGCCGGCTCCGCTTAATGCCGCGCCATAAGCCTCTGTTTCCTTGACCGCAACTGTCATCACTTCTTCGAGATGGGGGACAAGCTCCTTTCGGTAAGGGTGATGAAAAACGTCCTCCGTCATCATCGCTCCCGCTTTTTCCCAGTCCCCTTGAAGCAAGGCGGCAACGAGCACGTTAGCTACGGAGCTTCCACGCACCGCCTGTTGATAGGATAGCGTATCTGGAAGAACGCCCCTTGCTTTTTTTGTTTTCAGCTCTTCGCTTGGGACAAGCAGGATCAGATCGAGCTCCGGAACCCCGCCAAACAGCACTTCTGTCTGTTCTTCCGTATGTGTTCCAATCACCAGTCCACCATACACGGAGGCGGCTACATTGTCTGGATGCCCTTCCCAAAGTGAGGCAAAGCGTACTTTCTCATCAGCCGTTAATGGCTCGCCCATCAGCTGGTTCGCCAGTTCAATTCCGGCGACAATCGCCGCCGCGCTGCTGCCCAGTCCCCGTGCCAGCGGAATATCGCTTTCCATCACTACTTCGCATGGGGGAAGCTCTTTACCAAGCTTAGCCGCCACATGCAGCGCCACTTGACAGATCAAATTATCCGTACCAGCTGGTACATCCTTGAGCTCTTCCGAAACTGATTGAAACTGCCACTGATCCGCCGGCTTGACGTTCAGTGTTAAATAACGGTTAACAGCAAGGCCAACGGAATCAAAGCCTGGCCCTAGATTGGCTGAGCTGCCGGGAACCTTAATCATAAACGGTTCGCCGCTGGAACTCATGACCGGACCCCTCCTTTAATATGAGCGAGGAAGGCCTCCTTATCATTAGGAAGGACAGCCGGCTTGACATCTACCGTCCCCATCGCTGTATTCGGGTCCTTCAGCCCATTGCCTGTTAAGACGCAGACAACCTTTGAGCCTTTTTTAATTTCGCCCGATTCAATCTGCTTCTTCAAACCGGCAATCGAAGCGGCGGAAGCCGGCTCGGCGAACACGCCCTCACGTTTAGCCAGCAGCTGATATGCTTCGAGAATTTCTTCATCTGTGACATAATCAATTTTTCCATTCGATTCTTCAGCAGCCGCTACGGCCTGCTTCCAGCTCGCAGGATTCCCGATACGAATTGCCGTTGCAATCGTTTCAGGTTCTTCGATCACCTCATCACGGACGATCGCCGCTGCTCCTTCTGCTTCAAAACCGCGCATTTGTGGAAGGCCGGTGCCTTTTTTCTCGTTGTACTCTTTAAACCCTTTCCAGTAGGCTGTAATATTACCTGCATTCCCAACAGGAATCGCCAGCACATCGGGAGCTTGGCCCAACGCATCGCAGATTTCAAACGCTGCTGTCTTCTGCCCTTCAATCCGGTACGGATTGACAGAGTTAACAAGTGTAATCGGCTCCTGCTTACTGATCTCACGGACGATATCAAGCGCATTATCAAAATTCCCTTTTACCTCCAGCACTTCTGCCCCGTACATCACGGCCTGAGCGAGCTTACCGAGAGCGATTTTCCCTTCCGGAATGACGACGATGCAGCGCAGGCCGGCTCTTGCGCCGTAAGCGGCCGCAGCGGCGGATGTGTTCCCTGTTGAGGCGCAAATAATCGCCTTGCTACCCTCTTCCTTCGCTTTTGCAACAGCCATTACCATGCCGCGGTCTTTAAAGGAGCCAGTCGGGTTCGCGCCTTCATACTTCACATAAACGTCCACACCCCACTCCTTCGATAAATGCTCAAGCGGAACAAGCGGTGTGTTTCCTTCACGCAGTGTCAAAAGAGGCGTCTCCTCCGTAACTGGCAACAATTCCTTATATTCCTGTATTAACCCTTTCCAACTACTCATCTTAATGTCCTCCTTCGACACGGTAACAGCTTTCAATCGACTCAATGACATCCAGCTCGGATAATTTTTTGTAAAGTGCTTCATAGTTTTGCTTGCTTGTATGGTGGGTAATGACGATCACTTCCGCTACCTCTTCCCCTTCAATCGGGAGCTGCAGCAGCTTTTCAAAGCTTACTTCATGGCTGGCAAACAGGCTCGTAACCGCCTGGAAGGTGCCGGCCTGATCAAGCACCCGGAGACGCAGGAAATATTTCGACTCGATCTCATTATCCTGCTTTAGCACGCGCTCATGCAGCGGACCCTGTACCGTTCTCCCGCTCACGCCGAGGCGCATATTTTTCATGACGGTCACAAGGTCGGACACAACAGCCGTAGCTGTCGGCAATGAACCGGCACCCGGGCCGTAGAACATCGTTTCGCCGACAGCCTCGCCGTACACATAAACCGCATTGTACTCATTATGGACAGCAGCAAGCGGATGCGTCTTCGGCAACAGTGTTGGTTCGACGCTGACTTCCACGCGGCCATCATCCCGCTTCGCCAAACCGATCAGCTTCATCGTATAGCCGAGCTGATCACAATATTCAAGGTCCGACTTGGTGACAGAAGAAATGCCGCGCACCGACACATCATCCAAACCGACAGGCATCGAAAAGCCTAATGTCGCCAAAATCGCCATTTTGCGGGCCGCATCGAGCCCTTCGACATCCGCAGTCGGATCGCTTTCAGCAAATCCAAGCTCCTGAGCCTGCTTAAGCACGTCCTCGTATGAGCTGCCTTCCTGGATCATTTTTGTCAAAATATAATTCGTTGTTCCATTGACGATCCCCATCATCTTCGTAATTCGGTCAGCAGCCAGACCTTCGCACAGGCTGCGGATGATCGGAATACCTCCCGCTACACTTGCTTCATAATAAAGATCACAACCGTTTTCCGCGGCTACTTTCAACAATTCAGAGCCATAGAGGGCCATTAAATCCTTGTTTGCTGTGACGACATGCTTCCCGTTTTTCAATGCTGTCAATAAATGCTCTCTCGTGGATTCAACTCCACCCATTACTTCAATAATAATATCAATTTCCGGATCTGTTAATACGTCATTTATATCATCGGTTATGAACGCTCCATCAAAATCAACGGGGCGATGCTTCTGTTTATCACGAACTAATACTTTGGTTACCGTGACAGGACAGCCAACTTGATGACGCAATTCCTCCTGGTGACGGCTAATGATTGATACAACTCCCGTACCTACTGTCCCTAGACCTAGTAAACCAACTCGAACCTCCGCTGACATGCTCCCCACTCCTTTTCCACCATGTATACCTAAAATGAACATGTGTTTATCTATAAAGGACATTATAGACCTGTTCTCCTCATAGCACAAGAGGATTTTTCTGTTTTTTTCATTATACACAAATCCCTATAAAAAAACGCACGCAACGGGCGAAGCGGCTCTCTTGTTTTCAAAGACAGGGGCGCAGCTGTGCAGAAGGAAAGCCGTCCCGTTTTCCTGCGCTTTCCTCCACTAAAAAACGCCCAGCGTCTTTTGTAAGAAGCACTGCGCGTTATCCGTTTTGTTGCTTTTGACTCCAGCTTCCATTGGGACAGTTCATTGGGCGAGCCATTCGATGACCGGCAGCTGTCCACCGGCTTTTGCCGGCAAGATGAACGCCGCGAATTCTTTAAGGAATTTCTCGTTTTCCCCTTCCGTATCAAGCAATTGAAAGAGATGCTGCCCCGCACTGATCTGCTCTTCGCGAATCTGACTGCTATAATAGTCTTCGACAGCTTCAAAATAATGCAATGGAAAAACGAGGCGCGCATATAGAAGCCGCCACGAATACGAACTTAATGTCTCATATTGCTCATAGGTCGTCAGGAAGCTCTCAATTTGATTCCACGAGAAAGAACGCTGGTCACGCCGCTGATCCCGAATCCATTCAGCGAGATCACGGCACGGGTGATCATACACAAACTCGGTCGGCCGTTTGACAATCGCTCCATGTTCTGAAAGGACGAGCCATGTATGGTCGGTGTAGCGCCGATGGCAAATCGTCGGCCGTTCTTGTTCTTTGCTCGGATCGTCGAGCATCGCATCGACAACAAATTGAATTGCATTTTCTGTCAGTCCCATATAATAAGGAAAAGAAAATAAAAAAGCTTCATCCACATACGATTGAGGTCCTTGATACAGAAGCTGCTGATACCAGCCCTCTAATTGATCAAGCCTCGTTTCCCACAGCTTATGCCATTGACCGAAAAACTCGTACTGCCGTGCTTCGTAGGGCATCTGCCGGCCGTAATAGTGAATCGCGGCCAAATGCGCTCCTTGATCGGCCTCGCTGCGCACCCTCATCTGACTTTCCTCCAGCAACGGCGGCAACGCACACAGATAAACGAGCTGGCCATCAATCAGACCCGCTCTCTGTCCCCGCAACGTCGGCAACGGAGTAAGGATCGTCGTATCTCCGATTGATTTCATATAATCAGTAAAAGCAATCATTTCTTCTTCTCTGAGCATCGACTCTTCTTTCGGCAATAAAATATAGGATTGTCCGCCGGCCTCAAAGGCATCGTACATGCCGACATGAAACCTTTCTTCACAGTAGAGTCCGTATACGTCATACACATTCCGCTCAAACATTGGCTCTCCTCCTTACCGCTCCAAAAGCCCATTTCCCTTTTTTAGTCTATGTACCTAAAAGGGAGAATGTGTATAATCGTTCTTATTTCTGACATAAGGTTTAATCAGCCCGTACTTTGCCGTGAATGACAAGACGCCCGTCCGCCGGATCGGCGACATAATCGCATGTGGACAAGGTGACGATTTTATCGTCAGCAGTTATGTCAACTTCAGCTTGATGCAAAGAGCGCGCCTGGATCTCTTCGATGAAAGACAGGAACGCTTCATCGCTGTGAAAATCAGTCTCTAAATAATAAAAATCGGTCGTCGTCCGGTACACAGCGAAGATCTCGATCTGATAGCTGTCTGTCAGCGTCTCAATCGTAAACATTTTATGTCGTTTCAGAAAGTCAGGCTCGACAAACTTTTGCAAGCCGGCAAACATCGAGCCATCGCGCATATGATGGCCGTAAATAATCGTATGGCGCTCCTGCAATGGCGCTGCGTTGCGATAATCAACGAAAATGCTTCCTGCCCGCTGCTTCTCCCCTTTATAGTCCAATGACAAATACGTTTCATTGTCGGCTGCCTGAAGAAGGGGATAGTCGACCGGTGTCCCGTCAATCTGAATCCAGCCGATGATATCTTCATTCAAGCGCCGCAGCTTTTCAAAACGCGGCTCCTCAACCTGCTTTTGTTCAGATAGAGCAGCCGCTGGGAGTACCGGCGCCGGTTCATAAAGCTGTCGCGCTTCTTCCAGCGTTCCCTCGTTCTGCTTCCCCTCCACATAAACATCCGTTACGTGAAACAGAGAAAATCCGCTTACCGTTACACAAAGACTGATACCAATACGTTGATATATCCCGGCCAGCTTCTTCATACGCTCCCCCTAAATTCCTTTCGGCACGACAAACAGACCCATTTCTTCGTCTTCTTTAATCAATACGTCAACTCCATAAACCGCTTTAAACATCTCAGCCGTCAGCATCTCCTCCGGCGTTCCTTCAAGGATGATCTCCCCTGCTTTCATCACGATTAAGCGGTCGCTGTAGCGAATCGCCTGATTAACGTCATGCAGCACCATGACAATCGTCAGTCCGTAGCGCTCGTTTAAGCTTTTGACAAGCTCCAAAATTTCAAATTGAAAGTACATATCTAAATAGGTGGTCGGTTCATCGAGAAACAGGATCGGTGTTTTCTGGGCGAGCGCCATCGCAATCCAGACGCGTTGCCGCTCCCCTCCCGACAGCTGCGTAATCGTTTTTTCCCGTTTTTCCGTCAGGTTCGTACATGCCAGCGCCCAGTCAATCGCTGCGTCGTCCTCGTCATGCTGCGGCGTCAAAAAACGTCGGTGCGCCAAACGGCCAAAACTCGTCAGCTTCTCGACCGTCATGTCAACCGGGGCATCATTCTGCTGGTGAACGACGGCCAATTTTTTTGCCAGCTCCTTCGGTTTGTATTGGTTCAGCGTTTTGCCGTCTAACAGAATTTGCCCGCCCTGAGGCAAATAGCTTTTTGAAAGAACGCCAAGCAACGTCGACTTTCCGCTTCCGTTCGGGCCGATAATCGTCGTCACCTTTCCCTGTTCAATTTCGCAGCTGACATTCGTTAACTGCGCTGTTTTCTCATCATATGAAAATGTAATCTCTTTAGCTTCCATGGATGCGATCACTCTTTCTTAGCATAAAGATTAAAAACGGTCCGCCGATGACAGCCATAATGATTGAGGCGGGAATTTCATTCGGCGCAATGACGAGCCGCCCGAGTGTATCGGCTGTCAGGACGAGCAGCGCCCCGGCCAACGCTGAAAAAGGAATCAGTACTTTATGGTCTGTGCCGACAATTTGCCGGGCAATATGTGGCACGAGCAAGCCAACAAAAGCAATCACTCCGGCAACGGCTGTCGCGACCGCCGCCAGCAGCACGGCGACTGCTGAAATAATCAGCCGCAGCCTACTTAATTGAAAGCCAAGATTTCGCGCCGTTTTATCCTGTAACGCTAGCACATTGCACCACGTCGTCAAAAAGAGAGAAAGGATCAAACCGAGCGAGCCGTAGATCAGAACGAGGTCAACCTCACTCCATGTTTTCATCGCCAGGCTGGAGACTGTCGCATGAGTGACGCTCGAATAGCCGACGAAGTAGATAAAAGACTGGTTTAAGCCGGTAAACACCGCGTTTACCGCGACCCCGACAAGAATCATCCGCAGCGGGCTCAGCCCTGATTTCCAGGAAAAAGCGTACACTAAAAAGCAGGCCAGCGCCCCGCCGATAAAAGCGAACAATGGCGCATAAAAAAACGTCATCGGATAAGCGGTGACAATTAACAGGAACACAAACCTGCTTCCCGCCGCAACGCCGATAATTCCCGCTTCGGCCAGCGGGTTCCGCATGACTGCCTGCAGCAGAACGCCGGAAACGGCGAGTGCTGCCCCTGTGAATAAAGAAATAATAATCCGCGGAAAACGCAAATCCTTAATAATGAGCACCGTCTCATTCGGTTCAGAAATGAACCCTTTAATCAGTTCCGTAATCGTAACTTGCAGGCTGCCCGTCGTCGCTGAAAAAAGGCTAACGACAACGAGCAGGCAGCTGACAGAGACAAAGCTCCAAATGATTTTCTGTTTTTGCAAAGCTCTTCACCTATTTTCTCTAAAAAATCATCGCTGAGACGGATAGAGCATTTCGATCAGTTCATCGAGCGCTTCGGCAGCAGCCAGATTGGCAGTCGTGCCAAACAGCTCTTCTTCAAGATCATAGACCCGGCCATTTTTCACCGCATCAAAATGCTTCCAAATATCATTTTGTTTAAATTCCTGATCAAACATCTCGACGACTTCCTCTGGCATGCCGTGAGCCGCACGCAAAATAACATCAGGATTCGACTGCTGCAAATATTCGGTGTTTGAGGCGACATATTCCACGCTCTCTCCAGTCACAACATTGATTCCGCCGCTCAGTTTAACGAGATCACCGATGTATGAGTGCTCCGTTGCGACTAAATAACTGCCGGGAATACCGAGCAAAATCAAGACGGTCGGCGGCTCATTTTGCGCGGTCTGCTCCTGAATGTCTGCGACTTTTCCCTCCAGCCTCGTGACGATCTCCGCAGCCTGAGCCTCGCGTTCATAAGCCTCTCCCAGCCCGGTTATCGAATGGAGCATTTCCTGAAGGCTGTCCAGTTCAACAAATTTGGCCTCAATGCCGACCTCCTCGAACACCGGTCGCAAATCGTACTCCAATGTCGAAACCGACAACACTTCCGTCGGATTCAGCGCCCGGATCATTTCCAAATCAGGCGTTTTGACATTGCCAACCTCCAGCACCCCGTCATAGCGTGGCGGCAGTTCCTTATAGCTTGTTGGCACGCCAACCAAATCAAGCTCCAGTTCGTCCATAATTTCCG
The DNA here is from genome assembly GCF_040544555.1 of Halalkalibacter oceani. Lineage (NCBI taxonomy): Bacteria > Bacillati > Bacillota > Bacilli > Caryophanales > Bacillaceae > Halalkalibacter > Halalkalibacter oceani. Next base: position 22,957 of record NZ_JBEPKD010000009.1, read on the forward strand.
TGATCGCCACTGTCGTCGATATGATTCGTGGTTCCTGCTCTCCTTCTGTGATCTCCTTTTCCGCTTCACCATCCGCATGCTCTGTCCCACTTCCTTGAGCCGAGCATGCGGCAAGGGCAACGAGCAGGAGACAGAGAAGAAAAGCCGAAATCGTTTTATTCACCGCGAATCCCCCAATCTGATTTGTTCAAAATTAGTTTCGAATCGTGACCCGTTGCTGAGTCTGATTCCACTCAACTGTCGCTCCTAATTGCTCGGAAATAAAACGAAGTGGAACAAAAGTAGTTCCTTGCTTGATTTCCGGCGCTGCTTCAATTGTGTGCCGGGCCCCGTTCACTTGAATCACCTGACTTCCTTCATGAAGAACAAGCGTTTTTCCATCAACGGTGACCGTTACACTTCGTTCACTGCCATTCCACATCACGTCCGCGCCTAAATGCTCGCTAATAAACCGTAATGGAACGAGTGTCCGGTTGCTCTTGACATAGGGTGCTGCGAGCAGCTGATGCTGGGCACCGTTTGAGGTCACTGCTTTTGAGTTAATATGAAGGACGATGACATCTCCGTTCGGTTGAGCGGAAGGGGGAGGTGATGAAGGTGTTGCCGGTCGGATGGATGTCTTGTCAAGCTGAATGCGGATATCGTAATCAGCATCATACAAAAATCCAGGCAAATTCATGTACACACTGACCCAGGCCTCAATGGGCGCCGCAAAACTGGTCACCTCGAATTCCACAGCCCTTGTATTGGCTGCCTCGTTTTGTGAAATGACGTTGGCATCTGTCAGCACGCCATTTTGGTTTACTTTAAAGCCGGTAATCGATTTGCTGTCCGTTAACGTAAACGACACATATGCTTTTCCGTCGCGCACAGTCAACGTGCCCGGTTTTTCAACGTAATCATTCATCATTGATTGCTCATTCTCGCCAGCCTTTACTACAAGAAAGTCAATCGAGTACGTCCCCTCTTCCAGCTCGCTGACCGCCTGTGCACTTACCGATAATGACAAAACAAACAAGCTGAAAACTGTCACAATCATTGCAAATAGCATCTTATTCATTCTCATTCTCCTTTCCCAAGCGGATGAACGGCCTCAAAGGTCAACTCCCTTGAGGCAATTCAATCCTTTTTTTTATGAAACTGGCTCTACACTGTCACGATCCAGCTCAAGCTGTACCGTGTATTCATTGTCATAATTAAATCCTGGGATTCCGGTGACGATCACATGGGTAAAGACATTAATCTTCTCGTCAAGGTCCGCGACTGGAAACGCGACGACGCGTGTGTCGGCTTGCGAATCGCTTGTCACGACTCTCGCATCAACGTAAGCGCCATCTTGCTCGACTTTGAATTCTCTCGTCCAGCTGCTGTTCGTTAATGTCAGATGCAGTTCATACTTGCCATCTTCCACAAACAGCGTTGCCGGCTTTTCCGTATAGTCGTCCATGACGGAAACCTCATTTGTCCCATCCTTGTAAAACGTAAATCCGATCTCATACTCCCCGTCGGCGAAGTCTGATTCCACTGGTTCCCCTGGTTGTTCAGGTTCAGCCGGCTCTTCGGACTCTCCAGGCTGCTCCGGGTCAGACGGCGTGCTGTCATCTTCAAGCTGCAACGCTTTAACGATCACGGTAACCGCTTCTGCCCGCGTCGCCTGGCCCTTTGGCGCAAAGCGATTATTCGGGTAGCCTTGAATGATTTGATGACTCACTGCTGTCGCCACCGCCTCTTTAGCCCACGAGGCAATTTGCCCAGCATCAACAAAGTTCAGCGCCGCTTGTTCAGCATTCACGTTCAGCGCGCGGGCGATCATGACCGCCATTTGCTCGCGCGTAATTCTGTCATTTGGTCCAAAACGGGCTTCACTATATCCGGTCACAATTCCGGCTCCTGCCGCAACCGCAACCGCTTCTCTCGCCCAATGCTGAGCCGTATCCGGGAAAATAACCTCGGTATCAGCAGTCAGATCAAACGCTTCGACAAGAATTTTCGCAAATTCAGCTCTCGTAACCGTATTGTTCGGTCTAAACTCACCATTTCCATAGCCTTGAACGGCTCCCGCTTCGACTAAAGTCCGAATCGCTTCCTCGGCCCAGTGTCCGCGAATATCCGCAAGCTCGACAGATTGTCCTGGCTGCTGAGGTGGTTGAGGTTGTTCTGTTTCTTCCCCTTGCTCCTCATCAACCTGCTTTTCTGTCGCTAAAACGGCGAATTTCGTAAAGTGATCAACGTCGCCGCTTACGATGCCTTTTTGGCGATCAATGCGGACGTTGTCAAGCTTGATCCATTCATCTGCTCTTTCGTTCAGCCAGTAAATGGCAAGATCAGCTTTGTCAAAATCAACTTCCTTTTTGTCATATGGAATCGCAATTGTCACTTCCTTGCTAAAGTTTCCACTACGATCCTTTGTAATCTCCAAAACATCACTCACAAATTTCATCTGAGCCGGCAGTGGAAGATTACTTCGTCTTGTTACTTTTTCAACGGAGATGACCAGGTCGCGCCCAAAGGCATCTTTAGGAATCCTAATTTCAGCCCCGTTAAACTTGATCGTGCCACCTTTATCTGCCTTGATTTCTGTTTTAGACGTATCCGACTCTTTTGGAAGCGGATTAGACGTTACCGGCTTTTGGGTAAAGCCGCGTTTCATGCTGCTTTCATCAAAACGGAATTGAACGTCATACTTCCCGCTGTAATTAAGTGCTGGTACATCAACTTCGGTATATACGTCAACATCCTTCGATAAATCATAAACCTCAAATCGGACATCTCTCGTATCAGCCGAATTATTTCGCGACACAACCGACGCGCTGCCACCATTCTTCGTTACGCGGAAAACTGGAATCCAACTGCTGTTTTTCAACGTGATCGTAATATACTGACGGCCATTTTGTTCTGTCAGCTTTGCCGGACGAACGGTGTAGTCCTGCATGATCGACGTTTCATTCGTGCCGTCCTTCAGCACACGGTAATTGATCGTATACTCGGCATCTGACTGATCACTACCGCCACCGCCGCCGGAACTAGGTGCAGCTTCAGTTGTGACCGTTGTTGCCGATGACCACGCAGATTGATGTCCTGCCTCCACAGCACGAACTTGATACGAATAGCTGCTGCTATAGCTGAGATTCTCTGAATACGTTTCTGCTGTAATATTGTCGATTACAGTTTCAGTCCCGCCTTCAATCCGCTTCAGCTCATATGTAGCACCAGCCACTGCATCCCATTGAAGCGTGACGCGATTACCTGAAGCATCACCGGCTAGCCCTGCCGGAACATTGACTTTCTTGCCAAGCTTGACCGCGCTTAAATTCGTTTGGACATAAACGTGGCCGCCGTCTACACGCGCTTCTCGATATTCCCATATCGAACCTTTCTGGTGGAAGGCTCCGACTTCCTCAGGCTCCAGTCCGGTTGGTTTAGGCAGGATTAACGTCACTTCTCTCGTGCCTAACCCGCCAACCGTAATTTCAAGCAACACTTCATTTGAGTCCTGCTCCAATCTTGTAACAGACAATGAATCGCTTCCAGCAGGGACGATAATACTAAATGATGTTTCTGCATAAGTCGTGTCAAATCTTGTGTCCGTTATAGTTCGATCAAAGGAAGCTGAACCATCGGCTCCCAGTGCAAGCGAGATACGTGGAACGATACCTGCTTGATCAAAAGCAATCCGGAAAGGCTGCGTATTTTCATAAACAGCTCCGCCTCCCATTGGGACGCGCATCGACACCTTTGCGTCAATCACCTCTGAGAGACTAGCAATCTCAAATTCCTCAACTTGATAATCATTGTCGCTAAAATCCACCCATGTTCCATCCGTCTGCTGCAGCTCCAATTCCGTTACATGCTCGGTTTCGGCCAAAACAAAGGACACATAATAGTTGCCTTCTTCCACAAGCAAAGTTGCCGGCTTCGCAAAGCGGCTATCCATGGATGAAGGTGTGTCGTTGTCATCGCGAATCGCCGTGTAGTTGATGTCATAGGTTCCGTCTGCTAGCTTAACCGTGCTTGGATCAAAAGCAATCCGGAAAGGCTGCGTATTTTCATAGACTGTCTCTCCCATTGGTACGCGCATCGACACTTTCGCGTCAATCACATCAGCGAGACTAGCAATCTCAAATTCCTCAATTTCATAGTCATTTGTACTAAACTCTACCCATTGTCCATCAGGGCCTTGTAGCTCCAGCTCAGTTATATACTCCGTATCTGCCAACGCAAAGGAAACATAATAGTTGCCGTTCTCTACTAAAAGAGTCGCCGGCTTTGTAAAGCGGCCATCCATGGATGATGGATCGTCATTATCAGCGCGAATCGCTGAATATGCAACTGTGTAAGCTCCATCTTCTAATTGTGGGAGTTCTGGCTCTTCTGGTTCTGGTTCTCCTTCTCCTGGATCAGTCGGTTCTCCCGGTGTGCCCGGTTCTCCTCCGTCTCCCGGCTCTGTCGGACCTGATGGCGGATCAAGACTGTCAGGATGTAATTGAATCTGCACCTCATATTCATGATCATAACCTGGTAACCCTGGAACACCCGTCACAACTACGTGAGTGAAAGCATTTATCTTCTCATTAAGATCGGCTACCGGGAAACCGACAATTCTTTTATTGTTAGCCGTATCGTTTTCAATAACCTCAGCATCAACATAGTCGCCGTCCTGCTCGACCTTAAACTCTTTAATCCACTCGCTGTTCGTTAATGTTAGATGAAGCTCATACTCTCCATCATCAACAAGCAACATCGCCGGCTTCTCGGTGTAGCCGTCCATTACCGATGCTTCATTCGTTCCATCCTTCAAGAACGTAAAGTCGATTGTATATTCCCCATCAGCGATAGCTGGGTCAACTGGTTCTTCAGGGTCCGCTGGGGTACCGGGGTCTCCCTCTCCCGGATCACTCGGCTCTCCTGGAGTACCTGGGTCTCCCTCTCCTGGGTCACTCGGCTCACCAGGTGTACTAGGGTCTCCCTCTCCTGGGTCACTCGGCTCACCAGGTGTACTAGGGTCTCCCTCTCCTGGATCACTCGGCTCTCCTGGAGTACCTGGGTCTCCCTCTCCTGGGTCACTCGGCTCTCCTGGGGTGCCCGGGCTTCCTTCTCCCGGATCACTCGGGTCTACCAGCGGACCAAGACTATCAGGATGTAATTGAATCTGCACCTCATATTCATGATCATAACCTGGTATCTCTGGAACCCCCGTCACAACGACATGAGTGAAAGCATTTATCTTCTCATCCAGATCGGCTACCGGAAAACCAACGACCCGCGTATCGGCATCCGTATCATTTTCAATAACCTCAGCATCAACATAGTCGCCGTCCTGTTCGACCTTAAACTCTTTAATCCACTCGCTGTTCGTTAATGTCAGATGAAGCTCATACTCTCCATCATCAACAAGCAACGTCGCCGGCTTCTCGGTGTAGCCATCCATTACCGATGTTTCATCTGTTCCATCCTTCAAGAACGTAAAGCCGATTGTATATTCCCCATCAGCAAGCGTAGATGAGTCTTCTGCCAATGCGATGGAAGGCAGGATCGTTGACAATACGATCAGTAACATGGAAAAGACGGTTACCCATTTTTTGATTTGTCTCTTCACCTTTCATTCTCCTCTCATAATGACACGGCTCGTTTTCTGGCGAGCATCCAGACTAGAGCGGCAGCCGAGACAATTAGCATGACGACAAATGTGGCGATTGGTGCATTGTCGGCCGTTTTCGGATTTTCAATGACCGTTCCACTTGCCGCTTCTTCTGTCTCTACTTGACTGGCAGCTTGATTTCCTTGCTGCTCAGAAGATGGGTTCTGCCCTCCACCTGAAGCTGTGGAAGCCGCTCCCGAATCCGCTTGCGTGCTGCCTGAGCTTTCATTCTGACCGCTGCTGTCTGCCACATTTACTGCGGTAATGCTGTTTTCATCAAAAGCAAATCGGATTGTGTAGACATGATCGTAATCCATCTCTTCAATATCGACGTGAATCGTGGAGACGATTGGCGATGATATGTCATTCGCCCGGAATTGAATCGTTCTTGTGTCTGCCGAGGCATTGCTAGAGATGACACTTGGAGCCGCTCCATTGACAGTCACACTTTTAATCCAGTTGCTCTTCGTCAATGTGATTTGCGCATTAATGTTGCCATTTTCCACGACTAACGTTGCCGGCTTTTGAAAATAATCATTCGCCATCGACGCTGAGTCATTATCCGCTTTTAACACGGTATATTGAGCCGTATATGTGCCATCCGCCAATGCCGCTGAAGCAGAGGAAGGCGCAGGCACAAGAAATAGGATCATCACTACAATCATTAATCTGGCGATAAACATTTGTCTCTGTTTCATGAATGTTCCTCCTCAACCAAAACTGATAACAATAATCATTATCAATGTGTGTGTAAAATTTTTTGCCCATGCAAGGGTTAAAAGACGTGCTGCACCGTAAGCTGCTCTTCCACAATGGTCGCCAAGGCGAGCATAAAATCGGTTGAATCATTTAAAAATTCCGCCCGCACAAAGGTCATTCCGAATCGCTCGGCATGCGCTTTCAGCGGACCGCCAATGTCATGCAAAACCTCGACATGAGCCGTGACAGCCAGCAGGTCGCAAACAACGATCCCTTTCCGCCCTGCATTTCCGGCTTGTTCGACCACCTCCTTCACAGACGGACCGAGCCATTCCTGTCCTGGTCTCGCTCCACGGTAAGCCAGCTTCCAATCCGGCAATTGAAGCTGTTCTGCAATTCGCTCAGCCAATGCCGTAAATTGCTGGCAATAGTCAACGTTTTTCTCTGTTGACCCAGGTCTGCTATGCGTTGTGAAAATCACCTCCTCCTTTTGTCTCGCGGCTTCAGGCAACCAAGTTAAAGCTGACTTCACTCGATTGGCCAATGCTGCCACAAATAATGGTTGAGTCGACCAGTTCTCAATATCAATCACATTAATATCGGCGCCGGTCTGCTCAACACAGCGGCGTACCTGCTGCTGGTACATCTCCGCACCCGATTTCGAATAGAGCGGCGTTAACGGCAATGTCACGATGGAATTGACGCCACGCTCAATCAAACGGCTGACGGCATCGTCGATAAATGGCGGGGCATGCTTAAAACCCGCTTCCACGACCACATCCTGCCGTCCCTTTAATTGAAAAAGCCGTTCGAGTGCTTGTGCCTGCTGGATCGTAAAAGGTCCTAACGGATCGGCCGTCTCCAGTGCCCGGTATTGGGCATCAATCTGCTCAAGCTGTCGGGCCGGTGCCTGGCGACCATTTAAAATATGATTGACATAATCGCCGACATGCCCGAGACTTTCCGGTGAACCGTAGGACATCAGAAGAATTCCAATCATCATTGTGCTCCTTTCTTTTTACATTGCATTGTGGTTTTGATCGACCGCTTCACGTCCGCCGATGACATCATAAAAGGCAATTTGAGAATCGAGAATATAATCAGAGCGCACGCCGTCATGCGTTTTGCGAAACATCTCACTCGATGTCCAGCTGTGATGGGCCTGCTGCGATTCCCATTTTGACCAGATCAGCAAAATATCGTATTCTTCCTCTTTTTTGCCGCGCTTCTTTAAAAGATTCATATCAAGAAAGCCCGGCACCTTTTCGATTTGTCCCATATGAGCCATCTTTGCGGCAACGCGGTCACTGAATCCTTTTTTTACTTTAAGAGTGTTTTCAATTACGAACATGTTTTTTTCTCTCCTTTTTAGATTAAGATTGAGTAGCTTGAACAACACCGTACGGTTCACAGACCGGATACTCGCCGGCTGAATAGACACGCGCTTCAATGGAAAACACGTCCCGGAAAAAATCTGGATGATACACGTCGAGCGGTTTCCCTTGCCTCACCACCTTTCCATTTTTCATCGCGATGAGCTGATCGCTGTAGCGGGCGGCTTGGTTTAAATCATGCAGCACCATGATGATCGTCAGTCCCAACGAACGATTGAGCTCCTGAACCAGCTCCATCACCTCAAGCTGGTGGGCGATGTCCAAATAGCTCGTCGGTTCATCCAATAAAAGAATTTGCGGTGTTTGCGCGATCGTCATCGCAATCCAGGCGCGCTGTCGCTCCCCGCCGGACAAGGAGGAAAGCGGACGGTGCTGAAGCGCGGTCAGCCTGGTAGCCTCCAACGCCCAATCAATATAGGTGTTATGACTTTGATGATAATCCTCATACCATTTCAAATGCGGCTGACGGCCGAATTTCACTAAATCGCGCACCGTCATTTCCGAGCGATGATCATAAATTTGCGGCAGCATCGTCAGTTTTTTGGCAATATTCTTACTAGAAAGCGTATGGAGCTCCTTCCCCTCCAGGTAAACCGCGCCATGTGCCGGTTTGAGCAGCCGGGTTAGCAAACGAAGGACCGTTGATTTCCCTGAACCGTTCGGACCGATAATGCTGACCACTTCCCGTTTTTTAAAACGCAGCGACAGCTCTTTTATGTAATACGAATCAGAAAACCCGAAGCTTAGCTGATCCGCTGTTAAGACATCCTCCATCCTTTCATTCCTCCTCTCAGCAAATACAAGAAGAACGGAGCGCCCAACGCCGCAAGCAAAATGCCGACCGGCAGTTCAATCGGATCGAACCAGCTTCGCGCCGCCGTGTCAGCCAATACGACGAGACAGGCTCCACCGAGCGCCGAGGTCGGCAGCAGGAAGCGATAATCATTGCCGACAATCATTCGCATCATATGGGGGACGACTAAGCCGACAAACCCGATTAAGCCGGCGACACTCACTCCCGCCCCCGCCAGAAAAGTCGCCAGCAAAATAAGAAACAGCCTGCTTCTTTCCACCTGGGATCCTAAAAGCTTCGCCACTTCATCGCCAAGCAGAAGCAGATTGGCATGCTTGACAGCGAAAATCGACAGGGCCATGCCGATCAGCGCATACGGCAAAATGATCGCGACATGGGACCAGCCTCTCCCGCTTAATCCGCCGACAAGCCAGGGAAGCACCGCTTGAACATTGTCGCTGTAAAGAATCATCACCGCAGACATCAACGCCCCAAGCAGCGAGTTGATCGCCACACCGGCAAGAATCATTCTTAACGGAGAGACGCCATTTTCCCAGGCGATGAAATAAATGAGAAACGTCGCGGCCAGCGCCCCGAGAAAGGCACCGAACGGCAACAGGGAAAGATAGTGCGGCAGGACGAGCATCATCGTCACCGCCATTAAGCCGGCTCCGGCGGAAACCCCGATAATTCCCGGATCGGCGAGTGGATTTCTCATCACTCCTTGCAGCAGCGCGCCGGCGATCGCCAGGCAGGCGCCGACAAGCAGGCCTGTTACAATACGTGGCAGACGCAAATCCCAGACAATTTGCCGCTGCAGTGAATCGGCAGGTGAGAACAGCGCGGTCCATACCTCGGACACTCGTATCGTGACCGAACCGGTCATTAAGCTGTACAGAACGGCAATGACACAAAGAGCAGTGACGATGACCACCGTCGTCCAGCGCCGCTTTGTCCGCTGATCCCCTCGGTCCGCTTTTCCTACAGAATCATCGAACTCCATTATTTCCTTCGCTTCCTTCATGTCTGACCCCCGCTGTTTCCAGTATTGTTCGTCATGCTATCTCCCCTTTTCCGCGACCGCAGTTACGCTTTCATGGATAAACTGAAGCGCCTCACCGATACGCGGACCGGGATTGGAGCTGAAGAGCTCCGGCGGGAGGATGACGAGGCGCCCTTGCTCCACAGCCTGTAAATGCTGCCATGAAGAATTACTTTTTACTTCCGCTTCAAACTGTTCCTTAACAGCCTCTTCATCGCCGTGGGCAATAAAGTAAACAATGTCCGGGTCTGCTTCAAGGACACGCTCCATGCTGAGCTGCGCATATTGAGGATAGTGCTCAATTTGCGGCAGCCCCTCGGCAATATTGAGCCCGCCGGCAAGGGCGAGCAAATCTCCCGAGAGCGAAGAAGGCAAGGCTGCCATCATCGTATCCGCGCTGCCAAAAATAATGAGAGCCTTTACTTCCTCAGCAAGTGGTGTCAATTCAAGCTGGTCGACATCAAGCGAAGCAAGCAGTTCTCCGGCCTGTTCCTCCTTGCCGAGAATCCGGCCATACAGCTCGACCGCCTGTAAAACATCGTCATAGCTGTTGCCGCTCGTCAGGACGACCGGAATTCCGAGCGAAGCAAACATATCAACATCCTTCCGGTTGAGTTCAGCATGACCGATCACCAGATCCGGCTGAAGACTGACAACTTTTTCAAAATCAATATCATGGGCGGTCCCTACCTCTTCCGCACCTTGTAATGCCTCCGAAACTTGCTGATTCTGCACGGTCGGTCTGCCGACGACTTCCCCGCCGAGCGCCTGGACAATTTCAGCATCTGCTTGAACAAGAGAAACGAGACGCCGCGGCGTCTGCTCAAGCCCGACTTCCCGTCCGGCGAAATCCGTCACAGTCACGCCTGCCCCGCCATCTCCCGTCACTGGTAAAGTCGCCGTTTCCCCGCTTGTCGTACAAGCTGCAAGCGGGATAAATAGTAGAAAAAAGAGAGAAACCCTCAGTCTACGCATCACTATGTCTCTCACTAACAACTCCTCCAATTGAAAACAATTATCATTATCATCATTTGTGTAAAATTATAAACAAAATCAAAATATTGTCAATATAAATGATAAAGATTTTCATTGTCACTTAGGAATTTTTTTCTTCCTAAAGAAATTTCGCCTTGATTAGCCCTTCCCAATTGCCCCTTTTTCCAGTAAGTATAAAGAAACAGCGTTGCGGCTATTTTCCATCAGAAGTATAATATCACCAGTTGTCCCGTAAACTGTAACTATCTATCATGCTGGAGGGAATGAAATGAGCAAACCTAACATGGATGAAGTAGAAAAAAAAGCACGCTCCTGGATGCAGGAGCGTGGCGTGACATTAGAGGATATCGCGGAGCTTGTTTATTTTTTACAGGTCAAATACCATCCTGATCTTCAGCTCGCTGATTGTTTAGAAAATGTCGATCGCGTTGTAAGTAAACGCGAGGTGCAAAATGCGATTATTACCGGGATTCAGCTCGATGTCCTGGCCGAAAAAGGAATGCTGGAACAGCCGTTGCAGGGGATTATTGATCGAGACGAAGGTCTATATGGCGTCGATGAAATTATCGCTTTATCAATCGTCAATGTGTACGGCTCAATCGGCTTCACCAATTATGGCTATATCGATAAACAAAAGCCCGGCATTCTGGAACGGCTGAATGATAAATCAAGCGGTGAGTGTCACACCTTTCTTGACGATATTGTCGGAGCGATTGCCGCCGCTGCCTCAAGCCGGCTCGCCCATCGCGCAGAAAACGCTGAATAACAAAAAACTCAGTCAAACCGGGGTCGGGCGAGAAAAGAGCGGTAAACGGGCAGAAGCCGCTAGGGCAAAGGGTGAACAGCAAGCTTTCATCTTTTGCCCCTGGCCCCGCCAAAAGCTGCTTACATCACCATCCATTCGGCGAGGGAGCCGATGGCGCTTGTCGGTTTCTCTTTCACCTGGGCGATCTCTTCTTTCGTTGACACCCCGGTGTAAACGAGCAGCGTATCCATTCCAGCCCGAATGCCGGCGAGAATGTCGGTGTGATAATTATCACCGACCATCACCGTCTCAGCCTTGCTTGTGCCTAGTACGTCTAAAGCCTGCTCGATGATGATCGCCTCCGGTTTGCCGATAAAAACCGGCTTCACTCCTGTTGACAGAGCGACGACGGATACAAGTGAACCATTCCCCGGTACGAGTCCGCGTTCCGTCGGTAAGGCGACATCACCATTTGTCGCAATAAAGGACGCCCCTGCGCGGACATGCAGGGCGGCCTTTGCTAATTTTTCGTATGTAATGTTGCGGTCAAGGCCGATCACGACATAGTCAGGCTCCTCTTCCACGAGAAGATGCCCTTCCTCCATCAAAGCAGAGCGCAAGCCCTCTTCGCCAATCATATAGATTCTCGCCTCTCGCTTCAGCTCGGAAAGATAGCTCGCTGTTGCCATGCTCGTCGTAAACACATGCTCCGTCGTTGCCGGAACGTCCATTGTCCGCAGAAGCTCGGCTACCTGCTCAGGACGCTTTGTTGAATTGTTCGTAACAAATAAATAAGGCAGCTGCTTTTTCTCCAATTCCTTCACAAAGGAGACCGCTTCCGGAATCGCCTCCCTGCCGCGGTAAATCGTGCCGTCGAGATCAATTAAATAGCCTTTATAGTGTTTCATGCCCTTCTCCCCTTTAACAGAAATAGAGCCTGGGGCAAAAGGTTGGTATTCATCATACCCTTTTCCCAGGCTCATGAAGCAACAGGTCAGACGCTTCAATCGTTTCTTCCCTTTGCAACGCCTGCCGCTTTTATGAGCGTTCCTTCAGCTTATACGTGCAGCAGCTCGTCTTGCCCTTGGCAATGCATGTTTTTTGTTCAACATGCTCCGTTCCAAGCAGTTTCTGAAACAATTGATGTTCACATTTGCAGGCAACCGGGTATTCCTTCGCTACTTTGGCGATCGGACAGTTGTATTCCTTGAACTCATAAGAGCCATCCTCCAGCTCCTGATAATCAACCATATAGCCATTTTCAGTCTGAATGCGTGCTAACGCGGCCACCCGTTCCGCAAACGAACCGGATATTTCCGGCCCATATTGCTGTTCAAGCCGATTTCGTCGTTGCTCAAACAATTGATCAACAACTTCCAGTCCGCTTATCTTTTCAAGATCCTGCAAAATGCCAAGTGAAAGCTCTCCGTAATTTCGCGGAAAGCATTCATCTCCTGCTTTTGTCAACGAATATTTATTAGTTGGTCTGCCCATCGCCTGTCGTTCAATGCGGGCCTGGATCAAACCATCCTTTTCCAGTCCTTGCAGATGTCTTCGCACCGCCATTTCAGTTACACCTAACTCAGCGGCTAAATCTGCTACGGTTTGTTCTTGGTTTCGTTTTAACATCGTTAAGATGATTTGACGTGAGCTCGTCTCTTTCCCCAAGACAACCACCACCTTTATTATTTACAGTCTTAGAAGACCAATCCTTCCTTTATCCAAAGCAAAAGGGGCTCAGCCTCTATTGTAGGCGATGATCACTCGATTGTAAAATCTACAACTCTGTCTGCTTATCAGGTAAAAACGCAGATACAGGGCCGAGCTCCTCCACTAAATAGCGCCGAACATCTTTTGGGAAAGCATGAAGGGCTGCCTCGCTTTTCGTCATCACCTCGATTACTTCGGCAATATTGACAGAAACATACTCCTGCACAAGCTGTTTTCGCAGCTGGATCAGCTCTTTTAAGGAGGCTGCCTGCTCCGCTCCAATCACCTTTTCATCCTCCAGAATATCAATGATGTCCGTATACCCTCCCGGATCTCTCATAATAAAACCGTCGATCATGCTGTTGCCAACGTCGATAATTGCTTCAATCAGGACTGAAGCGACCCGTTCGAGCGCTAACCGTTCCAGCTCATTTTGCGGCTCCATGGGCGGCACGAAGCGTTCAGATATCGTTTCCATATAGGCGAGGGTCCGTTCAATCTTTTCGCGATCCACAAAATACACTCCCGTTTCCACCTTTCAATAGTATGTCATAATCAAAGGTCATCGTTTAAAAAGTGTGACCTTAATTGTGCGAGAATGGTTTCTTCTCGGCTTGGCTTTTGCTATGATAAAGGATGTACCTTAGTTCATTTTACAGAGTACAGCGATAGTATACAACATTGGGGGACATTCAAATGGATCGAGAACTTGCATTGGAAATCGTCCGCGTCACGGAAGCAGCGGCGCTTGCTTCTTCGCAGTGGATGGGACGCGGTAAAAAAAATGAAGCAGATGATGCTGCTACAACAGCAATGAGAACCATGTTTGACTCTGTTAACTGCAAAGGGACAGTTGTCATTGGAGAAGGAGAATTAGATGAAGCTCCAATGCTTTACATAGGAGAAGAAGTTGGAAGCGGCCATGGCCCTGAAGTCGATATTGCCGTCGACCCGCTCGAAGGCACGAACATCGTCGCCAAAGGTCATCCAAATGCGATGGCCGTAATCGCCGTCGCCGATAAAGATACCCTGCTTCACGCACCTGATATGTACATGGAAAAGATCGCCGTCGGTCCGGAAGCGGCTGGATTAATCAGACTCGATGACCCGATTGAAAAAACAATCGACATCGTCGCGAAGATGACGCGTAAGCGCGTCCAGGATGTTACGGTCATTATTCAGGAACGGGAACGCCACCAGCAATTGATTGAGCGCGTCAGAGAAAAGGGAGCCCGCGTGAAATTGTTTGGAGACGGTGATGTCGGCGCGGCGATCGCGACAGCCTTGCCGCAAACCGGAGTTGACCTTTTCGTCGGTACGGGCGGGGCGCCGGAGGGTGTGATTTCAGCCGCGGCGATCAAGGCGCTCGGCGGCGATATGCAGGCCCGCCTTGTTCCGATGAATGATGAGGAGCTTGCCCGCTGTAAAAAGATGGGTCTCGAAGATCCGTTAAAAGTGCTAACACTGAACGATATGGTACGCGGCGATGACGCGATTTTTGCGGCGACCGGTGTCTCTTCCGGCGAGCTTGTCGAGGGGGTCCGTTTTCTTGGTGGCGACCTGGCGGAAACCGATTCGATTGTGATGCGGGCCAAGACGAGAACCGTCCGCTACATTAAAACCCACCATCACCTTAACCATAAGCCTCATCTTTCCATGAACAAATAAGCACCGCGAAAGGAGCTGCGCCGTATGTCTGAACGTTTTTATTTGTATGACGAGACCGAAGATACGAAAACAAGATTTGTCAGCTTTATGGGCGATCATCAACGTTTTGATTTAGCGATTATTTCTTCGTCACGCTATTATGGCAAGCAATTGGTGCTTGACGTCCAATCCAACCGTTTTGCGATCATCGGACAGGATGATTTAGACGAAGAAGGCTACTTGGAGCATGCTTATCGCCTGTCCGCGGAAGAAGCTGAAGAGCTGCGCGACTTTCTCAGAGAAGTCGTCTAAAAAGGCCGCAACTTTTACAGACCCGTGGCGGTTCCGCTCATTGCTTAAAGAGGACATCTCAAAGGGAATTACAGCCTTTGAGATGTCCTCTTTCTATTTTTCCTTGATTCGTTTAAGAACGAAATACGCGCAGCCGAAGTTGCAATACTCGTACAAATAATCAGGCAGCGTGCTTATTTTTGTATCATAGGTGGACTTCTTATGCCTGTCCTCAAAGAAGCCGCGCAGCCTCAGCTGATTATAGCCCCAGTCGCCTACGATATAATCATATTTATTAAGCACCTCGCTAAAGCGGGCTTTAAACGCCTCTTCATCCCAGCCATTTTTCACATCTTCCATCACTTCATATTGCATCCCGTGAATGCGAACCATTGGGCTCACCTCGTTCTTTTAGTTGCCCTTATTATAACACATGTTTCGCTTCCCAACAGCTTCTCCTTCTCCATCATTTACTAGCTGTAAAACGATTCACTTTTGGTCAATCTGAAGGTAAAGGAGGTGGGAAGATGATAAAAAAATCACTGTTACTAGGTGGACTGGCCGGTTTGATGCTCGTAACAGGCTGCCAAACCGATCAACAAGGGCAGACAGGGCAGATGATCCAGTCCAACCGGCAGGCCAACGGTCCGTTTGCTTTGCATCAAAACCAGCATCAGACACCAAACGAGACGCAGTATGGCTATACTCGCTTTCAACGCCAGCAGGTACAATCGCGTAACTCCGCGCAGCAGGCCGTGCCGATGTTTGATCGCAATCAACTGGCCGATGCTGTTACACGTATCGTTCTGACAAATCAAGCTGTTGACGAAGCAGCGACCCTTGTCACCGATAAATATGTTCTTGTCACTTATAATCTCGAGGATGATGTTCATCGTGAATATGTAGCTGATCAAGTGAAGCGGAGCGCGGTATCTATAGTACCACGCTATTATGAAGTCTTTATTTCAGACAATCATGAACACTTCCAGGAGATTGAACGTTTTCAAAATCGAACTTCAGCGCTGCCGGACGCCGACACGTTACGCGAAACAATTGAAGAAATGAAGCAATCGCCGCAGGGAGCCTATGATGAACAAGATGACGAAAATCTCGAAATAATGGAGCAAAAGCAGCAACGTCTCCTAAATCATGACAACCGCTCGCGCTAATAGAATGAAGAGAGGCTGGCAAAAGGTAAAAAAACAACCTTTTGTTCCAGCCTCTAAAAATGACGTTATCGACTTGTCACGTCTTCTTTTTGCGCAGCCTTGACCGCTTCCGCACGAACCTGCGCTTCATTTACCTGCTCATCCGCATGGTAAGAAGAACGCACTAAAGGTCCGGCTTCACAATGGCTGAAGCCCTTGCTTAAGGCGATTTCCTTTAACTCGGCAAATTCATCCGGATGATAATACTTTTGCACCTTCAAATGTTTCTTTGTCGGCTGAAGGTACTGACCGATTGTCATAATATCTACATCAACCGCTCTTAGATCGTCCATCGTTTCAATAATTTCTTCCTTCGTTTCACCAAGCCCGATCATTAAGCTTGACTTAGTCGGAATGTCAGGATGCATTTCTTTCGCACGGCGCAGAAACTCTAAAGAGCGCTCATATGTCGCCCGTGCTCTCACTCGTGGAGTCAGCCGTTTTACCGTCTCAATATTATGGTTCATGATATTAGGACGGGCATCCATCAGCGTTTTTAAATTGTCATAGCCCCCAAGCATATCAGATGGGAGTACTTCAATCGTACAGAAAGGATTTCGTCTTCTGATCGCCCGGACTGTTTCCGCAAAAACCCCGGCCCCGCCATCCTTTAAATCATCTCTGGCTACAGCCGTGATGACGACATGCTTCAAGCCCATCGTTTCAACAGAATCGGCAACGCGTTCCGGTTCCTGCAAATCAAGCTCATTCGGCAAGCCGGTTTTCACAGCGCAAAAGCGGCAGGCTCTCGTACACACATCTCCTAAAATCATGAAGGTCGCTGTTTTGCGGACAGCCCAGCATTCATGAATGTTTGGACAACGCGCTTCTTCACAGACTGTATGTAAATTTTTCTCTCTCATCATTTTTTTCAAGCCTGTATAGGATTCATTTGTATTTAGTTTAATTTTAAGCCAATCCGGCTTGCGAAGATGTTCTTCTTTTTTTGCCATTTCGTTCACTCCATCCAGCATTGCTTGTATTCTTTCTCTACTTTATCATGATTCAAACAAAATGACCAAACAGCCGCTTCAATTTCCAATGATTCACACCAATCTTTTTGGCGCCTTTACCTCACACTACAAGGTGACAGAAAAAATCTGATCGTTATACTTATTCCAGGAAAGGAGCAGACAGCAGCATGAAGCAGTTAGCCCTATTATCCCTTATTGTCTCTTGTCTCATGCTTTCTTCTCCTGTTTCAGCCGAGACGAAAGGTGAATTAACAGCTGAGCAAAAATACGAGAAAAGAATGGAGCTTTATCAGAAAGCAGAAGCGCTGACGAGCATTCCCTGGCACTATTTGGCCGCGGTCGATACGTTTGAGCGCGGCTTGCGCCGGACATTGAAAAACCGGCCGCGTGAAGAAGGGGTCATATCGATTTTCTATACAGAGGAAGAATGGGCCGGACCGCTTAACCCGGATCCGGCTGATACGAACCCGCTTTCCATCCAGCTGTTCGGCGGAGTCGGACTTGATGGGGACGGCGATGGCCTGGCGGAACGGACAAATGATGAAGATGTTCTTTATACACTCGCCCATTTTCTTGAGCGATACGGCTTCGCGGAGCAGGATTTCCGCATTGCCTTATGGGAAAAATATCAGCGTGAGCAATCGGTCAACATCATTGATGGCCACTCAAAAGTGTATAAGCATTTTGAAACTCTTGACCTTGATGATCATGCTTTTCCGATGCCGATCCGTTCCACTTACAGCTACCGTAACACATGGGGAGATAAGCGGGGCTGGGGAGGTAGACGGATTCACGAGGGAACCGACATTTTTGCCGGCTACAATGTGCCAATTCGGGCGACGGCTTATGGCCGAGTTGAAATTTTAGGCTGGAATAAATACGGAGGCTGGCGCATCGGAATCCGTGACTTAGATAATATTTATCATTACTTCGCTCATTTAAGCGGTTTTGAAAAAGGGGTCGAGGTCGGCAGCATCGTCTCTCCCGGCGATGTGATTGGCTATTGCGGAAGCTCCGGCTATGGAAAGCCCGGAACTCAAGGGAAATTCCCGCCGCATCTCCATTACGGCATGTACCGCGATAACGGCTATACCGAATGGTCGTTTGACCCGTACCCTTATTTAAAGGCATGGGAAAGACAGGATTACCGAAAATTAAAAAGAGGATGACTCGCTCGTCGAGTCATCCCAGACCGTAGACATAACGCTGCTTGGTCAAGCGTATTTTCTATCTGACTATCCGAACAAATGAAAAGAGGGGAATCCGCCGCTCCTGAAATAGTCTTCGCTTTCCGCAGCAGCGGATTCGAAGCTCTGGATCGTGACAAATCCTTTATACCCAAAAAGCCTGTCGATCGTCTCGCTTTGCGAGACTTTGTCGACAGGCTGGGCAAAAGGTGAAAATCAACCTTTCGCCTAAGGCTTTTATTGTTTTTTCTCTTTCGCTACTTTGACGGCGTTGGCAATGCTTAGACCCATTCCGCCCCATATGACAACCATCCCGATAATCATCATCACGATTGCACTTCCGCTCATTATTGATCCACCCCTTTTTCAGATTGCTCTGCCGGAAGCTCAAGAGCTGATTTTTTCCATTTAAACGCCGCTAAAATAAAGCCGACAATAATCGCTCCGAGCGCAACGCCCCAGCCGGAAACAAGCAGGAATGAAGTCGGGTAATCTTCATAATTCGATGTCAGGTTGATAACCGTGTTTTGAATAAACATATACCCTAATACAATCGGGGTAATGACACCAAGACATACTTTCCACCACGCACCTGTGCGGAAATCGGAAACGCCATTGGCATGATTTTGTAATGTCGGCAAGCCTTTCACAAACCATGCTACGGCAATTACAGAGACAAGACCGGCTAGGGCAACACCGAACTGATTAATAAAGTAGTCCGCCGCATCTAAGAAGAACAGACCTCCCTGTGTCGCATACAGTAAAGAAATTAAAGCAGAAAGACCGCCACCGAAAGCGACCGCTTTCGCCCGGGAAATCTGGAACTTATCCTGAAGACCGGAAATAAACGTTTCAACGATTGAAATGAGCGAGGATAAGCCCGCCAAGACGAGTGACCCGAAGAAGAGAACACCGAAGAACCCGTTAAACCCCGGGAACGTATTAATGATCTCCGGAAAGACGACAAACGCAAGTCCGATACCAGCATCCGCCACATCAGCAACTGTTGTACCAGAGGCGCTTGCCATAAAGCCGAGCGCGGCAAAAACCCCGATCCCTGCTAATAGCTCAAAGCTTGAATTACTGAAGCCCGTAATAAAGGCATTGTTGTTAATATCGGCTTTCTTCGGCAAATAACTTGAATAAGTAATCATAATCGCAAACGCAATTGACAAACTAAAGAAAATTTGGCCATAAGCAGCCACCCAGACTCCCGGCGACATAATTTCCGCCCAGTCCGGTCTGAAGAATGCGTTTAGGCCGTCAAGGGCCCCTTCAAGCGTGACCGCACGAATAACAATTAATAAGAACATTACAACGAGCAACGGAATGAAAATTCGGTTCGCGACTTCAATCCCGCGCTTAACCCCTTTAAATAACACACCGAGGGTAATAATCCAGACGACAATGAGAGGAATAAGTACTCCCGGAACAAGCGAGCCGAAATCCCCAGGCGCTCCTCCCGAAACGATATCAACGCGCTGTAAATATTCGCCCATCAGGAAGCCGCCCGTGTCCTCTCCCCAGCTTTGATTAAACGCGAAAAACGTATACGAGATCGCCCAAGCAATAATAACCGCATAATACGTTGCGATGACAAAGGAAATCGCGACCTGCCACCAGCCGATCCATTCAGCTTTTTTAGTAAAACGCGCATACGACAACGGAGCGGAGCCACGATATTTATGGCCGAGCGTAAATTCCATAATTAAGAGCGGAATACCGGCAGTAAGAAGTGCAAATAAATACGGTAAGAAAAAAGCCCCCCCTCCATTCTCATACGCTACATATGGGAACCGCCAAATGTTACCTAGTCCGACAGCCGATCCAATCGCGGCTAAAATGAACCCGGCACGTGTTCCCCACTGCTCTCTTGCATTCATTGTTCATTCTCCTTTCACATTTTTTTCGTCTTTCTTTCCATAAATATTCAAAAAATTACAACATTAGTATAAGTGCTTGAATACTTTTTGTCAAAATTATTTGAAAATTATTTGCTTTCTTTAACACTTTGCTACTTTGCTGTAAAGAAGCGCATTAACAGTAGATATCCCCTAACTCCCTTCGACAATATTCAGACAATTCGTTATTCCATTATAATAATTCATGCGAAATTTGTCAAAATTTTTTTCAGGAAAAAGATAAGATATAAACCTATCAGCCTGTCGACTGGCTGATTGCAGGTAAAGAAAGTTGCGATGATAAGTTGCTTTGAATCCGCTCCCGGGATGGGGGCACGCTTTCCGCAGGCGGGCGTGGAACTAACCGGCTCCGCCGGTGGATTTCCACCAGCCCTTCCCTCCTGCAGGAGTCGGCCTCCCATCCCATCCGCTTTGAGCTGGCGTATCGCTGGTTATTAAAGGCTTGGATTCGAGGATAGCTAGCCCCTTCCCTTTTCCACATTCGGAAAGAACTATGCTCACCCATTCCGTATCTCCAACAGACGATAAACGAATTCACGTAAAATGCCTTTGAGCGTTCCTTCGCAAAGGCATTTTGTCTACGGTCTGAACATTTTTTCTTTCTTCTACAAAATAAAAGGAATCTGGAGGAAAAGCGCCTTCTCCCCAGATTCCTTCAGCCTTTCAAATTAGCCTTTAGCCACCCCTTGTGACATTTTACGCAGGATGACGATACTAATGATAAGGAGCAATGCTGCTGTTGCCGTACAAAGCCATACGCTGCCTGTCAGGCCGAGCACGAAATAAGCCAATAACGAGATCGCAGCGGCAATGAGCGCATAAGGCAGCTGGGTCATCACATGGTCGATATGATGGCTTCCAGCTCCGGTCGACGACAAAATGGTCGTATCCGATATCGGCGAACAATGATCACCGAAAATCGCTCCCGCCAATACCGCCGCCAGCATCGGCAGCATCATGGTAATGTCGATGACGGCCGCCATTTCGCCGGCAATCGGCAATAACAGACTAAACGTTCCCCACGATGTGCCAGTTGAAAAAGCAGCGAACCCTGCTATCAAAAATAACAAAAGCGGTAAAAATACCGGTGAGATCGTTCCATCGACAATTGAAGCCAAATATTGTCCCGTCCCTAAATCATCAATAATCGAAATAATCGTCCAGGCGAAGAAAAGAATGTAAATCGCCGGGAGCATCGATTGGATACCGAGCAGCAAGGCCTTTGTCAGGCTTGTCCCTCCACTCGGCTTTCTCATATTTAAAAGCAATGCAATAAGCAGCCCGACAATACCGCCATAGACAAGCGAAGCGGCCACATCTGTATTTTCAAATACAGCCAGTATCGTCAAAGCTCCCTCTGTTGCCTGGACGCCTGTCATCACCATGAAGAAAACCGTCGCCGCGACGAGGCCGACGATCGGCCAGATCAAATCACCAACCGTCCCCTTCTCGTTTGCTGTAATTTCATCCTGTGCTCCCGGTATCGGGCCGGCTGTCGGATCGACCAGTTCCCCCGTTTTCAACGCCCGTTCCTCATGGGTCCGCATCGAACCAATATTTAAATTAAACCAGGCAACGGCAATCACCAGGCATATCGCGATCCACGCATAAATATTCATCGGAATCATGATAAGAAAAGCCTGGAGCGCCTCATACTCCGTCACCCCATGAGTTGCCAGAATCCCGGCGATAATTGTAATAATATAAGCTCCCCAGCTCGAAATTGGCGCAATGACACACATCGGCGCAGCGGTCGAATCGACGAGGTAAGCCAGCTTGGCCCTGGAAATTCGATGCCGATCCGTCAATGGGCGACTCACATTTCCAACGGTCAAGCTGTTAAAATAGTCATCAATAAAAATTAAAATGCCTAAAAAGACCGTCAATACTTGCGCGCCCATTCTTGTCTTTACATGCTTCATCGCCCATTCCCCAAAGGCTCTGCTTCCTCCGGACCGTGTAACCAGCGCCGCCATCATGCCGAGCAGCAGCAAAAACAAAATAATAAAAAACTCCCATGTGTTCAGTTCAAAGCCGCTTTGGAAAACAGCCTGGGTAATCCCGACGATCGTCAGCGGCTCCACCTCGCCATAATCAAAAATAATCCCCATCACAATCGCATAAATGTTCGTGAGCGCTTGCATCGGATTAAATTGGTGCAGCATTAACGCACCGACCACAATTCCCATTCCTAAAGAGAGTAGCACTCGCCTGGTCAGAATGACCATAACAAGAGCCAGAACGGGCGGCACGAGGGACCATACCGTTACTTCCATCTCACATCTACCTCCACTTCTTTTTTCCACAAAAAAAGCAGCAATGGTCACCCACTCCTGCTGTTTAACATGCAAGTGTAATTTTCCATTACATCAGCTTTCTTTCCAACGATAAAAGGACATCAAATGCTGTCTCCTCTCCGGCAACGACATCCAGTACGTCTGCCTTCCCTGCCGGAGAATCTTCTATTCTTATCATGGTTAGCAAACCGCAAGAATATACGATGTCAGTCACATATCATATACAACCAATTTAACATATTAACATATTGCCCCAAAGGTTGACAAGACTATTGACCGCTGCCCGATGTCGGTGTATCAGACGGAATAATCATTCCACCTTCTGAATACACATCCGGCACTTTCCCTGACGTTGTCATGACGCCAATCGGAATCGTTGTTTTCACCGCTTCGGTATTTGTCGCAAAAGGAATGACAATCTTTGCATCAACGATCATATCAAACGCAAGGGTAATTTTCGTATTGTTAATACCGATATTTTCCACCTGCAAGTTCAAATCCGTTTTTACGTCACCAATAGCTGAAAACCGCACTGGAACTTGTGGCCCTAACTGAGCAAGCAATGCATTATTTGTCGCCTGCCCCAATGGAATGCTATAAATAATCCCACCTTCGGCTGAACTTAAAAGATCGTCCTTACTCTCCCCCTCATCAAATGAAATATCAAAGGCTTCTCCGCGCTCAATTGCCTTCAAGTGCCGTTGCACCCTGCCTGTCGCCTCTGACACAACACGATTATAAATTTGAGTATTCGGCTGGACACTTGTCACCATTCCATCAGCATCGTACTGAATAATAAATAACTCTTCCTGATTCAGATCGGTGCTGATCTTTTTATTGACAGCGTCATTAATCGCTTTTGTCGCAATCACCCGCGCTTCCGTCGTCGCTATATGTACAAGCGTTGGTCGAATTCCTTTTTCAATAACCCACAACCCTAGTACAGTTAAAAGAACAAAAATAATAAATGAAAGCAGTAATACATAGCGAAACGGGAGCGGACCTTTTCTAGATTGGGGTCTGCTTCTTTTGGGTGCTCTCATGCTAAAAAACCCCCTTTGCTGACAAGTATATGCACGAAGCAAAGAGAGTTTGATAAGATTCTTTTTCAGTTTACCGCTTACTCATCCGCTCATAAACAAGAAAATCATGGTCGTAGCGATTTTTTTCATCACGCTGTCCGGCAACCGAGGAGATCAGACGCCACTCCTGTTCATCAATCGGAGGAAAAAATGTATCGGCCGCAAAAGTCTCATGAATAAGCGTGACATACAGCCGGTCAACATCATGCCAAAAAAGCTGGAAGAGCTCACTTCCGCCAATCACAAAAAACTCCTCTCCCTCCCGGCTGAGCGCCATCACCTGCTCACGTTCATGAACGACTTCGCACCCTTCCGCCACAAAGCCGCGGTCACGCGTCATCACTACATTCCGGCGCTTTGGCAATGGCCGGCCAATCGATTGGTACGTTTTCCTCCCCATAACAATCGGGTGGCCGGTCGTTACTCGCTTAAAGTATTGCAAATCAGCCGGTAAATGCCACGGCAGCTGATTTTCTTTTCCGATCGCCCGGTTCTGATCCATCGCAACAATATAAGACAGCATCGTTACCACTCCTTCATTTTCACATATCGTATCATATTGGCTGGAAAATGAGTAGAAGTCCCTCGCTTAAACGAGGCTGACATGCTTCTCCAATGAGACGGCCTGGTTCAGCTTAACAACGACCTCATCACCGGGCGAATAGCGCTGCAACTGGTCGGTATGAACCGTGATCAGTTCACCATTCAGCTCGACTGAATAATGAAATTCTTTGCCTTGAAACATCACATTCCGAACAATGCCTGTTATCCCGGAGCCTGTCTTATCAAGCGCAAATTGCTCCGGCCGTACCGGAAAGTACCCCTGCTTCCGAATCTGCGGAGAAATCGTACTTGACTGCCAGATGACCGCCTCGTCACCGAACGGCTTGAATTGATCGCCATACCAGCTTCCTTTAATCAAATTCGCTTTTCCGACAAAAGTCGCCACAAACGGAGTAGCGGGCTGGGTATAGATTTGTTCCGGTGTACCAACCTGTTCAATCCGCCCCGCGCGCATCACAACAATTTCGTCGGCCATCGCCAAGGCTTCGGCCTGGTCATGAGTCACATAGACGATTGACGTTTTCACTAGCCGGTGAATCGTTTGAATCTCCTGACGCAAATCCATGCGCAGCTCGGCATCAAGGCTGCTCAACGGCTCATCCATCAACAGCAGGGCCGGCTGCGGCGCCAAAGCACGAGCGATCGCCACCCGCTGCTTCTGCCCGCCTGACAGCTCATTAGGCATCCGCTCTCCATACTCCTGCAAGCCGACAATCTCGAGCATTTCCTCGACTCGTTCCTTCGCCCGCTTCTTCAAATGCGCGGGAGTGAACCGGTGATGCTTTAAAGGAAACTGAATCTGCTCTTTAACCTTTAAATGCGGCCAAAGCGCAAAGGATTGAAAGACCATCCCGATGTTGCGTTTTTCCGGCGGAGTCACCCGTGCTGGATGGGCGACCTGCTGGCCGTTCATTCTTATTTCCCCCGTCGTCGGCGCTTCAAATCCGGCCAGCAGACGCAGCAGCGTCGTTTTCCCGCAGCCGGACGGACCTAAGATCGCAATAAATTTCCCCTCTTCAATCGCCAAGTCAATTGGTGCCAAGGCGGAGACGTCACCAAATTTTTTCGATACATTTGCCAAAACTGTACTCATGCTTTTCTCACCCTTTTTTCATAAAGCTTTTGCATTCCCGCGAGCAAGCCGGTTACGACCAGCATCATCACGACAATCAAGCTTGAAAACGCTGTTGAATGAGTCGTATAGCCCGCCTGCTCAAAATTGAAGATCATCAGCCCAATCGTTTCAGAGCCGCTCGACCATAAAAGAGCGGACACGGTCAGTTCAGTCAGCGTCGTCAGCACAACCAGAAAGGCTCCGCTCAACAATCCCGGCAGCAGAAGCGGAAGCATGATCGAACGCCATTTGACAAGCGTCCCCGCCCCGGCCATATGAGCGGCTTCCTCCATCGCCGGCGCAATTTGCGACATCGCCGTCATACTGCCGCGCACCTGAAGAATCATAAAACGCGTCACGTAAGCTATAAACAAAATCCAGATGCTGCCGTAAATTCCTGGATTCCAGCCCGGAATTGGCTGCATCCATGCCAGAATCATCGCTAAAGCAAGGACCATGCCGGGTAACGCATACGGTAAGCCGACCGCCAATTCGATAATTTTGCTGACGACATTTCTTTTTCGCAACCGGTAATAAGCAATCGCCGTTCCAATCACTAAACAAATCACGCCTGTGCTAACGGCAAGCTTCACACTGTTCAGCAACGCACCGCGCACTTTTTCATGCTCAAACAGGACAAACTGATAATGCTGCAAGGTTAGATTTTCGAATGAAAACGGCAGTCCGTACGCGCGGATAAGCGATGAACCGAACATTGAAAAAAGCGGAACGATACTAATCAACAGGAGAAAGCCCCACAGCAGCAACTCCACTACCGGTCGCCAGGCCCCCAACGAAAAGCGGGGCTTATCGTCAATTTCACTGTTCTCCCCTGTTTTCGCTTTGCGCAGCAGCAGCCATTGACCGGCCGTCGCTACTAGGGCGATGATTCCCAACAGAACCGAAAACGTCGCCGCCCGGGAAAAGGCGCTCGGGCCGAAGCCGGCGATTTCCTGATAAATCGCTGTGCTCAAGACGGTAATATTCGCCGGAATACCGAGAAATGCCGGGATGCCGAAGTTGTCCAAATTGGCGAGAAAGGCAAGCAGTCCGCCGCTGGCCACACCGGGCAGCGCAAGCGGAAACGTCACTTTGCGAAAAACGGTCCAGCTGTTTCCTCCGGATGAACGCACCGCCCATTCCAGCTCGCGGGGAATCCGTTTTAACACGCTCATCGTCAATAGGAAAACAAGGGGATAATGCGACAATCCGAGAACAAGAATGATGCCTGTATGGCTGTACAGATTCAACGGCTCAAGCTGTCCGGGCAATAACGCCAGCAGGCGCGCCGCCAGGCTGTTGCTGCTTAAGAACTGCGTCCAGGAAAGGGTGATGATGTACGAAGGAATGATAAACGGGAGCAGGACAAGGACGTGCAGCCACTTTTTCGCGCGAATGTCGCTGTAGGCGACAAGCCAGGCGGAAGCGACTCCCATCACTAGCGCGATGATCGTTGATCCCGCGACGACCAGGCCGGTATTCGATACTATTTTCCACGTTCTCGCTTCCTGAAAGATCGTTGAATAGTTGGCAAAGGCGCTTCCATCCGTCACAAAGCTCAGAGCGACCAGACGGAACACCGGCCAGACAAACAGGAAGAAAATAAGACTAAGACAGACAATCAACCAAATGGTTTTGCGGATATCCAAAGGAAAAAAGAAGGAAGATCGAACAGACCATCTTCCTTGCACATGTTGTTCAGCCATAGTACACCTCTCTCGTCTTACTCGCCGAATATGTCGATAAACGCTTGCTTGTCTGCTTCACGTGTTTCAAGCAGTTCACGAATATCATGGGAAATGACGTTCATCTCACTAATCGGCTTCAATCCTTCCGGAGCGTCCACTCCTTCACGGATCGGCGTATAGCCAAGTTCAGCAGCGACAAGTTGTCCTTCTTCTGACAGAACGAAATCGACAAAGGCTTTCGCCGCCTCTTCATTTTCAGTGTTGCTCATAATGCCAATCGGTTCTGTAATAACCGGCACACCTTCTTCCGGATAAACAAGATCAACCGGAGACCCTTCCGCCTTGGCGCGGGCAACCATGAAGTCAACGACGACGCCATATGATTTTTCGCCGCTGGCGACAGCTTGCAGGACGGCGCCGTTTCCTTGCACGACCGTCATTTCATTTTCGTGAAGTCCTTCAAAAAACGACCAGCCGAATTGATCCTGCCGGCTCAACACGCCAACATTATAGGCTGCTGCTCCTGAATAAAGCGGACTTGGCATAATCGCCTGCCCTTTTGCTTCCTCTTCCGTCAGCACGCTCCATGAAGCCGGCAGCTCGCCGTCATTGGCTGTGTTCGCCGCCAGCACCGTCGCCATTACCTTTGTCCCCGCATACATTCCATCGGGATCAAGCAAATCAGCCGGAATAAACTCGGCTTCCGGTGATTGATACGCTAAAAGCAGATCCTGCTCCTTCAATGTTTCAAATGTGACGGCATCAGCGACAAGAAGGACATCCGCCTGAATATCTCCCGCCTGACTTTCTGCGGCGATTTTACTCATCACCTCTTCCGTTCCTGAGCGAAAGACGTTTACTTCGACTTCAGGATAGGCCTCATTAAATGCTGCGACAAGCGCTGTGGCATCGCTGTCCGGCTGAGACGTATAAAACTCCAATGTCCCTGAGATGGCGCCCTCTGCCTCAGTGGCAGCCTGCGTTTCTTCAGTAGATAGGTCTTCTGTTGTCTCCGGCGTATCCGCCCCTCCACACGCTCCAAGCACTAGGATTGAAAAAGCTGCGACTGAATAAATAAAGCGTTTCATGAGAATGTTTCCTCCTTAGAAAAGTGTAATTTATGATTCGAGAACCATTTTTCAAATCTGCGCACATGCTTTTTTTGACTAACTTTGCCTTCTAATGGGGTAACGGTGACATAGCCTGCTTTTAATTTCGCAAAATCGCCTTCCTCTTCAAATTCAGTAAGCTGACCGATATGATCTTTCAGCCAGTAATACACCTGGCCATACGGGTCATTTAAGCCGACATATTTATAACGGCTGACCGACAAATCCAACGGGACGACCTTAATGCCGGAGCAGGCGTGTTTTTCCAAATATGGAAGGTTAACATTAACGAAGACGCCCGGCGGAATCCGGTTGGAAAGCAAAGGTTCGATCACCTCGTAGAGCAGCCGTTTCGGCATTTGAAAGCTCGTATCTTTTGTTTGCAGCCTGTCGAGCGAAACGGCGATCGCCGGAATTTGCAACAGGGAAGCTTCCGCCGCCGCAGCCATCGTGCCGGAATAATAGACGTCCCTGCCCAGGTTCGGGCCGATATTAATCCCGGATATGACCAAATCCGGCTTTTCCTTTACCAGCACTTCCACTCCGAGTTTGACACAATCGGCCGGTGTTCCGTTTACGGCCCAGGCTTTCACCCCTGCTCCAAAAAGGGTGACCGTCGTCGCTTTCAGCGGCTGACGCAATGTTATCGAATGGCTGATCGCGCTTCGTTCCTGATCTGGACATACGACATAAATATCGCCGAAATGCTGGAGCACTTCAACCAAAGCCTCTACTCCCGGCGCAAAAATACCATCATCATTTGTGACAAGAAATTTCAACTTTTCATCTCCTTTGCAGTCGGTTGTGCACATGCGTTCAAATAACGCAAATGCTTTTGTAGAAGAATCGCTTCCGTGCTCGTATCATAGCCTTCCAAAACGACGGGATATGTCCCGCTCTGGAGATGTCCGATAAAGCGTTCGAGCAACAGTTCCCCTTCCCCGAGGGCGACATGATAGTTCGCTTTTGTTGAATCGCTAAGATGAATTTTATTAATTCGCGACATCTCGGCGAACGTAGCGAGTATATCCTTCCCGGGTGCAATATGCGCCGCATCAAACGTCGTTTGTACAGCGGATGACCGGCCATCAACTAAACGATTGATTTGCAGCGGGCTCGTGACAAACTCCTTTTTGATTTCCTCCATTAATTCCAGCGAAAGCGTGACGCCATATGTTTTGGCGGCCTCTTCTAAATAATCGAGGCTTTTCTGAAGCGCCTCCTCATGCCACGCTGTCCATTCCTCCGTCAACGTTCTTCTCCCTGGATGGACGGTGACATTCGTCGCTTCGATCGAAGCGGCAAGCGCGAACGAGCGGACAATTTCCTCAACTGACTGGCGCCGGATTCCTTCATTTAACGAACAAATATTTAAATCCCAGCTTGCCGCATGAAAGGTGATCTCCAGGTCAAACCGCCTGGCAACGCGGCGAATATCTCTGACCCGCATCTGACTGAACCAGACTTGCTCGGCCCACAGCTCAAGCCCGCGCAGGTTATGGTTGTAAACGACCGCGCCAATTTCCTCAATGTCCTTTCCCCATAGTAGCGTCGATGAGGCCAACAGCTTCAACGTACTCCCTCCTTTGTTTTCACCTTTTCAAGCCAGGTCATCAGCTCTTCCTTTTGACAGGCAACCGACCCAGGAGGAAATGGGCTTCTGGAGCTATATCCGTGAAAATCACTGCCGCAGCTTTTGAACAGCCTGTAGTGATCGGCCATGTCATTCCAATAGACGGTCGCTGCCTCATCATGCTGCGAATAATAAACTTCGATGCCATCAAGCCCCTGCTCCACCAGCGCCGCCAGCGACCATTCCCACCGATAAATTCCAGGGTGGGCTAAAAAAGCTTTTCCCCCGGCTTCATGAATAAGCGCGATCGCTTCGGCCGCCGTCAACCCTTCCCGCTCGATAAAGGCAGGAGCCCCTTTGGTCAGCAAAGCTTGATAAGCTTGTCCAGACTCGTTGAAATAACCGCGCGCCACTAACTCATCGGCGATATGAGTACGAACGATAACATCGTTTCCGGCTCTTTCCCGGCAATTCTCCCAATCAATCCGGTAGCCAAGCTTCTGTAATACTTGAACAATCGCTTTGCTCCACTTCATTCTCTCGCCCTGTCTCCACGATACATAATCAGCCATTCTCTGATGTGCGGGATCAAAGGCATATCCTAAAATATGAAGCTCTCCCTGTTCTCCATCCGTATTGCATTCAATTCCTGAAATCAAACGAAGCCCAAGTGCTTCTGCTGTTTCTTTAGCCGTGAAATAAGCGGATACCGCGTCATGATCTGTAATAGAAAGCACGGAAACTCCAAGGGAGGCAGCCTCTTCAACAAGCTGTGCCGGAGAAAGCTCTCCATCTGAATGCGTGCTGTGCATATGCAAATCGATCATCTTCTGTCGCCTCACTTTCTTTTACATCCCCTACAGTACAGGAAAAATTTCAATCTACTATAAAGCTCCCTTGTGAGATTTGTAAAAAAATTATAAAGTTGATTTTTTTAAACCATTTGTAAAGAAGAACAGAGAAAACAAAAAATCCATTTACAGCAACCCGGAAATAAATTAATCGAATTTTCCGTCATTAATATTTTGTAAAGTCTTTACACTTTTTTAAAATTCAGAACAACAACGCCTCTTCACAAACAGAAAAAGGACTTGTCCCAAAAGGTTCGTTTTCACCTTTTGAAACAAGTCCCGCTCCAGCTTGGATGGAGTCAGCCTTTGTCTTTTTTCTTTATACTGCGACATGCGCTTTAATCGGCGGATGCGGATCATAGCCAATCAGTTCGAGATCGTCCCATTCCACATCAAAAATACTTTTCAATTCAGGGTTCAGCTTCAAGGTCGGCAAAGCTCGCGGCTCCCGTTCCAGCATCGTTTGAACCTGCTCAATGTGATTGGAGTAAATATGAACATCCGCCCCGGTGTAAATCAGCTCACCCACTTCAAGATTGCATTCATGAGCGATCAGATGGGTTAACAGCGCATAGGATGCGATATTAAATGGCAGCCCCAGAAACACATCATTTGAACGCATCTGAAACATACAACTGAGCTTCCCGTCATGAACATAAAATTGGAAAGCGTAATGACAAGGAGGAAGCTGCTGATTTTTCAATTCTGACGCGCTCCACGCGTTACATAGCAGCCGTCTGGAATCCGGGTTGCGTTTAATTTCATCAATAATATATTGAATCTGGTCATACACCTGACCATCGGCCCCTTCCCAGCTCCGCCACTGCTTGCCATACACATTACCCAAATCGCCAAATTGCTCAGCAAAGCGGTCATCCTCCAACACGCGCTGCTGATAAATTGCCAGCTGCTGCTTATAGAGCTGTTCAAACTCGGGGTCTTCCTGACTTCTCAAGCCGAAGTTTGTCATATCCGGCCCGGTATACTCTTTTGATTCCACCCATTTTTGAAAGCCCCACTCATCCCAAATATGATTGTTTTGCTCAAGCAAATAACGAAGATTCGTATCGCCTTTCAAAAACCAGATCAGCTCGGTCGCCACTAAGCGAAACGGAACGCGTTTCGTCGTCAGCAATGGAAAGCCGTCCTGAAGATTCATCCTCATTTGATACCCAAACACGCTTATCGTGCCGGTGCCTGTCCGATCCTCTTTGCGCACCCCGTGCTCAAGCACATAGTTGCAAAGCTCTAAATATTGCTTCATCGTATCCCTATCCCTTCTCTTCATCAAATCCATCATTAGCCCTTACTTCACCTTGATCCCTATGTAATCTCGCATCAGCCCTAAAAGGCTTGTCCCCTTTAGTTTACATGATTGAAGTCAGAATAACATCCACCGAACCGCTCAATATATTTAAAAAAGCTGCCTTCAAAGAAGCTGCTGAAAAAGTAAAATTTTCATTTTTTAGCAGCAAAGCGGCTTCATCGCTCTTTGAAGGCAGGCCCGCTTATTTCATTTTTAAGAGAGCGTCCTTGCCGCGCATTCCCGGCGTAATGCCAAGCTCCTCAGCGGCCAGCGTCACCGATTCCAATGGAGCGTCAAGCAGCTGTTCGATTGTTCTCACTCCAACCGCACGGCCCGCCACAATTTTACGCTCTTTCAGCTTTTCATTCAGTAATGCCACATCCAATGCTCCGCACATAATATAGCCTGTATCATTCATGACTGCCATGAAATTCGTCTTCGGCAGCTTTAGGGTCACAGCGATAAAAGTTTGCTCCTCAATTTGAATTGGGTTCATTTCAATCAACTGTCCCACTCCCCATCTGATCATTGTCATTATATAAACAGTATATGACCATGACAGAAAAAGGTGAGCCGATTTAGGCGTTCCCCCACTGTTGACTTAGTTTCCACGCTAAAATATCCCGTAAAAATTCCGGCATAAAATAGCGCTTTGTTGCCGAGTCTGCCACTGCTGGAAGCAAATGCCCGAACGTGTACATATCAAGAGTGGCAATCGAATAAATCTGGTCCGCTCTAAGCTTTTCTCCCAGAATGGTAATGCTGTGCACGGACTCAGCCGTCACGTCGACCTCAATCCCGGTAAAAATCATCTGCCCAAGCACTTTGCCGCGGAAGCCAAATCCTTTCAGCTCCAGCTGGCGTAATTCCTTTGTAAAGGCTCTTTTCACTGTTTCTTCGAGCTGACGGCCCGTTAATTCCACGACACATGGATTAATCGGATGAGGACAAACACGATGAATATCCCCTTTCGTAATCACGCCCGCTTCAAGCGCTTCGAGTAAAACCCCAGCATGCATCATTCCAAGCTCTTGGTCACACCACTCCGTCAGCGCATCACAAAGAAACTGAGTCCCCTTCGTTCTTGCCTGCCAGACAACAGGCAACCTTTCCGGCAAAACAGCAACTTGTTCCGCTAACAGCCGCTCCGTTTCGGCCTTCATATCAGCTAACAGCGTCTTCGTCCGCTCATCCTCCGGGCTCTTGCTGATGTCTACTAACGTCGCTTCGCTTTCTACTACCTGCTGGCTTTCCGTATCGTATTCAATTTGAACTTGGCCGAGATACGCCCCAAACTTGCCGGCCTGGGCGATCAATGTGCCGACGACCCGTTTACCTGCCGGCAGCACATGATGAGTATGGGCGCCGATGATCACATCAATCTCTTCAAATTCAGCCGCAATCTCCTCATCGCGAAACAAGCCGAGATGAGAAAGCAAAATGACGATATCCGCTTCTTGCCTCAGCGCGACGAGCTGCTCTTTTAGCACAGGCTTCGGCGGAGCAATTCTCCAGCCCAACTGCTGATAAAACGTTGTAAATGGAGCCGTCACGCCAATCAATCCGACCGTCAGCCCGTTACCCAATCTATGTAAAGCCGTCGGTCTTACCCAGTCAGGCCGCCGGCCGTTTTGCTCAAACAGATTAGCTAACACAACCGGAAACGCAGCATCGTCATAAAGGTGCTCCAGCTGCTCCTTCGCAAAGGTGATCCCTTCGTTGTTGCCAATCGTGACATAATCAACTTGCGCTTCATTCAGCAGGCGCGTATTTCCTTGACCAATCGAGGCTTCTGTCACTGGGTTGCTCCGATCGGCATGATCGCCTAAATCAAAATAAAGCGTGTTCTCATCCCGCTGATTTTTAATATGGGCGACCATCTGTGCCCAATGCTCAAAGCAGCTGTGGATATCATTTGTATGAAAAAGCGTAAGACGTTTTACAGCCACTCCCTCGCTGCCCCCCTTCTAACCTGTATCTTTCTTATGTTTGTCCATCGTCAAAGAAGAGATTAAGCTGCCGTGGCGCCAGATCCTGATAATCAATCCCCAGCAGATTAATCATTTGCTTGGCGTTATCGGCGGCATCTCCCCCCGAGTTGTTATTAAACAGAATGTATATATCTTTTGTTTGTTCGTCTACTTTCATGATGTTTTCTTTCCATTCCAAAAGCTCAGCTTCATTGTAACGGTATAAATAGCGCACCTCGCGCCATCGGCCATTGCCAGGATCGTTCCAGCCATGAATGTTCCTGCCGTGTAAGCGGATCAGCGTTTTTTCCGGATGAGTCGCCTGCAAAACCGTCGGAATGGAACCGGCTCCGGCCTGGGGCTCGTCACAAATGCTATGAATCCAGCCCTCCTCCTGCATAAAGGCTAACGTTCTTTCCTTCATTCCCTCTGCAAACCATGATTGGTGGCGAAATTCAAGCGCCAGAGGAAACTCCTTCAGCTCCTGCTTCACATAACGCAGCCATTGGACATTTTCTTTTTTGCAATCAAACCATGGCGGAAACTGACAAAGAACCATTCCGAGCTTGCCCGCCTCGGCGATCGGCCGAACCGAAAGGCGAAATGCTTCAAACATCTCCTCTTTTGTCTCATACGGCTGAATCCCCCGCTGGTGTCCCGTCATTCCCTGATAGGCTTTGACAATGAACTGAAAGCTTTTTGGTGTCTCTTTCAGCCATTTCTCGATATTGCGGCTCGGCTGAATAGCATAAAATGAAGAATCCAGTTCAACAATCGGAAAATGCCCGGCATAGGCCTCCAATCCCTTTCCTCTGCCATCATAAAGGGAATCATGATCGTTCCAGCCCGTTACCCCGATATAGATCATCTGATTCTCTCCTTCGTCCAGCAATTACAATGTACCGTCTCTTTTCCCTGATTCATGTAAAGATAATCCGTTATCCGCACGTTCTCTCTATTATAACGGAATTCGGTCCGATCCTCACGCCTCACCTTTTCTGCCATCCATTTTTACTCTTCTAAAGTCGATTTCCTTTGCTGATTATCTTTATGAATCTTTTTCAGCGTGTTGTTTATATTATGTAAACTTAACAAGATAAAGCCAAGCATGATAAAGGTGATGAGTTCTCCTGTAAAAAAAGCGATGATCCCTAAAATGAGGAAATATAAACTATACCACCAATTGTTCATGTAAAAACACCTCCCACTTTGAATTTATTTTTTTCTATGTCTTTTCTGCTTAATAGCCCTGACGGAGTTTCACACTATAAAACCTCATTGCCCTTGGGACACCTTCTATTTCAAAAACTCCTTTTACCACTAAATGCACGAGTCTATATTCAAAATACTCGTCACCAATCCTTTGATCCAAATGACCAATCACCTCGCCAATCAGTCTTGCTGATTTTATAAAGCCTTTATTTTTCTGCTCATCATGTAATTTTCTTGCTGTCTGTATGATGTATTCATCGTAATAACCATCATCTACATTGAATAATTGTTCATCCTTCCATACTCTCAGGTTCTCTATCTGATTAGATAGCTCGCCCCATTCAAACTCATAG
Source organism: Halalkalibacter oceani (assembly GCF_040544555.1). Taxonomy (NCBI): domain Bacteria; kingdom Bacillati; phylum Bacillota; class Bacilli; order Caryophanales; family Bacillaceae; genus Halalkalibacter; species Halalkalibacter oceani. The sequence continues at coordinate 58,322 of NZ_JBEPKD010000009.1, forward strand.
CGTGCCCTTTCTTTTTGAGATAAAGGCTGATTAGTCTTATTTCTATCATAAATCGCCCCTAATTTTTCAGGTACAATTTCACCTGTATGGCTAGGAACAAATTCAACTTCCGGCTTAGCCACAACGGTTTTATACGCAACTGTCGTATTTATTAACATAATAGTATTTCTTTTTTTCCTTAATAAATAAAGGACATAGCGCAACGCTGTTTGTTCATCAGAGTTATTTCCCGTCCAGATGAAGATTCTTACATGCTCAGCAATTGCCTCAATCGCGGAAACTGTCTTTTTAAAGGAAGCTAAATAAGTAAACAAGTACTCCTCCTCTACATTTATATGGTTCATCAACCATTTGTATCGTTGCAAGAGACCCGTTTCTTCGTGCAATTTCCATATTGGTCCAATCGAAAATTGATCCGAAAAGAAGATAACCTTTTCCTCGTCTTGGATGTTTTTTAAACTGCCTGCGGAGGAAGCACCAAATGCAATATGCACAACCTTAACGCTCTTATCATCCTCGGACCTTTTTTGCCTTTCTTTCAAGTCGAGAAAATCGCTGTAAATCTTTTTCATATCCTTTGCCAGCTCTTCATCAGTCTGTGCCTCGATGCCTATCTTACTTAAAAGCAAAAACAACAGAGACCTTACTTCATCTTCACTTGAGTTAGCTACAATTTCCTTTACCTCTCTCAAAATTCCCACCCCCATTTCTTTATAGTAGCATGAATTGCCAAATTCTTTTCTCCATTACATGAATGTAACAAACGACACCAGTCTCCCCATTCATTGCCGCCCTCCTAAAGAAAAAAGAAGACAAACTCTATGAGTCCGCCTTCTAAGGTAACGTCCGTTTCTCCACTACACCTATTGATCCTTCTTCTTTTTTTCCTCCCAAAGCCGCAACCGTTCTTCATGACTGACCTCTTTATGGACTTGATGCAGCATCCATATATAGCCAAAAGAGTCCATAAAGATCGCGTTCGATACCCCGTAGTCCGGAAGCTCCGTCACCGGTTGCACCTCTGTGCAGCCTAGCTCCATCGCCTTGTCGTACGTTTCTTTAATATCCGGCACCGATACATTGATCCAGCTCGTTTTTGGATCTTCAGCCGTTGGGGCGACCAAATGAAACTCAGGATTTTCATCTAACAGATGAAAACGAACGCCGTATAACGTAAAGACCGCCTCATTTTCACCACGGGGCAAATCGGAAACCTCCACCCGCTCAATCTCAAATATCGTTTCGTATAGCTCCAGAGCCTTTAAGCTATCCTTCACAACCATATCAATTTCTACTCCAACCATAACGCTCACTCCTTTCAGACGTATTCTTCCCTTGTCATTTTCCCAATTTCTTGACTAAAGTATACCAAATTCAGGGCGGGATAAGACGGTAAGAAGTTAATCCTTCACTTATAAATACTCTAAAAGAGAGGTAGCGATCGAAAAGTAGATTGATAAACTGAGGATATCACCAATCGCCGTCACAAATGGACCCGAAGCTAACGCAGGATCAAGTTTCAGTTTATTAATAAGTAAAGGCATAACAGCTCCCACGACACATACGACACTTAATGAGGCCATAATTGAGCCACCAACAATTAGCCCCAATAACCACGAACTTTGCAGGAAAGGAATAAGAGAGATCACAATGGCGATCACCAATCCACATAAAAAACCAACAATAATCCCGATAAAAAATTGACGTTGTATTAACTTTCGTACACTTTTTTTATCAATTGTTCCTACAGCTAAGCCTCGGACTACTACGGCTAAAGACTGTGTTCCAATATTTCCAGCCTACCCCATGACCATCGGGATAAAAACAGCAAGCATCACCACTGCTTCCAGCGACCACCTAGAATAATTGCAGTCGCTGACTATTGGAATTACAATTTTTATGGTGGAGTCACTCAAGTTCCTGCAACATCTGTTACTAATGGTTCAAATTATAACCAAGGAAGAATAAGATATGATCATGATCAATCAGTAGATGAAGGATATCATAACTGTAAAGTAGCCGGGCATGAAATTGGACACATTCTTGGACTCAATCATTTTAAAAATAGCCCTGCACACGCAGAAATCACTGGATGAAGAGTTTGTCTACTTCCAACGTCGACTGATATTACGCACTTAAGAGTAAAATGGGGGTATTAAAGTGAAAAAGAGTTTATTCGTTTCGTTGTCCTTGATTTTTATTGCCACTTCCAGTTACGTAGTTGCAGACAATGTCATCGTTAAAGAAGTAAGAAATCAAGCTGAACATGTTTTGTTTGAAAGTGCCGAAGAAATTACGAACCATTCAGACCTTGTTATTGAAGCAGTAGCAACAGATAAATCAGAAAATATTATTATGAATGAGTATGGCTTTAGAGATGGTCGAACAAACACAGAGGTATTGATAACAAATATTATAAAAGATGATCATGCGGTTCTAAAGGAAAATCAAACTCTTAAAGTTACAGAACCATACTATCGAATAGATAACGGAATTCAACCTGGAGAAACCATTTATTTCTACGATGACTATACACCTCTACAAGCAGGAGCTGAATATATATTATTTTTAAAATATAGGGAAGGCTCTAAAAGTTATTGGATCAATTCACTAAACCAAGGTAAATTTAACATTGATGAAAAAGATGAAATGGAAGAAGAATTAAATATAAATAACGAACAATATTCTGAATTGAAAGTAGACGTATTGGAAACCTATGACGATAACTGAAATAGAATATAATCCGAAATAGACGAAGCTGCTGAAAAATACGATTTTCACTTTCAGCAGCTTTTTAGTAATGGGCCTTAAAGCCTTGCTACGAGTAGGTACTTCGAAGCAAGGCGCGCAACGCATCGTCAAAAACATCTCCCATTCCTCTCAATTCCCTCGAAAAACATTCACTCGCTGAACTTCAGGAGGGACATCCCAACGTGCTCCAGCGAATGTTTTTGAGGCATACAAAAGACCCCGGTTATCCAAAAACGATAACCGGAGTCTTTTGATGTTTTTATTAAATTGTTTAGTTCCAGCCTCAATCATTCATTATCCAATAGAGCCTTCCATCTCGAACTTAATCAAACGGTTCATTTCGACGGCGTATTCCATTGGAAGTTCTTTTGTGAATGGCTCGATGAAGCCCATGACGATCATTTCTGTTGCTTCCTGCTCAGAAATACCGCGGCTCATCAAGTAGAACAATTGGTCTTCCGATACTTTTGAAACGGTTGCTTCGTGCTCTAGTGTGATGTTGTTATTTAAAATTTCGTTGTATGGGATTGTATCTGATGTTGATTCGTTATCCATAATCAACGTATCACATTCGATCTTTGACTTCGACCCATCCGAACGGCGGCCGAAGTGGCAGATTCCACGGTAGGTGACTTTCCCGCCATGCTTAGAAATCGACTTCGATACAATCGTTGAAGAACAATTTGGAGCAAGGTGACTCACCTTCGCGCCGGCATCCTGGTGCTGCCCTTTACCGGCAATCGCGATTGAAAGCACTGTTCCTTTCGCTCCTTCGCCACGCATGATAACAGCAGGATACTTCATTGTCAGCTTCGAGCCGATGTTACCGTCAACCCATTCCATTGTTGCGCCGGCATCCGCAACGGCACGCTTTGTTACGAGGTTGTAAATGTTCGGCGCCCAGTTTTGGATTGTCGTATAACGGCAGTACGCATTTTTCTTAACGATGATTTCAACGACCGCACTGTGCAAGGAGTTCGTTGAATAAACCGGTGCTGTACAGCCTTCCACATAGTGGACAGAGCTTTCTTCGTCGGCGATAATCAACGTCCGCTCAAATTGACCCATGTTTTCTGAGTTAATCCGGAAATACGCTTGTAATGGCGTATCCGACTTTACTCCTTTTGGCACATAAATGAATGAGCCGCCGGACCAAACCGCTGAATTCAATGCGGCAAACTTGTTGTCGGATGGCGGAATTGTTTTACCGAAGTGCTCTCTGAAAATTTCCTCATGCTCTTTAAGAGCGGTATCTGTATCAGTAAACAGAATACCTTGTTCAGACAATTCTTCCTTCATGTTGTGATAAACAACTTCTGATTCGTATTGCGCTGAAACACCGGCTAAATACTTCTGCTCCGCTTCTGGAATACCGAGCTTATCGAACGTATTTTTAATTTCTTCCGGCACTTCATCCCATGATTTCTCGGACTTCTCTGATGGCTTTACATAGTAAGTGATGTCATCAAAGTTTAATTCCGATAAGTCGCCACCCCATTGAGGCATCGGCATGCTGTAAAACAATTCTAATGATTTTAAGCGGAAATCAAGCATCCACTGCGGTTCTTCCTTCATCCGTGAAATTTCTTCCACGATTTCACGTGTCAACCCGCGCTTCGAACGGAAAATCGATACGTCACGGTCTGAGAACCCATATTGATATTCCCCGATTTCAGGCATTTTTTTCGCCATTTGAAACCCTCCTTGTAATTATCTTTACCAAAACCTATGAATCATGATGATCATGAAGTCCTTTTTCCATCGCTTTCCATGCCAAAGTCGCACATTTAATCCGAGCCGGAAACTTCGCTACTCCTTGCAGCGCTTCAATATCGCCTAAATCGAAGCGATCTTCATCATAATCCTTCCCAAGCATCATATCTGAAAAGATCGAGGACATTTCCAACGCCTCTTCCGGCTTTAGCCCCTTCACCGCCTGCGTCATCATCGACGCAGAAGCGAGGCTAATGGAACAGCCTTCCCCAACAAACTTGGCTCCCGCTATTTTCCCGTCCTCCACTTTCATTTGCAACTGAATCCGATCCCCGCATGTCGGGTTATTCATGTTCACAGTCAGTGTCTCACCTTCAAATTCACCGCGGTTACGTGGATTTTTGTAATGATCCATGATGACCTGTCTGTACAGTGTATCAAGGTTATTAGAAGACATCACCAAAGTACTCCTTTGTTTTTACTAAGCCCGCCACAAGCGCATCAACATCTTCTTTTGTGTTGTACAAATAGAAGCTCGCCCGCGCAGTTGCTGTGACGTCAAGCCATTTCATCAATGGTTGCGCGCAATGGTGACCGGCTCTGACCGCGATTCCTTCACTATCCAAAACGGTTGCGACATCATGCGGATGCACGTCACTTATGTTAAATGTGACAAGACCCGCCCGCTTTTTCGGATGATGAGGGCCGTAAATCGTAATCCCTTCCACCTCTGCAAGCTTCTCCATTGCGTAATCCGCCAGCTCTGTCTCGTGCTTCTCGATTTCATCCCGGCCGACTTGCTCCAGAAAGTCGATTGCTGCGCCAAGACCGATCGCCCCGGCAATAATCGGGGTGCCGCCTTCAAATTTCCACGGAAGCTCTTTCCACGTCGACTCCTGTAAGCCGACAAAATCGATCATTTCACCGCCAAATTCAATCGGCTCCATCTTTTCAAGCAGCTCTTTCTTTCCGTATAAGACGCCGATTCCGGTAGGCCCGCACATTTTATGAGCGGAAAGAGCAAAGAAATCACAATTAAGCTCCTGAACGTTGACTTTCATATGAGGCGTACTCTGTGCGCCATCAACAACCATGATCGCCCCGGCACGGTGAGCAATCTCGCCGATTTCTTTCACCGGATTGATCGTACCAAGCACGTTGGAAACGTGCACGACAGAGACAATCTTCGTCTTGTCTGTGACCGTTTCTTCCACATCAGCCAGATCAACCGTTCCGTCAGGCTGAAGCGGAATATACTTTAACGTTGCTCCAGTTAAGCGTGCCACCTGCTGCCACGGGATGATGTTACTGTGATGCTCCATCGGCGTAATCACAATCTCATCTCCGGCTTTCAGGTTGTCACGGGCATAACTCGAGGCGACGAGATTCAACGCAGTCGTCGTACCGCGGGTGAAGACGATCTCTTCTCTTTGCTTGGCACCGATAAATGCCCGCACTTTGTCTCGAGCTCCTTCATAGCCGTCGGTCGCCAATGTTCCGAGCGTATGCACCCCGCGATGAACATTCGAATTATAGCGGCGATAATAATCCTCAATCGCCTCAATCACGGCTACCGGCTTCTGCGAAGTAGCGGCACTATCCAAATAGACAAGCTGATTTCCGTTGACTTGCTGATCTAAAATGGGGAAATGCTGCTTAATCTCTTTTTCATTCATTAGCGCACTTTCCTTTCGATAGCCTCGCGCAAACTCTCCTTCACAGATTCAATTGGAAGCTGATTCACGACAGGGGCCAGGAACCCGTGAATGACGAGACGTTCTGCTTCCTTCCGAGAAATTCCGCGGCTCATTAAATAGAACATCTGAAGTGGATCCACTTGCCCGACTGAAGCAGCATGTCCAGCAGTAACGTCATCCTCGTCAATTAATAAAATCGGGTTGGCGTCTCCACGCGCTTTCTCACTGAGCATCAGTACTCGTTCTGTCTGTACGCCGTTTGACTTTGTCGCCCCGTGCTCAATTTTGGAAATACCGTTGAAAATCGAAGACGCTTCGCCATTCATGACACCATGCTTAAGGATGTGACCTTCTGAATGCTTGCCGTGGTGAAAAATTTGCGTCGTGAAATTCTGCTTCTGCGTGCCGCGTCCGATGGAGACGGTTTTTGTATCAGCCCACGAGCCGTCACCAATGAGATGCGTTGTATTTTCTGATATTGTATCGCCATCATTCATTTGACCAAGCGCCCAATCCACACGGCCATCGCGTTCAACATGAGCACGACGGACTACATATGTCGTCACCCCGGCTGAAAGCGTATCAACGGCTCCGAAAGCCACCTTCGCCCCAGCGGCGGCATAAACTTCTGCCACAAGGTTTGCTGAACCTGCGCCATCCGTCAAGGACGTGTAGTTCTCGACATAGGTAACGGAGCTGTTTTCTTCGGCTACGACAATCACATGATTGTAGAGCCCTGTTTCTACCGTATCAATAGTGAATACTGCCTGTAAAGGTACTTCCACCTGAACGTTGCGCGGCACATAGAGGAAAACGCCTCCGTTTACTAAAGCGGCATGCTCGGCAAGCAGACGGTTCTCATTCAGCTTGACCGCTTCGCCGAAGTATGGCTTCACTTTGTCTCCGTGCTCGGCAAGCGCCGTCTGCAAGTCAGTAAAGATCACGCCCTTTGACTGCAAATCAGCCGACAACTGCTGATACACCGTTTCTGCATCCTGTTGCACGAGGAGGTTATCTCCTGAATGCTTTTCACCAATCAGTAGCTGGATCTCCGACGCTAATGCCTCAACAGCGTCCAGTTTTGCTTTTTTGGCCACTTCCGTATTAGGAAGAGTGAAATTCCATTTATCTATTTTTGTTTTGTCCGGCTTTGGAAGCTCCGCCGTTTTCATCTGCTCCAAGCCGTTTAACCGGATCGCGCGGAACCATTCCGGCTCCTTGCGTGCATCCGAGAATGCCTGAACCCGCTCCTTCGCGAACAAAGTGTTCGTCTCGACTGTCATACATACCACCCTTTACTATTGTTTCTGCTGTTTTCTTTTTCTTTAAAAGTTCTTACGCTTCCTGATTGACACGTTCATCTTCAATACCAAGCTCTTCTTTGATCCAGTCATACCCTTCAGCTTCAAGACGAGTTGCAAGCTCTGAGCCGCCGGACTTGACAATGCGACCCTGCATCATGACGTGTACTTTATCAGGTGTAATATAGTTAAGGAGGCGTTGATAGTGTGTAATAATCAGACAGCCGAATTCTGAACCGCGCATCGCGTTAACGCCTTGAGAAACGACTTTAAGAGCGTCAATATCCAAACCTGAATCAATCTCATCAAGAATCGCAATTTTCGGCTCAAGCATTAATAGTTGAAGAATTTCATTACGCTTCTTCTCTCCGCCTGAGAAACCTTCATTTAAATAGCGATGTGAGAATGATTCATCAATTTCAAGCAAGCCCATCTTCTCGTCAAGCTGGCGAATAAATTTCATTAAAGAAATTTCGTCACCTTCTTCACGCTTTGAGTTAATCGCAGAGCGTAAAAAGTCTGCATTTGTAATCCCGCTAATTTCGCTTGGATATTGCATTGCTAAAAACAATCCGGCCTTTGCCCGTTCGTCAACTTCCATTTCAAGTACATCCTCGCCGTCCATTGTAATAGAGCCGGATGTAATCTCATACTTCGGATGACCCATAATCGCTGACGCCAAAGTTGATTTACCAGTTCCATTCGGCCCCATGATAGCGTGAATTTCTCCACCTTTTATCTCAAGGTTAAATCCCTTCAAAATTTCCGTACCTTCAACTGCTACATGTAAATCTTCAATCTTTAAAAATGGTGCAGACATACCAATGACCTCCAATGTATTTTCCTTCATCTACCCTTAGATAGGATGAATCTTTTTTTGTGTTATTCTCAATCTATTCTCATTCTAATCTTATAACAAATCCATTATAAGTTCAAGGCAAGTGAATGATTCTACCTTACATTCCCTGTCGTCATTTTGCAACTAAGACAGCGGGCAAATCTGACAAGCTCTCATGTAAAAAACTGAGCAGCCGGCGCACCACTCAGTTTTCCCTTGTTATGCTGTTAGGTGGTTTCCACTTTCTGATCCATTACTGAATCTGTTTATCTTTACCCGAAAGGTCACGAATCGTCTCCTGCACGAGCGTCACCGCCTGGCTTAAGGCCGCTCCTCCGCCAAAGGCAGCCGTCACGCCAACAGCCTCAAGAATTTCTTCCTCTTCACAGCCTTGATCGAGACAGCCTTTTGTATGGTAAATAATGCAGTACTCATCCTGAGAAAAAATACTGATGCCGAGCGCGATCAGCTGTTTTTCCTTTTGGGAAAGCTTCCCCTTGGCAAAACAGGCCTCAGTGAAAGCATTGTATTTCTTGGCGATTTGCGGCATTTTTTCGGTAAAAAAACCGATTCCTTCTTTATAATCCTGTAGCGCCATTTCGATTGGACTGTTCTCCTGTTGCTGCTCCATCCTTTTCAGCCTCCTTTAGTAATGGCCTTATTATTTGTAAATTGCCCTTAAATATTCGCCAGGACTGATCGATGCTGGATGGTTAAAACAAATTGATGATAAACTCCCTTATTAGTCGGCCCGACCATTGCCGAATACATCATCGCTCCAAAGATGACCGGATAAAGAGGGAAAGTACATGGACACTCCAGCCGCAAAAGCTAAATTAAAGAAAGGGAGTGTGGCAAAAAGGGAACACCTTTTTCTCCACACTCCCACTTTCTTCTTATTTAATTGTTATTGTGAAATCGGAATAACGGCTCCGTTATACGTCTCTAAAATAAACTGTTCGATTTCCTCGGATTGGAGAACTTCCAGCAGCTTTAACACTTCTGGACGTTCTTCATCCTCAGCCCGGACAACAATTAAGTTCGGTTGAAGGACGTCTTCCCCTTCAAACGCGATTCCGTACTGTTCAATGTCGATGCCGCCTTCCAGCGCGTAATTCGTATTAATCGCCACGGCATCTCCTTCGCCGCTTTCAAAGGATGGCGCGAGCATTCTTGCTTCAACCTGAGTTTCACCGAAACGGAGATTTTTCGGGTTGGAGACAATGTTATCGACTGTGGCAAGCTCGCCTTCCGCTACATCCAGCTCAATCAAGCCGGCACGTTCAAAAATCGGCAAAATCCGGCCATGGTCGCTGATTGAATCACTCATAATAATGTTCGCGCCCTCTGGAAGCTCATCGAGGCTGCTGTACTCCTGTGAATAAATCCCGATCGGTTCTGCGTGTACTTCTCCGATACTAACAAAATCATAATCATTTTCTTCGATCTGCATTTCTAAATAACCCGGCGTCTGAAAATAGTTTGCATCAATATCGCCGTCACGCAACGCGTGGTTCGGCAAAATATAATCCTGGAAAGGCACAATTTCGAGCTCAATTCCTTCTTCTGCTAATAAAGGCTTCGCCGCTTCAAGAATTTCAGCATGTGGCACAGCTGATGCCCCCACGCTTAATGTAACAGCTTCCTCCTGCGCCTCACCTGCTTCATCCGCTCCCGTATCAGGTGCTTCTTCATCGGTGCCCCCGCACGCCGCCAAGGACAGGGCCAATGTCGCTGCTCCAATCAAGTGTAAAAACTTTTTCATGTTTGTTTCCCCCTTCGTTATCGTTTGTCTGTTTTATTGGTAAAATAGTCGCCGATCCATTGAATAATAAAGACAATGATCACGATGACTATTGTTGCCACGAATGTAATCTGACTGTTGGAACGCTGGAATCCTTCCAAAAAGGCAAAATGCCCAAGACCGCCGGCGCCGATCACTCCGGCCATCGCCGTATAACTGACGAGCGCGATCGCCGTCACGGTAATGCCGGATAGTAACGCCGGCAACGCTTCCGGAATCAAGACCTTGCGGATAATCGTCCAGTTGCTCGCACCCATTGCCTTGGAGGCTTCAATGACCCCTTTATCGATTTCACGGAGAGCAATTTCCACCATCCGCGCGTAAAAAGGAGCCGCTCCAATAATTAAAGCCGGCAGGGCGGCGTTCGCGCCAAGCATCGAACCGACAAGGGCACGCGTAAACGGGATCAGTAAAATAATCAAAATAATAAATGGAATAGAGCGAAAAACATTAACAAATAAACTGAACAGCTGGTTGATAAACCTGTTTTCCCACAGGTTCCCTTTACTTGTTAAATACAAAATCAAGCCGAGAATAAGACCGAGGAAGAATGTTGCCGCTACGGAGATGCCGGTCATATAAACTGTTTCCACTGTCGCATTCCACAATCCGTCCCATTTCACTTCATTCAACATGCGAAATCACCTCCACCTCAACCTGCTTACTGCGGATAAAGGCAATCGCCGCTTCGATTTGTTCGGGTTTTCCATCAAGAGCAATAAACAACGTTCCATAAGAGCCCGCCTGGATTTTCGTTATTTTCCCTTGAACAATATTGACGTCGATATCAAATTGACGGATCAGCTGGCTAATAAGCGGCCGCTCTGTTTCTTCTCCGACAAATGTCAGTTGGACAACTTTCCCTTCAGGAGATTCAGCCAGCATATGCGAAATCGCGTCGGCTGTTTCCTCCGGCTCGGTTATTTGCTTGACAAACTCCTTTGTCATCGCCTCTTTTGGCTTTCTAAACACTTCGCGTACCGGCCCTTGCTCAACGACCTTGCCCGCTTCCATTACGGCGACCTGATGACAGATTTTCCGGATGACATGCATTTCATGCGTAATCAAGATAATCGTCAATCCAAGCTTTTCATTAATGTCGACGAGTAAGTCGAGAATCGCGTCCGTTGTTTTCGGATCTAAAGCGGATGTCGCTTCATCGCATAGAAGAACCTTCGGATTATTCGCCAGGGCCCTGGCGATCCCGACCCGCTGCTTTTGACCGCCACTAAGCTGTGAAGGATAGCTTTCTTCTCTGCCGGCCAGACCGACAAGTTTAATTAATTCATCAACGCGCCGATCACGCTCTGGTTTCTTTACTCCGGCGATTTCAAGCGGGAATGCGATGTTTTCGCGCACGGTACGGGACCAAAGCAAATTAAAATGCTGAAAGATCATCCCGATTTCCTGTCGCGCTTTCCGCAACTCTTTCTCATGTAACTGCGAAAGGTTGCGCCCGGCTACCGTGACTTCCCCTTGAGTCGGCCGTTCCAGCATATTCACCATTCTGATCAATGTACTTTTCCCAGCGCCGCTATAACCGATAACGCCAAAGATCTCGCCTTCGTTTATCTGTAAATCAATCCCGTCCACCGCACGGACCGGACCATCCTTCGTCTGAAATACTTTGTAAATATCGCGCAACGTAATCATCAAATCACACCTTTCCGATCACTTAACTTTCTTTTTGCACAGTACTTGTTTCCTGGATGTCAGAACGTTTCTCATAAGAAAAACCCTCCTGTGCATCAGCAAATGAACAGAAAGGTTGCGAACACGAGCCTCTCTCTCATCTTTCAAAGCATTCCGCTTTGCAGGATTTAGCACCATTGGTATGGTTGCCGGGTTTCACAGGGCCAGTCCCTCCACCGCTCTCGATAAGAGCTAAATTATACTTACTTTTAGCATGAAGAAATAATAGCACGAGGAAAAAATACTTGTCAATCTTTTTGCCTTTTCCAATGTTAAAGGAAGATATGGAAGATATTTTCTGAAAAATAGAACTATTTAAGAGGAGGAGAGATCATGGTAAGAAGGCGCCAGTGTGCCAGGGGAAATACTTAGTGGATAGCGATGCCTTACTGCTGGCAGTGGCTTCGTTCTGCGCAAAGTCTGTACCGAAGAAAAACGCTTCGGTACAGACTTTTAAACATAAGGCGCAGACTTCGCTTACTGCTTGGGGTTGTATCAAAAGGAAAACCATCTTTTGATACAGCTCTTTAACACCAGCCTTCTTCGCAGCTGTCGACATAGGAGGTGATTTGTTCGGGTTTTTCTTGCTCATAGCGGTAAATTTTGTCCTGTTCAAATTCATAGCCCTGGAACATGTCATGCTGCAGGCCTTGACTCGTTTCCGACACTTTCCCAATTTGGGTGTCACCAATGTAAAGATTCAGCGTCCCCGCTTCGTATTTCCCTTTTACTTGTCCTGTTACATCGACACGGACAAATCCCATGTTCATAACCTCCTTATCAGAAGTTACTGTTATGGTGCCCTTTCATCGTTTTACGATGCCGTCGCACGAGAAAAAAGAGCTGGGGCAACAGGTAACATCAACCTGCTTATCCCAGCTCCATTAGCTTTCTTTTAGTCCTCTGAAATCATTTCCTTGTATTGCTCCGCTGTCATCAGCTTGTCAATTTCTGAAGAATCGCTTGGCTCGACAACGATCATCCACGCTTTTTCATAAGGGGATTCATTGACAAATTCAGGAGAATCATCAAGCTCTTCATTCACTTCAACAACCTTGCCGCTTATAGGAGCATAAAGCTCAGAAACCGTTTTGACCGATTCTACGCTGCCAAAAGGCTCGTCCGCTTCGATGTCGTCCCCGACTTCCGGAAGCTCGACAAACACGATGTCGCCAAGCTCGGATTGAGCGAAGTCCGTAATCCCGATACGAACTTTATCTCCTTCAACTTTTACCCACTCATGCTCTTCAGAATACTTTAACTCATTTGGTAAATTGCTCATAAAAAATCCCTCCATCATGATCCACTGTTTTTTCTAATTATACCTACTTTTTCAATAAAACAAAATGAATTATTGCCAAACCTGTTCAAATTGCTCTTCCTTAAATCCAACGGTTACGTTCTCTCCGTCGGTTGTGAGCGGGCGCTTGATCAGCATCCCGTCAGAGGCCAGAAGTTCCAGAGCCTCATCCTCTGACATTCCCGCAAGCTTGTCCTTTAAACCTAATTCGCGATACTTTTGCCCGCTTGTGTTAAAGAACTTCTTTAATTCCAATCCACTCTTCTTCCACATTGTTTCCAGTTCATTTTTTGTCGGCGGATGATCGACAATATGTATGTCTTTCACGGCAATCCCATGCTCGTCCAGCCATTTTTTGGCTTTTCGGCAAGTCCCACATTTTGGATAGTGGTAGAAGCTAATCGTCATCATACCCCTCCTTTCCATACGCCTGCTTTCATTATTGCCGATCTGCTTTTTTTGTACAATGATTTTGCCTATCATTTTCTTTCAATCTTATGACAACTCTTTTTCGCCACATCCTCATTGTCCCACTTTCCTGCTATTTCATACTTTGGAACTGTCTTTAAAAAAAACTGAAGGGGGAGCGGGAAGGTTGATTTGTCACCTTTTGCCCAGCCCCACCCTCTATTCAAATCTCCTAGCTGATATAGCCGCTCTCCTCGAGAACCGCAGCGGCAATCAGCCGTTTTTTCTTTACAACATCAATCGCTTCGTGCCGTGTCAGCTTGCGCAAAATACCGAGCAGCATCCGCCGCTGATCGCCCTCCTCCATCATAATCAGAGATTCCTTTGCGTTGGTCTCAATCCGCTGAAACGCTTCCTGGCAGAAGATTTGCGTCATGATCAGCTTCCGGTCCCCTTTGTCGTTCGCCCCGCTTCGTGCCTTTTCCGTCCGTAAAATAGCTGACTCCATCTGATAAATATCATTGACAATATCGGCGATATTGGCAAGCAGCTCCTGCTCCTGCTGCAATGCTTCGCCGTACGTTTGAACGCCCAGACCCGCAACAAAAAGAAAGATCTTCTTCGCCATCGAAAGCAGCTGCTTTTCCTGTTCGAGCGGCCCTGACCCGACCTCGGCCGGAAGCAGCTGAACAAGCTCCTCTTGCAGCGCGCCTGCTTTTTCCAAAAGGGGAAGCTCGCCTTTCATCGCTTTGCGCAGCAATGTGCCGGGGACGAGCAGCCGGTTGATTTCATTCGTCCCTTCAAAAATCCGGTTAATTCGTGAATCACGATACATCCGTTCCACTTCATATTCCGCCATATACCCATAGCCGCCATGGATTTGCACCGCCTCATCGACAACAAAATCAAGCAGCTCAGAGCCGGCAATTTTATTCAGTGAGCACTCAATCGCATATTCGGCGATCGCTCCTGCGACAGCGCGCCCGCTTTTCTGCTCCTCCTCTGTTAAGCTGCCGAAGCGTTGCTCGATTAACCCCCCGGTCCGATAGACCGCGCTTTCTGTCGCGTATGTCGCGACCGCCATTTCCGCCAGCTTCTCCTGAATTAAGCGAAATCGGCCGATCGGCGTGTTGAATTGCTTTCGCTCGTTTGCATAGCCTGCCGCCAGCTCAATCGCCCGTTTGGCGCTGCCTACACAGCCGACTCCAAGCTTAAATCGTCCAATGTTCAAAATGTTGAAGGCGATCAGATGACCTTTCCCCGCTTCTCCAAGCAAATTCTCCTTCGGCACCTGGGCATTTTCCAAAATAACAGTCCGAGTCGAAGAGCCTTTAATGCCCATCTTCTTCTCTTCTACCCCTGTCTTCACCCCTTCGAAATCCCGCTCAACGATAAAGGCGGAGAATGCCTTGCCATCGATTTGCGCATAAACGATAAAAAGATCCGCAAAAGCTGAATTGGTAATCCATTGCTTTTCCCCGTTTACTACATAATGTGTCCCCGCTTCATTCAACACCGCCGTCGTTTTCGCACTGAGCGCATCCGATCCCGAGCTCGGTTCAGTTAATGCGTAAGCGGCAATCCGTTCTCCTGTCGCCAAGGAAGGGAGATACTTTTTCTTTTGCTGTTCATTTCCGAAAAAGACAATCGGCAAAGAGCCGATGCCGACATGCGCGCCATGGCTTAAGGCAAAGGAGCCTCCACGCGCCAGTTTTTCGGCGATCAAGGTCGAGCTGATTTTATCAAGCCCGAGGCCGCCATATTCCTCAGGAATGTCAGCGCCGAGCAGGCCAAGCTCGCCTGCCTGTTTCAGGAGCTGAATGGTATGCGAGAATTCATGCTGCTCAATCTTATCGAGCAGCGGTACGACTTCATTGACGGTAAAATCAGCCGTCAGCTTGGCGATCATTTTTTGTTCATCAGTGAAATCCTCCGGAGTGAAACTATCTGCTGCCGCATCCTCAATTAAAAAGCTGCCGCCTTTCACGGTCCGATCCGACGTTTGCCCCATCGTTTTCTCCTCCTTTTTTCGCTACCAGTTAGCCGATTAATTCAAATACGCCGGCTGCTCCCATCCCGCCGCCAATACACATCGTCACAACACCAAACTGCTGCCCGCGCCGCTTCATCTCATGCATTAACGTCAGCGTCAGCTTTGTTCCCGTACAACCGAGCGGATGGCCGAGAGCAATCGCCCCGCCGTTGACATTGACCTTTTCTTCATCAAGCTTCAGCTCGCGAATGACTTGAAGTGCCTGAGCGGCAAACGCCTCGTTCAACTCGAACAGCCCAATGTCCTCCAGCTGCAAACCGGCCATTCTTACCGCCTTCGGAATTGCCTCTACCGGGCCAATGCCCATGATTTCCGGGGCAACACCCGCCACGGCAAAGGAACGAAACTTTACGACAGGACTCAGCCCTCTGGCAACGGCCTGATTTTTCTCCATCACCAGGACCGCCGCCGCTCCATCACTCATTTGCGAAGCATTGCCGGCTGTTACAGTCCCTTTTGGATGAAATACCGGTTTGAGCTGCTTGAGCACCTCAACAGTCGTCTCCCGCCTTACCCCTTCATCAACCGCAAAGGTAAACGGTTCCTCGACGAGCTGCTCCTGATCAACGGCTCGTTTAACACCCTCAACGGCGATGATTTCCTCGTTAAACCGCCCCGCTTCCTGGGCAGCGCCGGCGCGTTTATGACTTTCAGCAGCAAACGCATCCTGATCCTCGCGCGAAACACCAAAGCGGCGCGCGACTTCTTCCGCCGTATGTCCCATTGTCATATAATACTCAGGCTGTTCGCTGATCAGACGGGGGTTGGCGGCAATCACATGACCGCCCATCGGAATCATGCTCATCGACTCGACTCCTCCCGCGATGATCGCATTCGCCTGACCGAGCATAATTTTTTCCGCCGCAAACGCAATGCTTTGCAGGCCGGATGAGCAATAACGATTCACGGTGATCGCCGGCACGCGATGCGGCATTCCGGCCAGCATCGCGATCGTGCGCGCGACATTCATCCCCTGCTCGGCCTCAGGCATCGCGCAGCCGATGATCAGATCATCAATGTCAGCGGCATCGAAATGATTTGCCCGCTTTAACGTCTCCTCGACGGTTAAGGCGCCTAAGTCATCGGGCCGTACAGCGGCAAGGCTCCCGCGCTTTGCTTTTCCGACCGGCGTCCGTGCACCGGCAACAATAACTGCCTCTTTCATATGCCATCCTTCCTTTCTCCTTTAATTGCGAAGCGGTTTTCTTTTCAGTAGCATATGCTGCATCCGCTGCTGTGTCTTCGGTTCTCCGATCAGGCTTAGGAAAGCCTCGCGTTCAAGGTCAAGCAAATATTGTTCATCGACATACGCGCCTTTTGCCACCCGTCCTCCGGCGATGACAAAGGCAAGCTTATCGGCAATTTTTACATCATGCTCAGAAATTCTCCCGCCGGTTTTCAGCGCTTTGGCACCGAGCAGCATCGTCGCGTAGCCGGTTTCCCCGACGACGGGGATCGGCCGCTTTTGCGGAGGGCGGTAGCCTTTTTCAGCCAGATGAATGGCCTGCCGCTTCGCTTCGGCAATGATGAAGGCCTGATTGGCAATCCAATCATCACGTTCGCTGAAAAATCCGATCTCTCTTGCTTCCTCGGCCGAGGTGGATACTTTCGCCATCGCGACCGTTTCAAAAACAGCATTGGCGATTGGCTGCAGATCGAGCTTCACTCCTGACGGGAGCCGTTCCAGCTGACGAAGATACAGCTCCTTATTTCCACCACCTCCCGGAATCAGGCCGACACCGACTTCGACTAAGCCGATATACGTTTCCAATGCGGCTTGAATGCTCGCTGACGGAAGGCATATTTCAGCACCACCGCCAAGCGTCATCCCGTACGGCGCCGTCACAACTGGAACAGCGGCATAGCGAATCGCCGCGGATGCCTGCTGAAATTGCCGGACGACATAATCAATCTCCGGATAGTTGTCATCCTGTGCTTCCATCAGCAGCAGCATCAAATTCGCGCCAACACAAAAGTTTTTGCCGTAATTGCCGATCACAAGCCCCTGATAGTTCTGTTCTACCTCGACAATCGACTTGCGGATCATCTGAATGGCATCAAGCCCGATTGAATTGGTCTCAGAGTGAAATTCCAGCAAGGCGACCCCGTCGCCAATATCATGAAGCGACGCTCCGGCATTTTTCATAATCAGCTTATCCGCTTTTGACAGATGAATGATTTTTTCTGATACAGCCGGTAGCTCATACTGTCCCTGATTGTAAAAGCTGTCCTCATGATAAAAACGATCAAAACCTTTATCGAGCATCTCCTTGATCCAATCGGGTACCGTTTCGCCTTCCTTCTCCATCCGCGTCACAGTTTCGGCGACACCGAGGGCATCCCAAATCTCAAAAGGACCCAGCTCCCAGCCGAACCCCCATTTCATCGCCTGATCAATTGATTGAATCTCATTGGCGATTTCATCAACCTTTTCCGCCGAAAATAACAGCAAAGGCTTGAGAATGGCCCAGACGAGCCGTCCGGCGCGATCCTCGGCAGCCGCCATCATCTTTATCTTTTCCCGTGCGTTTTTTGCTTTCTTTGCCTGCTCAACAGACGGAGCCTGCAGCTTTTTTCGTCGTTCGTATTCAAGCGTATGAGGGTTAATTTCAAGAATGCCGTCCGGCTGTTTTTTGTAAAAGCCTTGCCCAGCCTTAGCGCCGATCCAGCCCTTGTCAACCATCTCCCGGATAAAAGCGGGCGGTGTCATAACTTCGCGTTCTCTGCCGCTGGCGACCTTTGTAACGTTTTGCGCCACATGCAAAAACGTATCGAGGCCGACAACATCGAGCGTGCGAAAGGTCGCGCTTTTCGGTCTACCAAGCAGAGGCCCGGTAACAGAATCGACTTCCCCAATCGAATATCCATTGGCAAGCATCTCGTTGACGGTGCTGAGCAGTGAAAATGTCCCGATCCGGTTAGCGATAAAATTGGGCGTATCTTTACATAACACAACCCCTTTTCCGAGTGTCGTTTCAGCAAACGCTTTCATAAAAGTCGTGATTTCGTCATTTGTGCGTGATGTTGGAATGAGTTCTAGTAAAGGTAAGTATCTGGGGGGATTGAAAAAATGAGCACCAAGAAAATGGGCAGAAAACTCGTCAGAACAGCCGGCTGCTATTTCCTCAATTGAAATTCCGGATGTATTCGAGGTAACAATTGCATCTTGCTTCCGCACCGGCTCAATCATCCGCATGATCTCTTTTTTAACATCAATATTTTCGACGACGGCTTCAATAATCCAGTCAACGGTTTTCAGCTTATGCAAATCATCTTCGAGGTTCCCTGGTTCGATGTAGGATAGACGTTGTTTACTGACAAGAGGGGCCGGTTTTTGTCCTTGCAGTTTGTTGATTGCTTCAAGGCTGTAGCGATTACGCACGCTTTGATCAGCAAGTGTGGCGCCATGCTTCTTCTCCATTGGTGTCAGTTCTTCTGGAACAATATCGAGCAGAATCGACGGAATTCCAATGTTGGCTAAATGGGCGGCAATTCCCGAGCCCATAACACCAGAGCCGATCACTGCGGCTTTACGAATACGACGCATCATCATATCCTCCTTTTGAGCAGGCTAGATCGGATTGAATGAATATTCATTCAGTTTAGTTTAGGATACCGGAATGCTGCCCGTTTTGCAAGGAAGATTCTGAAAAAAATGTAATCTCCTGTTTCCTCGCTAATAACTGGAACTTACTCCTCGTACTGACTGGATAAATGTCACTCGTTTTTTTCACACTATAACATGTATCCGTCCAACGGATATGTCTTTGACAACAAAGGGGGATTCTCATGCAACAGCAGCAAATGAATCAATTTCAAGCCAATCAGCAGCAACCGATTATGCCTGAGCCGCCGGCTGTTATTTCAACGAAGGATCAGCTTTATCTTACAGATATGCTGTCTTGGAACTTACTTGCGATGAAAAAAGCCCACTTCTTTGCTGAACAATGTCAGGACCAGGAAATTAAGCAGGTCCTTGATCAAGCAGGTCAAATGCACCAGCGTCATTACACAAAGATCTTGAACCATCTGCAGGCGACAAATCAGCAAGCTGCATCGCTTCAATAATTTTTCACTATTCGTGAGGAGGCTATTCCATGAATCAACAGCAAAAGATTCAAAATCCGGAAATGCAAGTTCCAAAAACCCCGCAAATGTCAGAGCGCGACTTTCTCAACGACCAACTGTCGACTGAGAAATATATGACTTCCGGCTACGGCATTTTTTTAAATGAAGCCAGCCATCAACAGCTGTATCAGGATATTGCAGGCATTTTCCAGGAAACCCAGGACTGCCAGCGCCAGCTCTATACTACGATGTTCCGTAAAGGGTTCTATGCGCTTGAAGCAGCCGACCAGCAAAAGCTGTCTCAGGAGTACCAACAGTTTTCTGGATATAGCAACCAATTTCCTTATCAGCAGTAGAGAAAAGGACTAAGATGAAAAGCCTGGGTCAGAAAGGTGAAAATCAGCCTTTCTGGCCCAGGCTCATGCTATACTAAGGGCAAAAAGATGAACGCTACGAAAGGAATGTGACACATTGCGCTTAGACTTTTCCCATAAAGATGAACATATCGATGAGCATATGATCAAGCTGGAAGTTAATCTTGATGATATGTCGCCCGAATGGCTTGGTCATTTGCTTGATAAACTGCTCGAAAAAGGGGCAAACGATGTCTTTTACATACCGATCTACATGAAAAAAAACCGGCCGGGTGTGATGCTGCAGCTTCTTTGTGCCGCGAATAAGCTGGACGAGCTTAAGACGCTTATTTTCGCCGAAACGACGACGCTCGGCGTCCGCTACTACCCGCTCCACGTTCACCGGCTTGAACGGCGCTTTCGCCAGGTCGAGACTCCCTGGGGCGCTGTGACGATCAAGGAAGGACTCCATAACGGCCAGGTCGTCCAGGCCGCGCCGGAGTATGACGATTGCAAGCGTCTGGCCGAAGAAGCGGCGATTCCGCTCAAGCATGTGTTTCAGGCTGTTTGGAAGGAGTTACCGCGCTATCAGCGCGATTGACCTAATACGACACGAAGGACATTTGGGTGGTGCGGGAAATCCTTTTCTCCCGCCCCATAACCGATTTTTTCCACGGTCATGCTCGGCATCGGCCCAAATTCTGAGACAATCCCTTTTAAAATTCCCGCGCCTGTCGGTGTCGTCAGTTCGCCACGGATCGTCGTGCTTTCGACAGGGATCTCCGTCAGCATTTCCAATGTGGCCGGTGCAGGAATCGGATAGACGCCATGATCGATATGGATCGTCCCGGAACCGACAACGACCGGCGCGGCGACTATTTTTTCGACCTCCAGCTGTTCCAGCGCGAGTGCCGTTCCGACAATATCGACAATGGAGTCAACTGCGCCGACTTCATGAAAGTGAACCTTTTCCAACGAAGAATGATGAATCTTTGCTTCCGCCTCGGCAATCGGTTGAAAAATTTGCAGGCTCAGCTGCTTGACATTGTCAGAAAGCGCTTCACATTCTTCGATCATTTTTTTAATCGTAGAGAAGTGACGATGATTTGTCGCGCGCTCGTCTTCCTTTTCAATCACTTTAAATTGCTGGGCGTAGATTCCTTTTTTGATGACGCCCTCAGCCTTTAACGTGAATGGCTCAATCGGCAGGCTCGACAGCTTTGCTTCAATCTCGGCCACATCGGCACCAAGATCGATTAACGCTCCCATCGTCATATCCCCGCTAATGCCGGACAGGCTGCAATCGATATATAACGTTTTCATTTGCTGTACTCCTATTCTTTTTTTATTCGTGAAATGAGCGCAGCCTGATACGCCGCACCAAATCCATTATCTATATTCACAACCGAGACGCCGGACGCGCATGAATTAAGCATCGTCAAAAGAGCGGCGACCCCATGAAAGCTCGCCCCGTAGCCAATGCTTGTCGGCACTGCTAAGATCGGCTGCTGGACAAGTCCGCCGACTACGCTGACCAGCGCTCCTTCCATGCCGGCCACGACAATTAATACATCACATGTGCGGATTTGTTCAAGCTGATCAAACAGACGATGGATGCCGGCCACGCCAATGTCATAAAAGCGGGCGATTTCAAGCCCCATTGCCTGGGCCGTTATCGCCGCTTCTTCGGCGACAGGCAGATCACTCGTCCCGGCGCAAAGCACGCCAACTTTGCCATAGCTGCGGAAGCTTTTTCGCTCGTCATAGAGCAGCGTTCGGGAACATTCATCATAGGTCACATGGACAAGCTGTGGCACTAATTGTTCAGCCTTCTCCTTTGATATTCTCGTCGCTAAAACGGTTTCATGATGGGTCATTAAACGGGAGAAGATCGCTTGAATTTGCTCCGCTGTTTTTCCTTCCCCATAAATCACCTCGGGAAAGCCTTTACGCTTTACCCGCTGGACATCGATCTTGGCAAAGCCGTCAATATCCTCATAGCCTTTTATTTGTTCATAGGCTTCCTCTGCCCGAAGCTCTCCAGCTTCGACCTTTTTCAGCCATTCCTTGATTTCATTGCTCATGCATTCTGCTCCTTACTACCTGCTGCCAGTACTTCATTCATGCTTCCGGTACGATACCCTTGAAGGTCAAGTGTCACATACTGAAAGCCGATTTCTTTAAAACGTTTATGAATCGTTTCATGATAATCAATCACTTTTTGCAATTCATTCGGCATCACTTCAATTCTCGCCAGCTTCTCATGATGGCGGACACGCACCTGATAAAAGCCAAGCTTTAATAAAAAGTCTTCCGCGAGGTCGAGCTGATCAATCGCTTCCTGTGTAATTCGTTTACCGTAAGGGATTCGCGAAGACAGGCAGGCGAATGACGGTTTGTTCCACGTTCGCAGATTCATTTCTTTTGAAAGATCTCTAATCTCCTGCTTCGTTAACCCGGCTTCAAGCAACGGGCTTCTCACCCCTTGCGAGCGGGCCGCCTTCATCCCCGGACGATAGTCACCGACATCATCACGGTTTGCGCCGTCAAGAATAAATGGATACCCTTCCTTTTGCGCCAGCTCATTTAAATGCTGATACAAGCCGTCTTTGCAGTGGAAGCAGCGGTCCGGTTCGTTTTTCACAAAGTTCTCGTTCGCCAGCTCACTTACCTCGGTTTTCATATATTTAACGCCCATCTCTTGCGCAAGGGCAATCGCTTCATTGAATTCACGTGTCGGGAACGTTTCTGAAGCTGCTGTTACAGCAATAACTTGATCCCCCAATACTTCTTTGGCACGCGCTAATAAAAACGTACTATCTACTCCTCCGGAAAAGGCCACCAGCACGCGCTCCATGGAACGTAAAATGTCATCGAGATGCGCAAGCTTTTCTGCTGTTGAATGGGTTTGTTCCATCTATCCTACACTCTCCTTTTTCACTCTCTTATGTTTGTATAGGCAAGAGCCTCTTTATACCAAAGAGGCTCTTATCATACGTTATCTTTATTTTAACATAAGTACGGGATAGAACGGGAATTGAAAGATTGCTTATTTACCATTTCCATAGATCTCATCATTCACAATATGAGTCAGCCGCTCCCCCGCCAAGCCTTTTTCAATATTTTCGATCGCCAGGGTGGCCATTTTCATTCTTGTTTCGACATTCGCACTTCCAATATGAGGAAGAGCGATCACATTGTGAAGCGTCAGCAAAGGATGATCGTTTGAAATTGGTTCTGTTTCAAAAACATCCAGACCGGCAGCAAAGATTTTTTCTTCTTTTAACGCCTGATACAATGCTTCTTCGTCAACATTCGTGCCGCGTGATGTATTAATAAAAACAGCGGTCTTCTTCATCATCTCAAATTGCTCATGAGAAATCATGTTTTTCGTTTCCGGAGTCGACGGGGCCAGCAGTACGACGTAATCCGACTGTCGCAGCAGCTCCTCAATGGAACAATACACAGCGCCCAATTCAGCCTCGGCCTCCGGCTTGCGCGAACGGTTATGGTAAAGAATGTTCATATCGAACCCTTTGGCGCGTCTTGCCACACCTTGTCCGATTCTTCCCATGCCGATGATGCCGATTGTCGCTTTGTAAAGGCTTTGCCCTGTTAGCAAAAACGGGCCCCAGCTCTGCCACTCATTGCGCCGGATTACATCCATTCCTTCCACAATTCGCCGGCTCGTCGCGACCAAAAGGGTAAAGGTTAAATCGGCTGTCGCTTCCGTTAACACACCGGGAGTGTGTCCGACCGCAATGCCGCGCGCCGTCGCCGCTTCCATATCAATATTGTCATAGCCAACCGCCATTGTACTGATCACTTTCAACGAAGGTGACTGCTCAATAAGCTGCTTATCAATACGGTCGGCAACATTTGTAAACACCGCGTCAGCATCCTTCATCTCCTGAAGCAGGCGTTCATAAGGCATCGGCTCATTTTCCCGATCCCACATGAAAATATCATATTTTTCTTTCAGAGGCTCTACTAATTCAGTCGGAATCTTTCTCGTAAATACAATCTTCACAGCTCCAGTTCCTCCTTCGTCCCTTACCCGCGTTTTGGCGCTAAATCAATTGCTTGACGCATCGCTTCGATCAAGCTTTGTTCGCTCGCAATTCCTTTTCCGGCAATATCAAAGGCAGTTCCGTGATCGACACTTGTACGAATGATCGGCAGCCCAACTGTAATGTTGACGCCAGCTTCTAAGCCAAGCACTTTGATCGGTCCGTGTCCTTGGTCATGATACATCGCAACCACAATATCAAAGTCGCCACGGTTCGCGCGGAAGAACAGTGTATCAGCCGGAAGTGGACCGACAACGTCGATTCCTTCCTCTTGCGCTTTTTCCACAGCCGGTACAATCTTTTCTTCCTCTTCTCCGTAGCCGAAAAGCCCGTTTTCGCCAGCGTGAGGGTTGATTCCACAGACGGCGATCTTAGGCGCCTTAATTCCGGCACGCTTCAATGTTTCATCGGCAAGCTTAATCACTTTATACGTTCGTTCTGGATTGATCAGCTTCACTGCATCAAGCAGCCCGACATGTGTCGTAACATGAATCACTCGCAATGTCGGCGAGGAAAGCATCATCGCAAAGTCCTTTGTTCCCGTCAGCTCAGCCAAAATTTCCGTATGGCCGGGGAAAATATGTCCCCCTTTATGAAGAGCCTCCTTGTTTAAAGGCGCGGTACAAATTCCTTCAATCTCTCCATTGTTAGCCAGGGCAATCGCCTTTTCCAAGAAACGGAAGGAACCATCACCGGCAACAGCGGAAATTTCACCAAACGGCAAATCAGCAGGGAGTAAATCTAAATCGATACAATCGACTGTGCCATATTCAAATGCAGCCTCTTCGACTGATTGAATCGAACGAACCGTCAAGTTTGTCTTAACGACCTCATTCGCCCGCTTGAGGATTTTCGCATCTCCTACGACGAAAGGAGCACAGCTCTCATAGAGCGATTGATCGGCCAAGGATCTCATAATGATTTCAGGTCCGACCCCCGCTCCATCTCCCATCGTAATGGCAATTCTTGGTTTTTCACTCATGTCCATTCCACCTTCACACTATTAATAAGCTTGCTTTAACAATTCAACCAGGCTGGCTTGATTCGGAACGCGTGGGTTGTTACGCACTAAACGCTCGATTGGCAATGCTTTTTCAGCAATGCTTTCAAGATCTTCTTCTTTCACGCCGATCTCGGACAGCTTCGTCGGAAGGTTAATATCTTTTAGAAGCTGAAGAACCGCTTCTGAGGCTGCTTCTGCGTATTCTCTTGTTGTTTTTGAGCCTTGTTCGATCCCGAATGCCTGAGCAATTTTGACCATTTTGTCTTGCTCTGTAGCTGTATTATACTTCATTACATAAGGAAGTAGTAGTCCTGTCAGCTCACCATGAGGGGATTTTGCTTTTCCGCCAATCGGGTACGCAAGGGCGTGCGCTAAAGCTGTTCCGGCATTCGAGAACGCTAAACCGGCAAGCAGGCTTCCAAGCAGCATATTGCCGCGCGCTTCTAAATTACTTCCCTGTTGAACCGCGACCGCCAAGTTACCGGCAATAAGCTCGATCGCTTGAAGCGCAAGCGCATCTGTAATTGGCAAAGAGCCTTGGAACAGAAGCTTTTCTTTTGATTGAATATAACGGAAATCTTTTGCTGTATATGCTTCTACAGCGTGAGAAAGCGCGTCGATTCCTGAACATGCCGTTACATAAGGAGGCAATCCTACCGTTAATTCCGGATCAAGCAAGGCGACTGCCGGACGAAGGAAGTTATCGGAAATCCCTACTTTGATATTGTTTTCCGTATCGGTAACAACCGCTACTGACGTTACTTCCGAACCAGTACCAGCCGTTGTTGGGATCGCGATTAACGGCGCAATCGGTCCAGGTACGAGGTTTTCGCCGCCGAAATAATCTGTCGGGTGTCCGCCGTATTCCATTAACAGGGCCACAACCTTCGCCAAGTCGATACTGCTTCCCCCGCCAAGTCCAATGATGACATCTGTCTTCATTTGTGATTTTGCAAATTCATACGCTTCGACAACACTTTCAATCGGCGGCTCCGGAATCGCTTTATCATACACAACCGTCTGGTAACCATGCAAATCCAATTGCTCAGTCACTTTCGCTAAAATGCCCGCCTGAGCAACTCCTCTGTCTGTGATGACGAAAACATTTTTAGCCTTTAATCGCTTTAACGCTCCATCAAGTCGAGTAATGGCTCCATTTCCAAAAATAATATTCTCAGTTGAAAAATATTCCCATGTGTTTCTCATTCTCGCTCATCCCTTCAGGTTTGTTTGTCTTTTCCTTTTCTATCGAAGCTGTATGTAGGTTTGATCCGGAAGGCATTCCTCCCCTCCGGATCAGAAAGAAAGCGACAGCTCCAACCTACCACGCTCTTAAAGCTGGATTGTAATTAACTTCTCGTCTGTCATTTCTTCCACCGCGCTGCGTGGACCTTCTTTGCCGACACCGCTGTCCTTCACGCCGCCATATGGCAAAATATCAACGCGGAAAGTGGAGACATCATTGATGTTAACACCACCGAATTCAAGCACTTGAGCAGCCTTCATCGCAAGCTCCAGATTTGACGTGAAGAAGCCGGCCTGCAAGCCGAATTTCGAATCGTTCGCCGCAGCGAATGTTTCATAAATATCATCATAAGGAATGATGCTGACAATCGGCGCAAAGACCTCTTCACACATAACCTTCATTTCTTCTTTTACATCCGTCAATACAGTCGGCTGGAATAACGCTCCATCGCGCTTGCCGCCCGTAATGATGCGCGCTCCATGCTCAGCCGCTTCCTGCACCCATTTCTCGGCACGTTCTGCTTCGTTGATACTGATCATTGGTCCGATGTTCGTTGCTTCGTCCTCCGGATTACCAACGACAAATGCTTCTGCGACTTTTTTCGCTTTTTCGAGTACCTCTTCGTAAATATCACGGTGAACATAAATGCGCTGAACTGAAATACAAGCTTGCCCGGAGTTTACATACCCTCGTGATACACAAAGCTCGACAGCACGGTCAAGATCAGCAACATCATGATGAATAATATTCGGGGAGTTATTTCCTAATTCAAGAGTCACCTTACGAATCCCTGTCTGACTCTTAATCATTTTTCCAACAGTCGGACTGCCGGTGAACGTGTACATCGCAATGCGCTCGTCTTCAAGCAAAAGTGGCCCTACTTCATGACCGAAACCATTGACGACATTTAAGAAGCCTTTAGGCAAGCCGGCTTCCAGGAGGATTTCTGCCATCTTGATTGCGGATACCGGCGTTTTTTCAGCAGGCTTCAACACAACCGTATTGCCAGCTGCGATCGCAGGAGCAACTTTGTGAGCAGTTAAATTAAAAGGGAAGTTAAATGGGGTAATCGCACAGACAACACCAACAGGAACGCGGATAGAAAACGCCATTTTCTCTTCGTTGCCCGGTTGACCGTGAATCGGCATTCCTTGACCGGTAATCCGTTTTGCTTCCTCGGCGGATGCGATAAATGTCGCGATTCCGCGATCTACTTCACCGCGTGCATCTTTAATCGTCTTACCTACTTCGCGCGTAATCGCCAGGGCAATATCCTCTTTCCGCTCTTCGAAAAGCTGAGCCGCCTTCATTAAAATTTCGTAGCGCTTTGTCGCAGGAAGCTTGACAGAGTTAAATGTCTCTTTCGCATTCGCGACCGCTTTATCAACTAATGCTTTATCTGCTTTTGCAATTTCTGCATAAGGCTCATGAGTGTATTTGTTTTCGACCGTAAATGTCTCAGTTCCTTCGATCCATTGACCATCTACCAGGTTTCCGTAGGTAACCACCTTGTCTGTTTGTGTATTCATTTGTTCGTCCTCCTCATGATTTGGTTTAAGAAAACCGCGTAGCGGCTTTTCTTAGAAGCGGCGTGCGAAGCGTTACATCTTTTAAGAATGGCTGAAAACGAGCTTGTTTCCAGCCATCCGCGTAACGTGCGAAGCCGACGCCCTTCCTCGAATCTACCCGCAAGGTAGACTTTCTTATGAACTCTCCTGTCGGTTGACATGATAAGCCCGAAATCAATTAAAATCCGTTAAAATAACCTTCTCCGTCAAATTCCATCTCTTTCAATTGCCCGATTACTTCTACATTATCAAGCTTCTCAACTTCAGGCAATAACGATTCTGAAACATAAAGCTCTTCGAGATGAAGGGTATTCGGAATTCTCATAAAACGGATTTCCTCCGCCTTCTTTCCCCAGCTTCCCCGCAGAGCCGTTTCGATAGCTGCGCGATCGCTTTCCAGAACAATCGGCACGCTTGCCCGCTTCAAAAATGTGCTCGTAATGACATTCTCGTTCATCTTCTTGTAATCAATTTTGTCGAAGAAGCGTTTTGTCGTCAAATCGGCGAGCCCGATTCCGAGTGCATTTCCGTGCGAAGCCTCGCTCAAATCCGAAGTAATAATATAGTCGATTTGCGGTGTTTCAGGCTCCTTCGTATTCAAAATGCGAAGGCGGCCGATCACATTCGTATCCATCCCGGTTCCACTATAGTTTTTGCCGATCTCATCAACGAAAAGAACGTCAATCTTATCGACTGGAAGCTTCGGCATTAACGACTTCGAAAAATTCAATAACGCTTCTTCACGCTCCTTGATCTTTTCCACCGGAATGACTTCAATTTCAGCCGTATCTTCAAAAGCATTCTCGACGATTCCAATTCCCATCAGAATCTTGCCACTTTTGAAAACTTCCTCGGCGACAAGCGGCATATGATCGCGGATTCCGACGACACCAAGCGTGTGGATCGCCTGCGCCTGCTTATGATTACCAAGACCGATTGAAGCTACTTTCATCAAGCCGCTCTCAATGTTCGCAGAGAAATCAGTATGAGCTTTAATCCGGTTGACGAGGATTACGCCGTCCGACTCGTAGGCGATTTTGTCCATGTACACTTTGATGCCAGCTTCTGTCACGCCAATTTCCTCTACTTCCATCGAAGAGCGGATTTCAGCACCACAATATTCTTCCGTCACACCAAGGCTTTCCAGCACTTCAATTTGTCCTTCAGCCGTCGCCCCGCCATGACTTCCCATAGACGGCACGATAAAGGGATGACCGCCGCGCTTTTTCACTTCATTGGCAGCCGCACGGATAATCTTCGCAATATTAGCGATCCCGCGGCTCCCCGCTGTAATGGCAATGCTCATCCCCGGCTTTACACGTTCAGCAATTTCCGTCTTCGCAAACTCCTCCGCCACTTTCTCATCAATGTCGGCAACGGCCGGTCCGGTAAAATGCTGCTTGATCTTCACGACTTTAGGCAAACTCATTCGCTTTCACTCCATTCATTTTCTTTCATCTTGTACTATTTAAAGACATCCAGCAAGATTGTAGAAATTTTCGGAATAAAGCTGATCATCAGAACGTTAATAATCAACATCGCGATAAACGGCAGCACAGCCCGCGATATCTTCTCTAACGAAGTACCGGCTATCGGCGCAGCAACGAACAAGTTAACCCCAACTGGTGGCGTTACCATCCCAATCGCCAAGTTCACGACCATAATAATCCCGAAATGCACCGGATCAATTCCAACCATAACGGCAATCGGCGCTAAAATTGGCGCAAGAATAATAATCGCCGCTGATGTTTCAAATATCATACCGACAAATAGAAGCAACAGATTAATGAGCAGCAGGAAAATAATCGGGCTTTCTGTGTAGTTCAAGAATGATTCTGCCACCATTTGCGGCACACGCTCACGCGTAAGCAGCCAACCGAACACACCGGCATTGGCAATAATAATCATAATAATTGAGGTCGTAATCGCAGAACGCGAAAAGATCCCCATCACACTCTTCCACGTAATTTCGCGGTAAACGAATTTCCCGACGACAAAGGCATAGACAACGGCGACAACCGCAGCCTCGGTCGGCGTAAAGATCCCACCGTAAATACCGCCAAGAATAATAACCGGCATTAACAAGGCAAGCGCGGCTTCTTTAAAGGCAACCAGCTTCTGCTTCGTCGTGCTCGACTCCGTGCCTTTGTAGCCTTTGATGCGTGAAATAAAATAAACTAGCACTAGCAATGAAAAGGACACAAGAAGTCCTGGCAGGATGCCGGCAATGAAAAGATCACCAACAGACACCTCAGCTGTTACCCCATAAAGAATAATCGGAATACTTGGCGGAATAATGACCCCAAGTCCACCGGATGTCGCTTGAACGGCAGCGGCAAAATCACGGTGATAGCCACGGGCGACCATCGCCGGAATCAAAATCGAACCAATCGCGGCAACCGTTGCCGGGCTGGAACCGGAAATCGCGGCAAAGAACATGGAAGTGACAACCGCAACAGCCGCAAGGCCGCCTTTCATTTCCCCAACGAGCGCACTGGCAAAGTTAATCAGACGCTTGGAAATTCCCCCTGTTTCCATAAGACTCCCTGCTAAAATAAAGAATGGAATCGCCATGAGCGGGAACATGTCAACTGAGTTAAACATCCGCTGGACAATCGCCAAAACAGGCATTTCACCAGTCCAGATAACAGCAAGCGCTGTCGCTGACCCGAGCGCAATTGCGATCGGTGTACTAATTGCAAAAAGGATTACAAGCGAAATAAGTAAAATCCAAATCATTTTTCTCCATCCTTTCTAAATAACTCGATAGCTACTACGATGGAGTTTAGCGCCATTAGAACCCCACTTACCGGTATGGAAGCATAGACATATGTCATCGGAATGCGCATAGCAGGAGAACGTTGATTTTCTACCACTTGAACCATTTCAATTCCTTTAACAATTAAAAAAATGCTGAACGCGATACATACGATGCATACGAGCAATTTCAACACTTTTTTAATGTTGTCAGATGAAAGATCGACAATTGCCTCAACCCCGATTAATTCACCTTTTCGGATTGCAAGGGCAGCACCCATAAAGACAACCCAAGCCATTAAATACCGAGCGAGTTCCTCTGACCATGACAACGACGCACCAAGAGCGAAGCGCGAGAATACTTGATACGCAATCGTAGCCGACATTACAATCAACATGATTCCAATGATATAAAAGATTACTTTGTTTAAACGGTCGATGTTTTTTATTAAAGTGAGCATAGTTGTTCTCCCTTCCTATGAGGAGGAGGGTGACTCTTAAAAGCCGGCCCGATACTGGTTCGATTCCGAACGGAAGCACCAATTTCAGAAGCTTTTTTAGATGAGCCACCCTCAACATTGTTACAAATTACTGGTTTCTAATTGAATCAATTAACTCTTGTCCAAATACTTCACTATATTGGTCATAAACCGGTTGAACTGCTTCAATGAATGGATCTACATCAATCTCACGAATGACTTCCATCCCTTGTTCTTCTAATTCATTAAGGTATTCTTCATCCATACGTTGAACGACTTCACGCTCAAAGAGTCCAGCTTCAACGGCTGCTTCTTCAAGTGCTGTTTGAAGTTCAGGCTCAAGGTTGTTAAAGAAGCTGTTTGATGTTAGCAAGATTGACGGGTTATAGAAATGACGGGTCATTGTCAAATAATCCTGTACTTCATAGAAACGCGAGCTGTAGATAACCGGAATCGGATTTTCGTTTCCATCTACTACCCCTTGTTGCATCGCTGTGAAAAGCTCAGTGAATGCCATTGGTGTCGGATCTGCTCCTAGCTCACGGAAAGCAGCCATATGAATGTCATTTTCCATTGTACGAAGCTTTAATCCTTGAAGATCTTCCGGCTTTTCAACAGGACGAGTATTATTCGTCACGTTACGGAAGCCGTTTTCCCACCAAGCAAGACCTTTCAAATCAATACCTTCCAATTTAGCAAGAAGATCCTGCCCAACTTCTCCATCAAGAACAGTGTGAGCATGCTCTGCATCACGGAACAAGAACGGTAAATCAACAACTGTAATTTCTTCAACGAAACCACTCATTGGACCAGTTGACGTTAGAACTAAATCAACACTTCCAATTTGCAGACCTTCCACCATATCACGTTCTCCGCCAAGAGATCCGTTCGGGAAGATTTCAACATCCATACGGCCATCTGTTTTCTCAGCAAGAATTTCCTTGAAATATTCAAGTCCTTCTTGATAGTGAGATGTGTCAGCCAATGTGTGACCTACTTTTAGCGTAATTGTTTCTCCGCTGCTTTCTTCACCTGATGTGTCAGTGCCTTCTGAGTCTGAGCCGCCACCGCATGCTGCTACGATCGCAACCATCATTGCCAGCATTGCTAGCATAAGTAACTTCTTCATGATAGTTCCCCCTATATATGTGTGTTTTTTATAATATCCATTGCATGATGCAATGAAGATTCCTGACCAAATGCGCCTGCCTTTGTGACGATAGCTGTGTCAGCATAAGGACCTCCGACGACTTTCGAGAGTGGAATACCCTCTTCAATTTCTTTCATGACTTCAAGCGCATGAATATCAAGCTTGAGACAGGTTTGATAGGCAATATCGCCACCGGTTAGGATCAGCCCGCTTACTTTCACTTCTTTAATCAGCCTGCTCGCAAATGCGCCAAGCGTCGAAGCAATCTGATTGCCAAGCTCAAGCTTATCGATTCCTGCTTCAGCGATATACGCTTCCAATTCAACCGCTACCTCCGGCGTGAAAACAGTCGTGATCACAAGATCCTTTTTGTTTCCAATGATCCGCTTTGCTTCGTCAAACCAGGTGTTTAATACTTCTTGATCGTTTTTCAGCAAATGAAGCGGATGAATCGCTTGCACAAAAGCACCCTTTTCCTTTTGAAAGGCAATCTGCTTCCTCGTGACAGTGCTTACACTTCCGGCAACAGTTAATGTCGGCAATGGTTTTTCAACTTGCTCCTCAGCATCAGAAGTAAGCTTTTGTGCCTGTTCACTTGTAAATGCTTGCGCCAATCCGGCAGACCCGACCCACAATACCTTTTCTTGGGTTTTCAGGAAATCAGTAACCGTTTTCAAATCGGCATCAATAGCGCTGTCAAAAACAATTACCTCTACCCCGCGAGCAAGAAGTGCATCGACTTCTTCTGCCAGCTTGCCCCTACGCAATGTTTTCACACCGATCAACCCCACACTGCGCTTAGTCTGCCCAGCCAATAGATCAGGTATGAAAGATTCCGTCATCGGGAATTTTACATCGTTTGCAAGTTCACTGTCCTCAAGTAATGTGCCGTGAACTAAATGATAGCCTCCAATCGTCAACCTTCCATTTTGCGGATATGCAGGCACCACCGCACAAAACGAAAACGACAATTCATCCATCAGGCCATCAATTTCTTGACCGATATTTCCTCTTAAAGTGGAATCAACCTTTTTATAAATAAAAGGTTGCTGATCACCCTTCATCTTCTTCGCAAGCTCTCGGTTGCGTTTATATGCTTCATCTGGAGACAAGGAACGGGAATCGGTGTTGATAACGTTTACTTTCTCAGTCTCCGTAAGTGATTCAATGAAAGAAGTCAAATGAACAATCGTCGGCTTTCCTTGTTTCACAAACTGAACACCCGTATCATTAGCTCCCGTTAAATCATCTGCGATGACTATCATTTTTATTCACCTCAAGCCTAATTGATAATTGTGATCATTTTTCAACATTTCCTACTTGATTATAGACCATGACTGTTTAAAAATACAATACAATAAAAAACAGAAAATGTCGCATTTTGCAACGTTTTCTGTTTCTACTCCGAAATATGTTTAATTTTCCGCCATAATGTCGAACGATTGATTCCAAGTCTTCTTGCCGCCTTCGATTGATTGTATTCCTCCTGCTTCAAAACAGCCAAAATCACTTCCTGCTCAATCTCATGCAATGTTTTATTGGCAAGCTGCAGCCCAGTCGGTTCCCGCACTTTTTCGGTTTCTTGTTCTCTCAGCTTATGCAGAAGAGCCTGAACTTCTTTTTTCTCGATAAAAGGTCCGTCACTCATCAAACACATTTGCTCAATAACATGCTTCAACTGCCGGATGTTCCCAGGCCACATAAATGTCTTCAATTCATTCAAGACGTTCTCGCGCAGCCCGGAGATTTGTTTCCCCATCGTCGTATTACAGGCAGCGATGAAGATTCTGATCAAATCGTCAAGATCATCCATCCGCTCTCGTAATGGCGGTACTTTCAACGTAAAGCCGTTTAAAGCATGATAGAAATCATCGCGAAAACGTCCGTCACGCAAATAGGTTTCCAATGGCTGGCGGTGGGCTGCGATAAAGCGGATATCAACTGGAAACGATTCTGTCTCCTGGAAACGATTCATCCGCCCGGAAATTAAGACAAGCAGCAGCTTGCTTTGAATGCTAGGCGGCATCGAACCAATCGCATCGATAAAGATCGTTCCTTTGTGCGCCGTTTCGAGCGCCCCTTTATGGCCGTTTACTCCTGAGGTACCAAAGAGCTCTCTTTCCAGCTGTCCTTCCGAATATGCCTCACAATTAATGAACACATATGGCGCCTGCGCGCGCTCACTATTATTATGAATCGCCTGGGCAAGACTATCCTTTCCGACCCCCGGTTCCCCGTAAATAATAACCGGCAAGTCAGAGCGACTGATTTTCTTCGCTACTGTAATCAACTGATGCATACTTTCCGAACGGGCAACGAGAGAGCTGAAATGAAAGTATGCTGAATGGTCTTGCTTCTGTTCGGTCAGCTTCCGTTTTTCTTCCTTCATAAGTAACGCGAATCCATCAGAAGGACCTTCGGTGGGCAACTCAACCTTTTTCCACTTGATCCAACTATTTTCGAATTCCTCATATACTTCATTAACCGCTTCATCATTTGTCTCCATAAGCTCCTTCAGCTTCGGCACAAGCCCACTTAACGTGTTCACATCCAACAGGCCCGGCTCCTCCACCAGTCGAAAGCGCTTTCTGGCAATTTCATTTAAAAAGATACATTGCCCCTCTTCATCAAACACAAGAACTCCATCATCAAGGTAATGAAAAATCTGTTCGATCTTTTTCAATTTTTCTTTTTGCTTTTCCATATAGTAAACGGTTTGCTCCGCATTCGTAATCGTTTCGAGCACGGCTTCTTTCCCGGAGGAGATTAAAATGCCTTGTATGCCAAATTTTGCAGCAGTTGTTGTCGAAATGACATCGCCAATAATAACTTGTACCCCTTCGTTGGAAGCCCTTTCAATTTCCCCTTCAATTTCTCCTTCTTCCAGAATCGGATAAAAGGTTAAATCCATATTAAGCAGCTTCCCGATCATATTCGCGCCAGGAATTTTGTTTAAATAGGTCATCATCCCGATTTTTCCAGCATAGCCATTCAGCAATGTGAGCGTTCGCAAAATATCATAGCCCGTCATCTGCACTTCCAACACAGGGATGGAAAAATGCTTGCGCAAAAGCTTCGCTGTCGCTCCCCGGCTAATAATCGCATCATACTGGCGGTGTTCAACCGAACGGGCAATCGCCAGACCATCATATAAATTCCCGACGAACACGTCTAAATCTTTTTTCAGCTCCTTATTTACTTCAAGAAAGAGATCCTTCAATCCGCCATATGGTGAAATCACTAAGATTTTACACAACCTAACTCCCCCAATCTTGTTGCAATATTAATCAGATTGTATAGAATAATTTCATTTATTGCAACACTATCTGGGAAATTTCTCTCAAGTAAGCGCCGGTAGAAGGAAAGGAGCACGGGCAAAAGGTTATCTAATCCCGTTTGCCCGGCCCCTATGCATTCTCACATTCTTCTGCGTGCTGCAACTTGAAATGAACATGCCAAGTTCCTCACTGAACCTTTTTTCTAGCGATTTTCCCAGTTCCAAAATGCGACTTCATCTATTTCTAATTCTGTGATCCATGCTTCATCCCGCAGCTGTAATATCTCCTTTGTCGGCCCCGTGATAACCGCTCCATAGTGATGAAATCCATTTTCATTTAGATACTCAATCCGTTCAGCCAGTCGAAGCCTGTCAAACACTAAATTGTTTGCTTTACGCTCATGCCGCTCCAGAAAAGCTAATGTCTTCATAAATTGCTGCTGGAGCACGCTTTGATCCCCAGCCTCATACTCTGGTGAAGACGCACTTTCTGATACAATGCTTCCTCCGAACCATCCACCTGCTTCTTCTTTTCTCTCCGTGACAATAAAATCATCATCATGCCAGATCGGAAATTTCGGAAAACCAATCGGCTCAAAAATAACTCCTTCAGTAAGTTCATTTAATTCAATTCCGGTATCAACTGCAAGCCATAGCAGATCCATGTTTCTCCCTTCAAATGAATCGAGTACTTCTTTTGTTTCCAGCAGCTCGGAAAAAGAGACATAAGCAGAAATGACAGTTCCTTCAGGCAGCTCCTCCAGCTGTGCCCAATCGGACATCCCTCTGGAGCCTGTACCGGGATAAGTAAATGCCGGCCAATCCTGCGATACTCTTCCGTACTTCTGCTCCTCCGGCATAGCCATTAATGAAAAGAGGAAATTCACTTTCATTTCTCCGACAATCATTCGATCATGACCTACCATTTTATTTAGATCTCTTGTCGCCTCTAAGCCAAAGTAAGCCTTTGTGCTCGTACTTGTTCTTCCGAGATAGCCATACGGATTTGTAACCGTAAGCGTGTGATCAATAATATTACGGAACACATCAATTCGGTCGGGCTTTCCCCACGAGTAATAAACCGACGTGAAAATTCCAGACAAGATAGTGAACACGATAAACAATGAGAGCGCCACTAACGCTGTTTGAATTCTCGCTTTCCATTTTCCACGTCTTAAAATTTTCTTTTGCCTTTTATCATGTGCGGCATCGGTTTTTGTGCCTATTTGCTCGTCAGTCGCCTGCAAAAATTCCTGGTATGTTTCCAGCTTATCCAATTCACTTTCAAATTCGTCCACTTCCGCTTCAGGTAATTCTCCTTTTTCATATGCTTCAAGCTTTCGTTTAAATTCATCGTTCATGGTCTCCCGCCTTTCTGCGCCTGATCGCCTGTCTTCCTCTGAATAACAATACTTTGAAATGACTTTTTTGAATGTGCATAATCTCCGCAGCCTCAGCTTGTGATAACCCGTGGAAATCGTGGAGGAGCACCGAGGTTTTATGCTTCTCCGGTAAGCTGTCCAGCAGCGTAATGATCTCATTCATTTCTTCTTTCGTAATGATAGACTCCAATAAGGCTTTTTTAGAATCAAAGACGGTTGAGAAAAAACCTTGCTCCTTGATCACCACTCGTTTCTGTTTCCGGTAATAGTCGATATAGGCTCGATAAGCAACAGAAAACAACCAGGATTTAACAGTTTCCCCATCATAATGCTCAAGATGAAGATAAGCCCGGAAAAAAGTTTCCTGCACCAGATCTTCTGCTGTGTAATGATCATAGCTAAGGGAGAACAGAAATCGGTAAATATCTTGAAAATAATGTTGATAAAGACGATCGATAGATTCTTTCATTGTCTCCCCCTTCATCATTAAAACGAATAAAAGACCAAACGGTAACAGGAAATATAAAATCTCATTATAACTGATCACATCCCTTTAACATTTCTGTCATGATGTATTTTGCAAAAAAAGAAGCCGACCGCCAAAGGTGCTTCTCACCTTCGCGAACGACTTCTGCCATTTATTCATTCACCTATGGAATCGTTAATGGGCCGAGCGGCAGGACGAAAGTCTTTACCCACCCCCCAACAAAGCAGTAACGTAGCGGAGTCTATTTCAGAAGTAGTACCTAAGATCAATATCGCCTCTATAAGAACAGCTTTACATATAAAGAGCCTAAAAATCTCCATGTTGCATCATGTAGGAAAAGAAAGAACATGCAGACCACAATCGTACTTATAAATGAATAGGTCATTAATTTCTTTCTGCTTGTTTTTTCTTTCAGAAAAAAATCCACTGTTTTATTCAAAACGAATAAAAGAATAAATACCAAGATGAAACTCATTAGAAATTCTATTACGAGCATATTAAAAACCTCCATTATGAATTTCTAGTTATTTCTAACTTTATCATTAAAAAAACAGAGTGAATAGCTATTCCCGGTTTTTTGTGCAGTTCAGCATAATGCCGTCCTTCATGAGAAACTGCTCTGTCCGAATCAGCTCAAATCAAAACCGCCCGCAAAAGGCTTTTACCTTCCCGGGCGGTTTGAACTTATTCATTCACATATGGAATTGTTAATGGGCCGAGCGGGAGAACGGCGACCGTCATCTGCTCTCCGTATTTTTGCTTTAGTTGCTCGAGCGTTTGTTCAATGCTATTGGTCGGCGTGAGCATCGCGTCGGCCACATCCTGCTCGGACAGCGTAGAATAGACATAGACATCAGCCCATACTTGGATCACGGCCTGCTTTTGCACTTGCCATTGGTCAAACATTTTAAACTCGGGATCATTAATCATATCAAGAATTTCCTGCGGGCTTTTGCGCATCTTCAAAATCTCGCCGAAGTTGCCGTGATTCGGCAGCCCGTCCGCGCATTCCGACGCGCAAATAATCGTTCCGCCTTTCTTGACAATTTTATGAGCAGCACTCATCCCTTTTACAGCCTGATAAAGATTCTGATCGAGCGGATAGCCTGAATTTGAGGTAATGACTACATCAAAACGCTCCGGACATTCAATCATCGTATGCTCCTTCACGTACGCACATCCGGCGTCATGGGCTTCATACAATTCACCGGCAAACACATTCGTAATTTCCTTTTCTTTATTTAACGTGACATTAAGCATAAAGTCAGGCTTACAGAAGCTGTTCACCTCGCGCGTCATATCCTGGACAGGGTTATTTGTCATGTTCCCCCATGTTGAAAGCGGGTCACCGATCATTCGCGCGTTATGGAAGGTCATGATCGTTTCAATTCCGGCGATACCCGGCATAATCCCTTTTGGTCCACCTGAGAAGCCGGCAAAAAAGTGCGGCTCAATAAAGCCGGTGACAATTTTGAAATCAGCCTCGACGTATTCCTTGTTTAAATACACATCACAGCCAAAGCGGCTTTCTCCGACCTTTTTCAAGCTCTCTTTATCATGACAGTGGTTGTTAATGATCCGGATGTTATCAACGACCCATTGCCCAAGCATTTGGACGAACTCTTCCTCTGTTTGGTCGCGGTGCGTGCCTGTGCCATTAATCACAACAAAGTTCTCAAGCGGCACATGGGACAGCTCTTTAATCAGCCACGGGACGAGCTTCTCATTAGGTGTCGGGCGTGTAATATCGCTAATGACGATCACCACTTTATCCGTTTCTTTGACCATCTCACGAAGCGGCGCCGTCCCGATCGGATTGCGTAAGGCTGACAAAACAGCGGCCTCATCATCCTCGAGCTTAGGTATATCCTTCGGCTCCACGATTGTTGCTTCATCGGGCACAGTGATAGTCAACCCTTGTTTTCCGTACAATAATGTCGTTTCCATGAAAAAAACCCCTCGCTTTTCATTACTTTGTTCGTTTCTTCCTTCATATGGCGAAATCCCCTGAAGTCGCCTACACCTCAGGGGTCGCTCATGTAAAGAGACCGTCATCCATTACCTTGCCATTCTACTTCTCATTATACTCTATTTTAGCATCAATACCTTTTCTCCGTTGATATTTATCCATGAGGATTACAGCAATCGGACAAAGAATCGCAGTCGTCAACGTTGATAAGGAAATTTGCGCCGTCGCAATGTTGACGATGTCATGATAGCTTTGCGCTTCCTCCGCCGTCATCATGCCGGAATTGGCCGCGACCGTCGCTGCAGCCGCAATCGCCGCCGGTGTCGCTGCGGCATTCCCCGATGTCGAGGCTTCTGCCACCGGAGCAATTTGGCTCTTCTCTTTAAACAATTTAAAGACGAGTATGCCGACTCCCCCTGTAAGGACGACCGTCATCAAACCAAGCAGGACTCCCGCGCCGACAACATCCGGATTAAAGAAGTTTGCCAGATTCATCCCTGCTCCTAAAGCAAAAGCAAAGAATGGGACCGGCAGCAATTCTCCCGGACGTAAGAAATCACGAATTTCAGAATCAAGGTTCCCAAGCAGCATGCCAATCCCGATTGGCAATAACACGGCGATGAAAGCGATAACAGGGAAGCTTGAGCCCATCAATCCAAGCGCGATTAATGTCAGGAACGGTCCATCATTTAAGGAAAGAACAGAAACTGCACCGACGTCTGAACGGTTTCCGTATTGGCCTGCCAAAGCGGCATACATTCCACCATTCCCGTTTGTCATCGCCGCGATAATCGCGATCGTCGATAAGCCGAGCAGCCCATCCATCGGATCAAAGAAATAGCCAAAGGTCAGACCGACGGCAAGACCCGTTAAATACTTTGACAGCATGAGCAATGTCCCTTTTTTCAATGCTCTTCCGCCGACGCGCAAGTCCATTTGGCTTCCGGCGCAGAACAGGAAGAGACCGATCAG
Source organism: Halalkalibacter oceani (assembly GCF_040544555.1). Lineage (NCBI taxonomy): Bacteria > Bacillati > Bacillota > Bacilli > Caryophanales > Bacillaceae > Halalkalibacter > Halalkalibacter oceani. The sequence goes on from NZ_JBEPKD010000009.1 coordinate 98,660, forward strand.
CGTCAGCGCCCCAGTTTTAAACAGTTCTTCGGCAAAGCCGCCGATCATCAGCATTTCATAGTTACCATCCGCATTCGGCGCAGCGCCCAATGCTTGAAGAATATTCATGATAAACGGGATATGCATCTGGTCAATTGTATTAATGAGTGCTCCGAGCATGAGTGGAACAACCATCAGCCCACCCGGTACTTTTTCAATCGATTGTTTAATTCTCATCTTTCTCACTCCTGTCTTCTTATTATTGATGGAGATACATCGTCCGTATCACTTGCTCCGCTTTTTGCTGGAGCAGCTGTTCAGCCTTGTTCATCGCATCAGCCAGTGACATCGGTCCATTGACAATACTGTGCACGCTTTGAATCCCGTACTGGTAAAGCTCCTCGATGCCTTTTCCAATTGAACCGGCAAAGGCAACTGTCGGAATCCCGTGCTTCTGCGCCGCCTGGGCGACCCCCATCGGTGTTTTCCCTGAGGCTGTCTGATAATCAATCTGCCCTTCGCCAGTTATCACGACATCGGCTCCGGCAAGCGCTTCCTCTAGTCCGGTATATTCAATGACAATGTCGATTCCCCGTCTCATTTCCGCGGAAAAGAACGCCTGAAACGCTCCGCCAATCCCGCCTGCCGCTCCTGCCCCGGCCTTGTTATGAAGGGCGATCCCTGTTTGGGCTTCGACAAGATCAGCCCAGTGAGACAGCTTTTTATCGAGAATCTCCACCATCTCCGGTGTCGCTCCTTTTTGCGGGCCAAATATGTGAGACGCTCCCGTTGGACCAATGAGCGGATTCTGAACATCACAGGCCAGCAGAAAAGTTGAATCTGTAATTCGCCCGTCAAACTCCCGGTCGTCTATCGTAGCAATTTGATCAAGCTCGCCACCGCCAAAACCGACCTCATGACCATCCTTCGTTAAAAGCTTCATCCCGAGCGCCTGCAGCATGCCACTACCGCCATCATTCGTCGCGCTTCCTCCCACCGCTAAAATAAATTCACGGCAGCCGGCATCGAGCGCAGCTTTAATGAGCTGACCCGTCCCGAATGTAGTCGCTTTCATCGGATCCCTTCGTTCGGGAGGGATAAGATATAAACCGGACGCATCGGCCATTTCAATGACACATGTCCTTCCGTCCCCAAGCTGACCGTACGCGGCGCGGACTGGATCTCCTAAAGGCCCTGTTACTTCAAGCTCAACTTTTTTTCCACCTGTGGCCGCGACAAGGCTGTCCATCGTGCCCTCTCCTCCATCGGCGACAGGAATTAATACAGTTTCCGCCTCCGGGAGATACTGTTTAATGCCTTTTTCAATTGCTTTGGCGGCTCCCATCGCGGAAACGCTGCCTTTAAATGAATCCGGCGCGACAATGACTTTCATCTCTCCACCCCCACAGAAGATAACGCTTTCAAAGATTTGACTTTATATTCAAATTACTTTCCTCTTGATTAGTTTTCATTATACAGCGTTTACATGAATAAATCTTCGTGTTCAGTGCACAAAAAAAAGTCGTTTTTTGTTGTCTTTTTTAGGCGAAACACCTAAAATGAAATGGCTAGAAACATCCGAGGCCATTGAAAAACTTCCTTTTTCGCAATTTAAAGAAGAGTAATGGCTCCGCGTTGCGCCTTGCTTCGACAAACCCATTCGTAGCCAGGCTTTCAAAATCAGGCAACGGCTACGCTCATTACGAAAAAAGCTGCTGCAAAAGTGAAAATCGTACTTTTTCAGCAGCTTTGAAACATCCGAGGTGGTTACTGTGCTAACAAAGGAAATCGCAGAAGAAATCGTTAAAGAAACGATGGATCGTTTAAAGCGGAACATTAACATCATTGATCCTGATGGTATCATTATCGCTTCGGGAGACCCAAGCCGGGTTGGACTTTTCCACGCCGGCGGTCTACAGGTGATTAAAACCGGACAGCCATTGGTCATTACAGCGGAAAATGAAAAAAACCTTCCCGGCAGTAAAACCGGCATTAATCTCCCGATCGAATTCCAGCACGCTATCGTCGGGGCAATCGGCATTACCGGGCAAAAAGAGGATGTCGAGGAATTTGGTGATTTAGTAAAAATGACAACCGAGCTGATGATCAAACAGGCTTCGATGGCCTCAAAACAGGAATGGCAGCAGCGCTTGAAGGAAGACACCTTCACCGCCCTGCTCAATCCTCCAATAAATGCGGAGCAGATCGAGCAACAGCTTAAGCAATTAGCGATTCAGCTTCACGCGCCGTACCATGTTTTTTTGATTGACTTGCAGCAGGAGAAGCTGGCTGATACAACTATTTTGAAGCAGATTGAGCAAATCATCTATCCGGATCGTTCACTCGTCGGCTTCCATGAGGGGAGCAAAATATTCGCGCTTACCTCGGGCTATACGCCGCAGCGCTTACGAAAAAAGCTGCAAGCCGTGAAGGAGATGCTGAAAAAAGCCAATGTCCGCTGCCAGATCGGCTACGGCACACCTGCTGAGCAACTTGAAGCGGTCGCAATTTCCTTCAAAGAAGCAGAGCTTGCCCTCCGGATTCGCACGGGCTCCAAAACATTCGTCTCCTATGAGGACATTGAAACAGAGGCGCTGATCTACCAGCTCGATCAGCTGACAAAATCCCGTTTTCTGACGCGGGTGTTTCCGCAGCTCACGCCAAAAACGAAGGAAACATTGCAAACGTTCTTTCAATACAATATGAATATAACCGAAACAGCGCAAGCCCTCTTCGTTCACCGCAACACGCTGATGTATCGGCTAAAGCGAATAAAAGAAAAAACAGGCTACGATCCACAGCTATTTGCCGATGCCGTTACGCTGCAAATCGCGATTTGGATCGCCGCTCATCTCGAAGAAGAAAAGATGTAACGATGCGAATACGAGTGGAAAGCCAAACGGCGACCCACTCGTTATTTTATGCTTTCTTCCCCCGCTTCAAAATGAGGCTGATGAGATAAAGAACAGGCGGAAGAAAAAAGAGTTTGAATATCGCTCCGTTCCCCACCAGCAAAATGTAAAGACAAAGCGGTAAAGAAAGCAAGAACGCCGCCAGCATCAGGTTTCCATTCCCTTTTATCGTTCCATACAACCCGCCAAAGCCTGGCAATAACAGAAATAACACGACATTTCTAACAAAGCTTCCATCATCATGCCGCAGCCCGCTGACCAGCAAGAACAGTGAAAGACCTATCAAAACGAGCGAAGCGACAACGCCAAACCGTTTAAACATTATTCTCCCCCTTGCTTTCATCTTCAGGCTCTCATTTTCACTTTCCCGTTTAACCGGATGGGAATACGGGCATGTAAATACTAATTTCCGAGAGAAGGAGTGTCGATCAAATGCTGGCCTTAACAAATCAGGGAAAAGGGAAAGTTGAAGTAAAAAAAGTAGATGATCCTGCTATTGAAAAGCCGGATGATATGATTATTAAAATAACGTCAACGTCGATTTGTGGATCTGATCTTCATTTATATCATAGCACGATTCCATTGAGCAAAGATTATATTATCGGTCATGAACCGATGGGAATTGTCGAAGAAGTCGGACCGGACGTGAAGAACGTTAAAAAAGGGGATCGGGTCGTGATCCCGTTTAATGTAAGCTGCGGCGAATGTCATTTTTGCCAAAATCAAATGGAAAGTCAATGTGATCATTCGAATCCGCACAAAGATAGCGGCGCCTACTTCGGCTATTCCGAGATGTTTGGAAATTATCCGGGCGGGCAGGCGGAATACATGCGCGTTCCTTATGCCGACTTTACTTCATTTGTTGTGCCGGAGAGCAGTGAGCTCGAAGATGAAAGCCTGCTTTTTATCTCGGACGTGATGCCTACCGCCTATTGGAGCGTCGAGGATGTCAAGCCCGGAGACACGGTGATTATCCTCGGAAGCGGGCCGATTGGCCTGATGACCCAGAAGTTCGCCTGGCTGAAAGGAGCGAAGCGGGTCATTGCCGTCGACCATGTTTCCTACCGGCTTGAGCACGCCAAACGAACAAACAATGTCGAGACTTATAACTTCAAAGACTATAAAGATATCGGCAAGCACCTGCACGAGATCACGAAAGGGGGAGCCGAAGTCGTGATCGACTGTGTCGGGATGGACGGCGATGTTTCGCTGAAGGAACATTTAAAAACGCTTACCGGACAGGTCGGTTCGATTGATCCGATTATTACCGCCGCCCACTCGGTGAAAAAATTCGGCACGATCCAACTGACCGGCGTTTACGGGGCTCCGGCCACAGCGTATCCGCTGCACTCGATCTTTTCACGCAATATTACAGTAAAAGCAGGGCAGGCCCCGGTGATCCATTACATGCCGGAGCTCTATCAAATGGTTGAAAAAGGCACAATCGATCCGACCGACATTATTACCCATAAAGAAAGCCTAAAAGATGCCGCTGCTGCTTACGACATCTTCGATAAGAAAAAAGATAACTGTATTAAAGTTGTGTTAAAGCCTTAATTCACTCACAAAAAAACCTGTCTCAAAAGGGCGAACCGCCATGAGACAGGTTTTTTTGTGCTGGATAAAATCCGCCAAGTTGAAAAAAATAGTAGTATCACTTTTTTAGGAGGATCAAAGCGATGGAAGAACCATGCTTTTATTGTGATGATACATTTGAAGACAGCTATCATCATGGCTTATTCATTTACCAGAACGAGCATGTCGACAAAGCTCTTTGCCCCCACTGCTACAGCGAATGGCTGGAAGGAATCAAGGAGTAACCAACTCGATACGATGAGTAGCCGCTTTTCCTTTTTAAACGATGAAATCAAATCCTTTTTTCCGGACTTCATCAATGATATCCGGTAACACGGCAGCTGTTTGCGGCAGTTCATGGAGTAAAATGATCGAGCCATCCTTTATATGGCTGACGACGTTGTCGATTATCTTCTCAGGCTGCTCCTTAAGCTGCCAATCATAGGAGCTGATTTCCCACATAACCGGAAGCAAGCTAAGCTCCTCAAGGATGTCCATCGTCTCCTCGTTAAACTGCCCGAATGGCGGGCGAAAATGCCTGATCGTTTCCCCGGTGACCGCTTCAAGCTGCTTGACACTCGTTTTGATTTGCTTGTATTGCTGCTCTCTCGTTAATTTGCACAGGTTCTGATGCTTGTGCGAGTGGGAGCCGATAATATGCCCTTCGTCAATCACCCGTTCCCACGGTCTTGCCTCGTAGAACGTCCGCGTTAGCCAAAAAAACATCGCCGGAGCTTCCCGTTCCGCTAAAATATCCAATATCCTTATGAGATGGCGGCCTGGACCGTCGTCAAAGGTCAGAACCACTTTCTTCCTCGTCGGGGTCAGTTGATTTCGATTTGTCAGCCACCTGTCATCCTGCAGATCGTACACGACCTGATCTGTCACTACTCATGGTGTACACATCGTTTACCACCTCATGTCTTTTCTCTTTATTATACAGCAAGTATCCCTTAATCATCCTGCCTTCCCCCTTTTTATCCGGCGTTATTTTTGCTTAAATAAAGAGAAAGAAACAGTAGAGAGAAAGGATGAAGAAGATGCAAGCCACATTTCAACTGAAGACAACAGCCCGCGATCAAATGATTGATATCACTGACCGAATCAGTGAATGGCTGCGTGACAACAATGTAAAGGAAGGAATCGTCGTCGTCTCCTCGCTCCACACGACAGCCGGAATTACCGTCAACGAGAACGCCGATCCCGATGTCAAAACAGATATGCTGCGCCGCTTTGACGAAATCTACCCGTGGCACCATCCTAAGGACCGCCACGCCGAAGGAAACACTGCCGCCCATCTAAAAACGAGCACGGTCGGTCACGCCCAAACATTGATTCTCTCCCAAGGCCGGCTCCTCCTCGGCACATGGCAGGGCGTCTACTTCTGCGAATTCGACGGACCAAGAACGCGATCCTTTGTCGTTAAAGTAATTGCTGGATAAATGCGGAGCGGAGACATCTTTACAATTTTTCTAAAGAATGAATTCCACCCTTTTATTTGATTTATCAAGAGTACGCGAGTAAGACGTTCAAAAATCAATAAGAGAGGCAACCTTCCGTAGGCTCCTCTCTTATTTTCGGCTATTGTCTTATACCGTCAGCATCTTCTCTAAATGCTTAATTGTCGGCGTCAAATTAATCAGGAAATAGGCTTCCCGCAGACGGCGGGCCTCCGGACTGTTGCTCAGGTAGGCCGCTCCACCGCCATGAAGCATCGCTGTATGAACCGCTTCAATCGTTAAAGTGGCGGTTCGTTTGCGGAGCGGGAGCAGCGCCTCCCAGCTTAGACCGCGGGAAGCCAAGTGGGTGACCTCCGTTTGCAGCTCTTCCAGCTCGGCCTGAATCGCTTCCGGCTGCAGCGGCAAAAACTGATTGCAGCCTCCCTGCCGGCTTCGATAGCGCTCAATCGAAGCAAGAGCGGCCTTCGTTACGCCGAAGCCAAGCGGAATTTGATAGGCGAGAAAGTCCGGCCGAATCTGTTTAATAAATGAATCGGCGTCCTCTGCGAGAACATCCTCCTCCGAAATAAACACGTCATCAAAGTGGCAGGCATAGGTACCGCTGCCGTTAATGCCGAGATAATTTGTTTTCGCTTTTCGTATCAGACCATCAGCCGCACATGAGACAAACAGCATCACCCTTTGATCCGCGTTCACTTCAGCAATCGCCCCGAACCAATGCGTCTGATCAAGATTGGAAACCGATGGCAGCGTTCCATTGACGACATAGCCGCCATCAACCTTTGCCGCCTGCAAATGCAGCGTCTCCAGCCCGGCATAATATTTCATCGGATTGGAAAGCCCCGTTCCGGCAAGCGTGCTGCCATTTTCCAGACGCGACAGCATTCTCTTTTTCAGCTTATCATTTTCGCTCTTTCGCATATAGGTGAGCGCAGCTAAATGGCACCAAATCAGAAAGCCTGTCGTCATGCAAAAGCGCGATGCTTCGGCTACGACGTCAAGCTCTCGCTGAAGATAAGCGGAGGAAGCTGCTCCTTCCGAAGAAAAATACCCCTCCTCACCCAATCGCGTTAACAGCTCCTTTGGATAAAAACCGGCATCAATTGACCGGACCTGAGGTTTAAGCTCCTTCTCGAACAAATCGGTAAGGCGTTGCTGAATGTTTGTCATCACGGCTTCCTGGTCCTCCTTTAATTTTACTGATCTGAGGCGATTTCCGTTATCGCGTCAATCGGTGCCTTAACGGCTTGACGCGCTCTTTTTACAGCCTCATCATCCGGTGCATCATAGAAGCAAAGGCATTTTGTCATATCCTCGCATACATACGTTCTTGAAAAGGACACCTCCGGAACTTCCGCATAATGAACGGAATTCGCTTTTTTACGGGCCAAATACCCTTCCATTGTCAAGTTCTCCGGCAAGTTCCATTCCACTAAATAATTGATTTTGTCCTTTTGCTTTTTCACTTCTTCCAAGTCCTGGCCGACGATTCGCACTTCTTTGACAAGTGACGGAACGATGCCGGCATCGCTCAAGTTTTTCGTAAGCGCACCTTCCTCCGCCGCTTCAAAAATAAAGAATGCTCTGTTGAAGTCCTTGGCGACTTGAACTTCAATTAGCTCCTGCCCGCTATCGTCTTCTCTCAATGCCTCTACTTTCCCTTCAAAAGCCGCCTTATTTTGCAGCTCCTCACTCAACTGTGATTCCACTAAATATAACGCCATCATCCAGTCCTCCCTTGAAAGATTGATAGTCATTCGATCGCATCGAACGCTAATGTAATTTTATTATACTAAGTACTAAAAAACAACTTACTTGATTGTGTGGTATACTAGGACTGCTTCTCATAAGAAAAACGTCCAAGATGTCAACTTTAGCAAAGGAGTCTGATGAAAGTGAAAGAGCGTTATAAATTACCTTGCAACATCGCGCAAACATTAAATATTGTCGGCGACCGCTGGACACTGCTTGTCATTCATGAGATCCTCATCGGTCATTCCACCTTTAATGAAATCAAGAAAAACCTTGAAGGCATCTCCTCCAACCTCCTGTCAGACCGGCTGAAGCATTTAGAGGAGGTCGGCCTGATTGAGTCAACCGTCTATTCCAAGCATCCGCCCCGTTACCAGTATACCTTGACTGAAAGCGGACAGGATTTGGAGGATGTCTTTCACGCTTTCGTCCTCTGGGGCAGCAAGCATCTTGAAACCTGTTATAAAAAACTGGTTCACACACGCTGCCAGCATGAAGTCGAACTGCTTTATTACTGTCCTTCATGCAAGCAGCATGTCGACAAAGACGAACTCCAGGCAGTGCCAATTGAACCGGAAAGCCAGGCAAATCAGGCTTAGCCTTGTACGCCCCATTGTCTGCCAACCCAGCGTTCAAACAAGCCAATCGCTTTATCAAGCAGCAGACCGAGCACGCCGATGAAAATAATCCCGGCGAGCACGAGGTCAAGATCAAGCGCATTGCGTGAATCAATGATGAGGTAGCCAAGCCCTGACTGCGCGCCGATCATTTCTCCAGCGACAAGAAAAATCCACGCCGTCCCAACGGCGATATGCAGTCCATTGGCAATGTACGGAAATGCCGCCGGAAAAATGATTTTAAACAGCTGGGCCGGCTGCTTCATCTCCAAATTCTCGGCAATCTTTAAATAAGTCGGGTCGATTTTTTTCACGGCGGACACCGTTGAAAGCAGCACCGGAAAGAAGGCGGCGATAAAAATAATGACAATCGCCGGCATATTCCCAATCCCGAACCAGAGCACGATGAACGGCGCCCAGGCAACCGGAGCGACAGGACGGAGCACCTGGATGACCGGATCGACAATCGCCCACACCTTTGGTGAACGGCCAAGGATTAATCCGAGAACGACAGCGACCACGACCGCCGTCAAATACCCGCTCAAAAAGCGGAACATGCTGATTTGGACATGGGTGAATAATGTTCCATCGCTAACCAAGGCGACGATCCCTTTGCCGACTGCCAGTGGCGGCGGCAATAATGCTTCAGGGTAGCCACCGATCCAAATGACCAGCTGCCAAACGACAAGCACGAGAATAAACGCTATCGTAAAATGCTTCACCGTCTTCATCGCTCTCACCTTCTCTCCAACGCTTCTTCAAAAAATGACTGATCAACAAACTCCTCATATGCCGGCGGGTTCTCAGACAGTCCCATCTCAACTAAACGCTGGCGCAAATACTCGTAATCTTCCTGTTCGATTCGCAGATTATCATAAGAAATCCAGCCAAGCGACAGCGTCAATACGTCCTCATCGACATTTAAAAACTGCTTAAACGGGTCTTCATGCTCGTCATGGGTATGCACATCATAAGCTTCTGCTTTCTTCCCGGCTTCAATGTAGCCTGTCACAAAGGTTTGCGCAAATTCAGGCTGCTGTTCGATAAAGTCACTGCGAAGCACAAGCACGCAGCACAACGAATTGGCCCGGATTTCATTTGACTGAAAAAGCACCTTCCCTGTGTTCAGACTGACGCCAAGCGCGCCGAACGGCTCAGCGACAATATAGCTCTGGATTCGCCCTTCCGATAGAGCTGCCGGCATCTCGGCCGGCGGCATTTCAACCGGATTCACATCCTCATACGTTAAGCCGGCGTTTTGCAGCATTTCATCAAGCAAGAGATTATGAGCGGACAGCGTATGAGGAATCGCGACCGTAGCCCCTTTCAAATCAGCGACCTCCTCGACATCGTGCGAGACCACAACAGCGTTCCCGTCACGATGACCGAGCGCGACAGCCTTTAAATCAATCCCTTTTTCACGCGCCTTCATCGCCAGCTCGAACAAAACCGAAGCGCCGTCAATCCGTCCGGTATTTAAAGCGTCCATCAATTCAATCCACGAACCGAAGCGAATCAGCTCAATTCGCCCGCCGTTCAAATACTGATCCTCAAACTGCTTTTCAAAATAAAGAGGTGCCGCATGCGTAATCGGCAAATAGCCGATCCGGATCACCTTCTCCTCAGGCGGTGCTCCGCCCCCGCAAGAGGAAAGGATCACAGTCAAAGCGAGCATCAGGCTCGCCCACGTTCTTCTCTCCCGATTCATGTTCTCACACTCCACATTTAAATATTAAATTCCAAGGTTGCCCCGTCCTTTGAAAAATGAAAGGAATCCAAAATCAGCTTGCGGTAATACTGAAAGTCACTATGACTCCGGTCACGCGGGGAAGGCAGATTAATTTCAAGGGTTTGCTTAATTCGGCCGGGATGAGCATCCATAATCAGAATGCGGTCCGACAAATAAATCGCTTCATCAATATCATGTGTGACGAGCACAATATTGTTTTTCTCGCGCTCACGGATGCGCAGCAGCTCATCCTGCAAATAGTAGCGATTAAATGTATCCAAAGCGGCAAACGGCTCATCCATCAGGATCAGCTCCGGCCGGATCGCCAACGCCCTGGCAATTGCCACGCGCTGCTGCATCCCGCCGGACAGCTGCGCCGGAAAACGATCCTTGCTCTCCTCAAGACCTACGAGCTTAATAGAATCAAGGGCGCGCTCCCTTCTTTCTGCCGTTGAAAGAGACTTTTCCGGCTCCAGCCCAAGCTCGACATTTTTCAGAACCGTGCGCCACGGCAAAAGTCCATAGTGCTGAAAAAGCATGATCGCCCTGCGGCTCGGCTTTTTCACCTCTTCCCGGTCAAAATAGACACTGCCTTCAGACGGGCTGTCAAAGCCGCCGATCAAGTTAAGCAATGTACTTTTTCCGCACCCGCTTTTCCCGAGTACAGATACAAATTCGCCTTTCTTCATCGTAAAGGAGATATTTGAGAGCACTCTGATAGTCTTTCCCTGAGCAGAAAATTCCTTCCCAACCTCGTTAAGCTCGACAAACGCCTCTGCCTTCAATGTCACTAACCCCTCTCTCCACGCTATATAGGTTAATTCCTATAAAAATAATATGAATAATAAGTTTATTTTAGTATACAAAGTTGAAAAAATCAATCTAATTATCAACAAAGCAAAATTCTTATTCCACATCGACAAAAAAGCCGCTGCCATGCCGGCTGCGGCGTGAGTTATTTTTATCTTTTAAGACTTTACGTCGACTTAAATAAAAAGAAGGGCCGTAGATAAAACAGATCACCTGTCTTTATTTGAGGAGAAGCAAGCTCCCTTTTTCCCACTAGAAAAAGCGGACGGGAGGGGCGGGAAGCGCAGGTTGACATCCACCGGCGCAGCCGGTTAGTTCAACGCCCGCCTGCGGAAAGCGTTTCCCCATCCCACAAGCGAGGTCGAAGAGTAAAAAAAACCTATTCGACGTAAAATCGTACAGTTTCTCCCTCTTCTGCTTTAAAAGTCGGTCACGTCCATTTTTCATTCCACTATTTTTTCAAACTTACTAAATCCCGCTTGCCCCGGATCACTATATAAAACTCTCCCGTCTTTGAACCATACCCTAAGATGTTGATTTACGTTTATCTCTTCGATTGGAAAATTTGAAACCCAGACCGCAGCGTCACGATTTTCGATTAAAATTGAACCACTCGTGTTATCTCTCTTTACATAATTAAAACAAGCTTAATATCAGCATAATTATCGAACCGATTTTCCTCATGCGCTGTCATTGAAAAAGTCAAAACACCTTATTTATCGAAGCTGCTGAAAAAGGACGATTTACACTTTTTCAGCAGCTTTTTCGTAATGAGCGTAGCCGTTGCCTGATTTTGAAAGCCTTGATACGAGCGGGTTTCTCGAAGTGAGGCGTGCAACGCGCGGAGCCATTACTCTTCTTCGAGTTACGAAAAAGGACGGTTTTCAGTGGGCTCTATTTATCAGTATTTCTTCTCACTTTTACGTTCCTTCACTTTAATTTAACACCACCTTAACCAACTTTATATGAAACTAGTTTAATATAAGCCCCAAGGAGTGATGCACATGGTGACGATGAATGATGTTGCCAAACAAGCTGGTGTCTCCAAGAGCACAGTATCCAATGTTTTCAGTAAAAAACGACCGATCAGCAAGGAGGTGAGCGAACACGTTTTACAAGTAGCCAGACAGTTGAACTATAAGCCGAATTATTTCGCGAGGAGCTTAACGACACGGGAAACAAGAATTATCGGTTTAAATATGCGCGGCGAAAAGGCGAAATTCAGCCAATTCCATTTATCCCTGATCAACGGCGTGCTGCGCCAGTGCTACGAGCGCGGCTACCGGCTGTTAATCAACACGTTGGCGGAAAAATATGCAAACCGGGTCGAATTTCAATCATCCGACCCCGTTGACGGCGAGATTTTGCTTGATCCGATTGAGAAGGACCCAAGAATTGAGGAATGCCTTGAAAAAAACCTTCCGATGGTCGTCATCGGCCGGACAGCACGGGAATACAGCGCCAAAGTAGCGACCGTCGATAACGATAATGTCGAAGCGGCCGCACTCGTGACCGAGCATTTAGTGGGTCTCGGTCATCGCCATATTCTGTTTCTGAATGCCGCCAAAAAACGCACGGTTTCGATTGACCGTGAAGCCGGCTTCCAAAAAATTATCCGCGCTACATATCAGGACATCGACCAGCCTTTCATCGCCTACAAGGCGGAAGAGGAGACGGCAATCGACTACGGCTACGAGCGGACGTTGGACATGCTGCGGCATAACCCGGCGATCTCGGCCGTGATCGCCGATACTGACAAAGTCGCGCTCGGGGTGTATAAAGCGGCAGCTGAATTAGGGCGAGTGATTCCCGACGATTTATCGGTGATGGCCTTCAGTGATGAGCCTGTCTTCTTATCGGAGTTTTCCCCGGCGCTTTCAAGCATGAAGCTCAATTCCGAGTTACTGGGAATGGAAGCGGCCAATACGTTGATTGACCAAATTGAAGCCGACTCTCCTTCCGTTAAAAGGACGACGATTGCAACTGATCTGATCCTGCGCGCTTCCACCGAAAAAAATAAACGATAACACGATAGGAGGACCCTATGAAAAAGTTAATGGTAAAACTATTGCTTGCCGCATTGTTAATGACGTTGCTGGCGGCATGTCAGCAAACGTCGACTGCCGATGAGTCAGGAGAAGAAACGGACGCCGACCAGGAAGAAAAAACATTACGCATCCTGACGAGTGTCGTTGGCGGAAAAACGCCTGAGGAACACGCTGAATTTGAAAAGGAAATTGAACGTTTGACAGGGATTAGCGTCACCATTGAAAAAGTACCGACTGATTACGACCAGCGTCTGCTTACCTCGATGTCGGCCGGTGAACAATATGACCTTGTGTATATGACAAAGCCAATGATGGATGTGCTCGTTGACCAAGGGGCGCTGACAGAGCTCACTCAATCGATCCAGGATTCCGAGATTCTCTCCGACCCGACGGTCATTCCAACGGAAGAATGGGAGCTAATTACGTACGACGACGGTAAAATCTATAGTGTTTTCAACAAGTTTGAAGGCGGAACGATGCCGCTTATCCGTCAGGACTGGCTGGAAGCTTTGGGGCTTGAGGAGCCGACAACGCTTGATGACTACTATCATGTGCTGAAGGCCTTTACAGAACAGGATCCGAACGGGACCGGACAGGACGACACGTACGGCTTAACGACGGCCGGCCTTTACGACATTCAAGGGTTTATGAGCGCGGCGGGCGTAAAGGCGCGTTATGTGATCAAGGATGACGGATCGCGGACAATTCCGTACGCAACAGAGGCGGCGATTCCGGTGTATGAATGGTTTGCCAAGCTTTACGCGGAAGGAATTCTCGACCCGAACTTCGCGACAAATGACAGTGGTAACATGCAGGAGCTGTTCCTCTCCGACCGTGTTGGCGTCGTCACATATTGGGATGCCTGGGTCGGGCTCTTTAACAACATCCGTTTGAACGATGACCCGAATACGAGCTTTATGGCCAAAGGACTGCCTGGTGTGCCTGATGAAAATGGGGAATTTATGCTGCGCCGTGGTGACCCGAGTGTATGGGCGATCCCAGTTAACGCCGAGCATCCGGAAACAGCACTTGAGTTTCTTGAGTTCTGGCATACTCCAGAGGGTAATACGGTCAGTACGTTGGGCGTTAAAGACCTGCATTACACAGTCGATGAAAACGGGGAATATGAATTAACTGAATTAGGCGAGATCGCCAATATGGATCACGGGGTTGTCTTCCCGAATAACACGAATTGGGAAAACCCGTTCGGCACACTGCCCGGCGTTGAAGAGGCGCAGGCGGTCATTATCGAGCATGCCCAGCCGGAAGTCTCAACTGCCGATTGGCCGCAGGCCGAGAAAATCGTCGAGCGCTACGTGTTTGCAGCGATTACCGGCGACATGCCGGCCGCAGAAGCGGTGGAAAGAATGCATGGCGAGCTGCTCGCTGCTGATCTGATTGACAACTAAACAGCTATGAAATGAAACGAACCAAACAGCAGTACGGCCCTGTCGTAAATGAGCAGCCGGAAGTGCTTTTCATCATGCCGCTTCCGGCTGCTGTTCCTGCTGTTATTCAAATGCAGGAGGACGATTGGCATGCTTTTTAAACGTCATTTTACTCTTTATATCATGATGATTCCGATCTTTATCTATTTTCTTTTATTTGCATATTACCCGCTGGTTCGCGGATTTTTGATCAGCTTGCAGGATTTCAGGCTGATCGGCGACCGCCCCTTTATCGGCTTCCAGAATTACGTCACCGTGCTGCAGGACCCACAATTCTGGCTCGTAATGAAAAACACCGTTCTGATCGGCGGCGGCATCTTAATCATCGGCTTTGCGTTCCCAATCATTGTCGCGATCGCGATTAATGAACTGACGAAACAATTCCTGAAAAAGTTTACGCAAACGATCATCTATCTCCCCCATTTGTTTTCCTGGGTCATCGTCGGCGGCATTTGGATCTTTATTCTTTCACCGGACGGGGGGCTTGTCAATGAATTATTAAAATGGTTTCAGCTGGAGCCGGTGCAGTTTTTAACCCAGGAGCAATACGCCCGTCCAGTGATGATCTTCACCGCCATCTGGAAGGAAATGGGCTACATCTGCATCATCTATTTAGCAGCGATCGTCGGCATCAATCCGTCGCTCTATGAATCAGCGCGAATCGACGGGGCTAATTTCTGGCATGAAACCCGCTATATTACGCTGCCGCAGCTGATACCGACGATGAAAATCGTCCTGATGCTGAACATTATGTCCGTGCTGAAAATCTTTGATCAAATTTTTATGATGAGCAATCCGGCGATTGCCCACAAGGTGGATGTCATTATGATGTACACCTATGAAAAAGGAATTTTGCAATTTCAAATGGGTGTCGCCTCGGCTGCTGCTTATTTAGTCATCTTAGCAACATTTCTACTAACGATTGTCACGCGTATTCTCATTCGCTATGACAAGGAGGATTGAGCTTCTTGAATCGAGGAATAGCTTTTCGACTTATCAATGGAATTTTTTTAACGGTGCTTGTCCTGACGATGCTGCTGCCGGTCCTGAATACGCTGGCGATTTCACTGTCCACCAGCCTGGCATCGATGTCACCCGGCGTGAAGCTCTGGCCGCGCGAGTTCAGCCTTGAAGGCTATACGACCGTCTGGAGCCGAATCGAGCTGTGGCGCCCTTTTCTAAACAACTCGATTGTGACAATTTTCGGTACGTTTTTTCACGTCTTCCTGGCGGCGATTGCCGGCTATGTCCTGATTCAGCATGACTTGCCGGGAAGGAAGCTGTTGACGACCTTCATTATTGTGACGATGATTATCCCGGCTGAGGCGATTATGATTCCGCTGTATATCGTCAATCGTGACCTCGGCCTTTTAAATACACTGGCCTCCCTCGTGATCTCTGGTCTCGTTTCCGGCTTCAGCATTCTTTTAATGAGAAATTACTTCCTCAGTGTGCCGAAATCGTTGGCGGAAGCGGCCAATATTGATGGAGCCGGTCATATTCGCATCCTGTTTTTGATTTACTTGCCTTTGTCCTTACCGGGACTGGCGACGGTGACCTTGTTTGAATTCGTGAGCAGATGGAATCAATTTCTTCCGGCACTCCTTTATATTACGGACTCAAGCAAATATACATTGCAGGTTGCCTTGCGTTCGCTCATTTTGCAAGCGGACGCCTCATCAAGCAGCTATTTTTTAACGCCGAATATTCGCATGGCCGGAATTATGATCGCGCTCATTCCGTTGCTGATCATCTACCCGTTCATCCAGAAATATTTCGTCAAAGGGATTATGTCAGGTTCAACGAAAGAATAGGAGGACGACGCGTTGAAACAAAAACAACTCACACTTACGAGAATGATTATGCCCGAAGAACAACATCAGTACATTGAGCTTTCCTTCGCCGTCCCGCCGCGGACAGCAAGCATTCAGGCCGACTATCACGTTGAGGAAAATGAGTGCGTAATCGACCTCGGTGTCCGGGACACGGAACAGGTTCGCGGCTGGAGCGGCGGCGCCCGCTCGTCTTTTACCATTGAGGAAACGACGGCGACTCCGGGCTATCGGGCCGGCAGCATCCCTGCGGGAGAATGGGCGATCATCCTCGGTGCCTACCGCGTACCAAAGCCGTGCAACGTCACGGTAACAGTGATACTTACCGAAATGGAATCCGTCTGGCTAAAGGGCGATCTTCATATGCATTCCGTTCACAGCGACGGCTCGTACACGCTTGATGAAATCGTGGAGCTTTGCGAGCAAAAGGGCTTGGATTTTATCGCGACGACCGACCATAATACAACAAGCCAAAATCAGTTTATTCATAAAGAAAGCCCGCTTACGATCATACCGGGTATGGAATTAACGACCAACTTCGGTCATTGTAATTTTTTCGGCGTCGCTGACCCGGTGCGTGATTTCCGGGCGATCACCGGCGACCAGGTCAGAGAACGGCTTACCGAGGCGAAGACGGCCGGCGCCACAATAAGCCTCAACCACCCCCATTGTCCTCAGTGCGGCTGGCACTGGGCTTGGGATCTCGACTATGACTTTGTCGAGGTATGGAACGGCCCTTGGCGCGAGGCAAATGCAAAAACAGTTGACTGGTGGCATCAGCAGCTTTGCCAGGGGAAACGAATTCCCGCCATTGGCGGCAGTGATACGCACCGGCCGCACCGCTATATCCAGCACGGTTCGCCGACAGTGTGGGTGTACAGCGACTCCCGCTCCGGCGAAAGCATCTTACGGGCGATCGAACAGCGGAGAGTGTCGTTAAGCTATTTACCGGAGGGACCGTTTGTCAGCCTGTCGTGCGAGCACTATACAACGGGCGATGTCGTCCCGCTTCCGTCTCCTGCACAGACCACCGTTCGGTTTGAGAGGCTGTCGCGCGGGGACCGAATCAAGATTATTTCAAATGATCAGGTGGAAAGCGAATCGATTCATCAGTCTGACGAGGGGCAGCTGCAAATTCCAGTCGAAGTGAACGGGCAATTATTTCTCAGAGTCGAGGTATGGCGGTATATGGAAGAGGCGGGACGGGAGATGATGGCGGCGATGAGCAACCCACTGTACTTTGAAGGAAAGCCGGGCCGTTGAACGAACTCTCCTTGCAGCATGAAGCAGTCCTTCCCCGTGAGACGAAGCTGCTTCTGGCCATTATCAGCATCAATGCTCTGGCAAACAGTTTATCGAATGTGTTTGTGAATGTCTTTCTCTTTCGTCTGTCTGACAATATTTACGAGGTGGCTCTCTTTAATTTCATCGCCTATGTCACCTGGCTGCCGGCCTTCGTCTTTGCCGGCTGGCTCTGTAAAAAGAAGGATCGGAAAATCGGCCTGATCATCGGCGGCTGCTTGCAGCTGCTGTTTTATCTCGCTATTTTAGCGTTAGCAGAGCAGGCGATCGACTGGGTGCCGTTGCTAGGTTTTGTTTTCGGAGTCGGCTCAGGCTTTTATTGGCTTTCGATTAATGTTCTCTCCGTTGATTTAACGAGTGAGCATAACCGGCTTTGGTTTAACGGAGTCAACGGGTTGTTCGGCTCTCTTTCGCAAATGCTCGGTCCTTTTATCGCCGGGCTGATCGTGACTTTCCTGCCTGATTTTTACGGCTATCAGCTGATTTTTTTCCTGTCTCTCCTCTTGTTCGCCAATACAATCTGGCTCACAACGCTATTGCCGGCCTACAAGCTGGAAGAACGGTTTCGCTGGCGAAAAATCATCGACGTTCATCGCAACCGTGAATGGAAACTGCTCTCCCTCGCCTTTGTCGGGCTATCTTTCCGGGACGGGGTAATCTCCTTTGTGATTGTCGTCTGGGTGTTCATGGTAACCGGCAGTGAATCGGTGTTGGGTAATTTCGTCTTCGTCACGACGCTTCTGTCGGTCATCACTTATTACGTCGTCGGAAAATGCAAAATGAGTCTCTCGCAGCAAGCATTGCTCATTACAGGCAATCTTGGTTTAAGCAGCGCGCTCAGCCTGTTCCTTTTCGATGTCAACTGGGTGATTCTCATCGCGTACGGGATTGTGGCGGCGATCAGCATTCCGCTGTTTGAGGTGCCGTTTAACACAATGTCGCTGAATAATATTGCCGAGCTGGATGACCAAGGGGCTACAAGAGTTGAATTGGTCATCTCTCGTGAAATCGCCTTAAGCGCCGGACGGGTGACAAGTGTCGGATTACTCGCGGCCGTTTACAGCTCCAGCTTGACAGAATCCTACCTCCCGGCCTTTTTAGCACTACTGATCGCCGTTGGCATGACCCCGCTTCTTCTCGTAAGGAAGTTGAAGCTGGCGGGAAAAGCGTGAGTGGGTTACATGAAGCTGCTAAAAAAGTGGAAATCGTACTTTTTCAGCAGCTTTTCCGTAATGAGCGTAGCCATTTCCTGATTTTGAAAGCCTTGCTACGAGAAACCCACTCGTAGCAAAGCGCGCAACGTGCGGAGTCATTACTCTTCTTCAAGTTACGAAAAAGGACGGGATCGTGGCGGTTACGCTCATGGCTTCGGACTTGTATAGGTCATGAGGAAGTGGAGGACGGTTATTTCTGAGGTGGGATTTTGGTAGGCGTGCACTTTGTCTCCGTTGAAGGTGATCGAGTCATATTGGTTTAACTCGTAGTGCTCCTCTTCGATTTGTATTCTTAAACGGCCTGTCATCACTGTGACGTATTCTGTCACGCCCTGCTGATGCGCGCCGGGACGATACTCGCTATGCGGTTGAAGAAACGCCCGATGAATCTCGCTAGATCCGTAGCTGGACACTTCAAACATCGGTTCGAGCGTGCACACTTCATTGGCACTGACTACTTTATTTCCTTCATGGCAGCGAGAAATTTGAATATCCTTTTGTTCATTTAGCAGAACGGAAAGCGGCACTGCCAGCCCATTCGCGATTTTCCAAATGACGGCCAGCGACGGATTCGATTCCCCCCGCTCGATATTGCCAAGAGTTAGCTTGCTGACGGAGGTGATCTCCGCTAGCTCCTGCAGGCTCATTTTCCGCTCCTGTCTTAGCTTCCGCAATGTCGCACCAAGATGTTTGGCCAATGCTTCTGCATCGTTCATATGCGAATTCATCAGCAGACCTCCTTTTTTAGTAGTTTTTTCACTCGAAAGGTAGTATATTATAGTTTATCAACAGTATATTTTAATATACAAAATGAAAAAGGTGAGTCGATGAAAGAAATTCTTATCGGAATCATTGCATCCATGTTTTTTGCCGTGACCTTTATTTTAAACCGTTCAATGGAAGTAACGGGGGGAAGCTGGATTTGGAGCTCGTCGTTGCGCTTTATTTTCATGTTTCCTTTTTTTCTTCTTATTGTACTTGCAAGAAAGAATATGAAACAAGTTTTATTTGAAATAAAGAGCCGTCCGCTGTCGTGGATTGGCTGGAGCTTTGTCGGCTTCGTGCTCTTTTACGCGCCGATCACCTATGCCGCCGCCTATGGACCGGGCTGGCTCGTCGCCGGCACCTGGCAGCTGACGATTGTCGCCGGCGTACTGCTGACCCCTTTCTTTTTCCATGAAGTAAAAACTACGACGGGTCCGAAGCGAATAAAAAACAGCTTGCCGCTCAAGTCACTGGCGATCTCTTTTATCATCCTTGCGGGTGTCATGCTGATCCAGCTCCAGCACGCGACGACGGTTTCAATTCAAGTTGTGCTGTTCAGTACACTCCCTGTCATTGTCGCGGCGTTTGCTTACCCTTTAGGCAACCGCAAAATGATGGAGCTGTGCGGCGGGCGGCTCGATACATTCCAACGGGTGTTTGGCATGACAGTGGCAAGCCTTCCGTTTTGGCTTGTACTGGCAAGCTATGGCTTGATCACAGTTGGTCCTCCCTCTTCAAGCCAGCTGCTGCAAGCGTTTATCGTTGCCGTCAGCTCCGGCGTCATTGCCACGACGCTGTTTTTTATCGCGACCGACCGCGTTCATGAAAACCCTGATCGTTTAGCTGGCGTGGAAGCGACCCAGTCAGCCCAGGTTTTATTCGTCCTGCTCGGTGAAATGTGGCTGCTCTCAAGTCCATTCCCTTCTGCCGCGGCGATCATTGGCCTGCTGATCATTATGGGCGGCATGCTAGCCCACAGCTATTTAACCAAGAAACCACAAAAACAAAGGACAGCCCCGTCACAGGGATAAAAAATCCACGTGGCGGTTTTTTCTTTGCAAACGATGTGCGGAGCTAAGGTCTTCCTCAATTCCTGTACTGCCTCACCATCAAAAAAACTATTTTTTCAGATAAGTTAGAAATTCGTTTTCAAATTGCGTTTTTCGGAGTATGATAGAAGTAAGCTTACAAGAAGGAGGAAACGGCTGTGAAACGATTTTGTGCTTTGACAATCTTGACTGCGTTTCTTCTTTCCATCTATGTCTACTTTCATGATCAGTCCAGCTATTCGACGGTGCATCCGCTGGAGACAGCCGACATCACTCACTTCTATGATCATGGCAGCGGTCATGCTTTTTATGACCTTGGAGACGGTAAGCTGAAAGTGGTCGTATCGTGGGCTCTCCCGGTTGAGCAGCTCCTGCCGATACTGCTTCTTGTCTTCGCCGTACCGGTATGGTATTACTTACGGGTCTTTCTTTTATTAAGGCCGATTATGTACCAAAGTAATTACGTTATCTCATCCCCTTCCTATACACGTTAAAAAAACTAACTTACTAGGGAGGTCGTTCGATTATGATGTGGATGAGATTGGTTGTAGTTGGCATGCTGTCTGTTACTGCGGTTAGTATTTTTGCCTTTCAATTTGTGGAAAGCTTCAATGCGTTTTTTGACATGTTTAAAAACAAATAAAACTGTTATGTAAAAAAAGGATGTCTCTCTCGTTCAAAACGTGCTGAGACATCCTTTCCTTTTTACCCAATCACATCTTTTTCAATTTCCTTCATTTGATAAAAGTAGCCGTTCGCTTTCATTAACTCCTCAAAGCTGCCTGCCTCAACTATACGGCCATCTTCCATCACAATAATTTGATCCATCCGTTCCAAACCGGTTAGACGATGACTGACCAGCACGACAGTCGCCCCCTCAGCCTGCCGGAAAAGCTCCTGATAAAGGCGCTCTTCCGTCAAAGCATCAACAGAGGAAGTCGGCTCATCGAGCAGCCAGACACGCGCCTGTTTCAGCATCGCCCGAGCCAGCGCCAGCCGTTGTTTCTCCCCGCCGGAGAGGTTCTCTCCCTTTTCAAGCACTTGATCATCTAATGACAGATGCTCCAACGCCACCCGCTTTAGCACAGCCTTCATCTCTTGATCGTTGGCCTCAGAAGAAGCAAGCTGCAAATTGTCACGAATCGTTCCGTAAAAGAAATGATTTTCCTGCAGAACCACATTCGCCTGCTCCCATATTTTTTCTTTCGATAGCTGCCGCAGCTCACTTCCGTTCCAACGGACGACGCCCTGCTCAGGCCCGACGATTCCGAGAAGCAATTGGAGTACCGTCGACTTGCCGGAGCCGCTCGCCCCGACGATCGCCGTTTTCGAGCCTCGCTTCAGTTCAAGGCTTATGTCCGTTAACGCCCGTCGCCCCTCCCCTGGATAGGTGTAGCTGACACGCTCAAACCAAATCTCCGGCACTTCATTCCCCGGCGACTGTAGCTCCGCTTCTGTCTCTGTCTGCGCTGGCTGCTCCACGACGGAAGCCAGGCGCCGCGCCGCACTTCGGCTATCTTCAAAATAGCTCGGGAAAGCAGCCATCGGTGTCGCGTTCTCAAAGACCGTGAGCGAGATCATGACAAGCATCGCTAAAAACAAACCGTCAAGCTCTCCTGTCGTCACCAAATAGGCGCCGAGAGCAAGCACAACCCATGAAACGAGCAGCGAGGCAGCCGTATTGACCGCTCGGCTCGCCAGAATCTGCCGTCCTTCCCTCTCCTGCTCACCAACATATTCAGCAGCGGCCCGCGACAGCTCAGCTTCTTTATTCGCCTGCTGCTGGTAAAGCGTAAGATCTTTAAAACCGTAAAGGAACTCCGTCACTTCCGTTGACAGCTCGCCCCGCTTGTCACGCAGATTACTATTCAGCCTGCGCTGGCGCAAAGCGAACCATGCCGGAATGAGGACACCAGTCAAAAAAAGACCGGTCAGCAGGACGAGCGCAATCGCCACTGAATAAAAAGCGGTGAAGACAATCGTCGCGAAAAAAACGAGCAACAGGACAACGAGCGGATAAAAGACCCGTAAAAAGAAATGCTGCAGGCTTTCAACATCGCCAACAATCCGCGCCAGCAGATCACCACTGCGATACGTTTGAAAAAGCGACGGCGCCAACGGTTCAAGCTTTTCATAAAAGGAAAGGCGCAGCCGGCTCAACATCGTAAACGTAGCGCGATGCGAATAGTACCGTTCGACATAGCGTCCGAGCGCCCGCAAAAAGCCAAAGAGCTTGACGAAAGCAATCGTCACCGTCAAGGCGTACAATGGCGGCATTAGCGCCCCCTTGGAGATCAGGTAGCCGCTTGAAGCAAACAGGCCGACAGCGGCGATCCCGGCCAAAAATCCGGCGATAACCGAGTAGACAATGTCCCTTTTTTCATGAAGCATCAGTTTCATAACCGCGGCAAGTTCCTTCATCCATCTCTCCCTCCCCTCTGTATCGAGATCATCTTACGGTAGTCCTCAACACGCTCCAGCAGCTGCTCATGTGTGCCGGCTCCAATCACCTTCCCGCCCTTTAGAAAAAGGATGTGGTCGGCATGCTTAATCGTGTGCAAACGGTGCGCAACCGTGATCACTGTCGATGATTGGGCAAGCTCGGCTAGCCCCTCTGAGAGAATCCGTTCTGTGCGCAAATCAAGACCGGTCGTCGGCTCATCAAAGACAATCACCGCCGGCCGCTTTAGAAAAGCGCGTGCGAGAGCGATTCGTTGCCGTTCTCCACCTGAAAGGCCACGGCCTCCCTCGCCGATTTGCGTTTGATAACCGTCTTTCAAATTTGCGATTACCTCGGCCATCCCAGCCTGCCGGGCCGCCTCTTCAATTTCTTGCCTGCTTACATCACGGGTGCTGCCAATCGCAATATTCTCAGCGATCGTTCCGCTGAATAAGTAAGGCTGCTGGGAAATATAGCTTACCTTGGCGAACCATGCTGTTTCGTCATAGGAAGAGAGCGGCTTTCCATCCACCAGCAATTCACCTTGGGAAAGCGGCAGCAGACCACTCAGCACATTGAGAAGTGTCGTTTTCCCCGATCCACTTGGCCCAACAATCGCCACTTGCGCGTACGGTGGAATATCCACGGTCACATCCGTTAAAGCAAACCCTTTCTCTTCATAACGAAAGCCGGCATTTCGTAAGGCGATCGCCGGAGGCTGATCATCCGGCAGCGTCAGACCTCCCCATTCCAGCCTCTGTCCTTCTTTCGTCAGCTCTGCTGAAATTTTTGCCGCGGCGCCCTTGCTGCTGCGGCCGGTATGAAAGGCGCTTCCCAGTTCCTTTAACGCCAAATAAAATTCAGGAGCGAGCACGAGGACAAAGAAGGCGGAGAAAAAGCTGATCCCCTGAAAGATAATAAGCTGCAAGCTTACTTCGAGCGCGATAATCCCCATGCTGAGCATCGAAATAAATTCAAGCATCAATGAGGAAATGAAGGCAATTTTCAGTACTTCCATCGTCGCCTCGCGAAAGCCGAGACTGCTCGCGCGGATTACTTCCTTCTGGCGCTTCGCCTGGCCAAAAAGCTTAAGGGTTACGAGGCCTTGAATCGTATCAAGAAATCTACCCGAGAAGGAGGCGAGCTTCTCCAGTTGCTCCTCCGACTTTGCCTGTGTCTTCATCCCGATAATCGCCATAAAGAGCGGGATAAACGGCGCTGTCACGATCATAATAATTCCAGTCGGAATATGCTGGGAAAAGACCGCGCCGAGAATGACGAGCGGCACGACCGCTGTTTGTATCAGCTGCGGAAGATAGGTGCTGTAATAGCTGTCCAGTTCATCGACCGCATCCATCATCATGCTCACCTTCTCTCCCGACTGACGCTGAAGCGCGGCCTGAAGCGGATCATCCCGGTATTTTTCGAGCAAGGCCCGACGGACCCGCTGTTTCACGCGGGTGGCGATCCCCACGCCGATTCGGCCGTTGATGTACGTGAGAAGCGCTCTTGCTCCAAGGACGGCGAGCAGCCCGTATAAAAATGGCAGAACTTCGGCAAAAGACTGCCCCGCTAAAAAGACCCGCTCGACAACCGTCACGAAGAAATAAGCCTGAGCGACAATCGTCGCCGCCGTCAGCACCGCAATGATGACGAGCCAAATCCGGCTCATTTTATATTCATTTGCAAATTGCTTGAGTTCCTTCATAGTAAGAATCTCCTCACTGCAAATTATTGTTTCAATTTAGTGAAACATTTCACATATCAACTGAAGCAAATACACCTTCGGAACATCAGAAAGACTTTGCTTCTCCTATTAGTATAGTGGAAACAGGAGAACAATGCCCGCTTTGAGAGTGACTGTTTTATGACAAAAAAAAGCCTGTCCCCCCCTGGAACAAAGCGATTAAAGAGCTTACAACGGTCCGTACTTCAGAAAACCAAGCCCATTCCAGTTCCCTTCACTCATAAACCATTTCTTTCAGTAAATAAATCGCAAGAAAACTACTGTATATGATTCCATCATAGACTTGTGAATTCATCATAATCAAGCTCACGATCCCAATAAAGAAAAAAAGCTTTATCACCAATGAAGAAGAAAAGGAAAACTTCTTATTAATAAAGCTCAGAATTACTTGAAAGATCAACAAGATAATCAGAAAATACACAGAAAATACCACTATACCCAAAACCAGATCTTGCTTTGAAAAATGGAGAAGGGTTTCTTTACTTTCACTAATAGAGATAAACATGACGGAAGCAATGAAACTATAAAAACTGATAAATATGAAATTTTTAACACTGACAAATTCTCTCTCATTCTCCATCTGATTATCACATCCCTATCATTACTTAGAAGTAAAGTGAACTACTTTTGACCGTCGCAAGTGGAATTAATAGCGACTTATTAGTACTTATATTATCTTTTTTTGGTAATATATTCAATGTTTTCCATTCTTGGCAATGGCTTCACACGCCACAAGCCCGTTGTGAGAAATCCACTCACAACGGGCTTTTAAAAAAATCGTGACGGTTCCGCTCATTGCTTAGAGGATGGGGCAAAAGGTAAAAAACAACCTTTTATCCCGGCCTCTACTAATGTTACGGTGTTTTGCTGTTATTGATTTCCTTTTTTCAGCGACTCGGCTACTTGTACGGTGCGTTTCGCTTGGTACTTTGCCGCTTCTTCTACATTTTCCTGCATATTGCCTTCCTGGTCGACGGTTACACTTGTTCCGTACGGGTTTCCGCCGGAAGCAAACAGCAATGGATCTGTATAGCCAGGAGCGGCGACAATCGCACCCCAGTGATACATTGTCGTATAGATGGAAAGAATTGTTGCTTCCTGACCGCCGTGGGCGTTGCTCGCTGAAGACATCGCGCTGACAACTTTATTCGCTAATTTGCCTGTCGCCCATAATCCGCCAGTCGTGTCAAGAAACTGCTTTACTTGCGCAGGTACGTTACCAAAGCGTGTCGGTGCGCTGAAAATAATCGCGTCCGCCCATTCAAGATCGTCAAGCGTTACTTCAGGGACGTCTGAAGTTGCCTCAAGATGAGCCTTCCACGCCGGGTTTGAGGCAATCGCCGCTTCCGGGGCAAGCTCAGGAACTTTCAGCACTTTCACTTCAGCACCCGCTGCTTTTCCACCTTCTTCAGCCCACTTTGCCATTTGATAATTGGTTCCTGTCGAACTGTAGTAAATCACCGCTAATTTGATTGACACATGCTCCAACTCCTTTTGATTAGATTGACCAAATAATTTCGCAAAGAAACCCATTGCTATTCACCTACTTTTCCCCATTTTGGCCGTGGGTAACCTTCGATAAACGAAAAAACCGGCTCGTTTATCTCTGCTTTATATAGTACCACGTAATATATTCTTAATTCAAGATATTTTACTTTAATTTTGTAAGTGAATTTAGATTTCTATACTTGGTCTTTCTACATCACTAGGTTGCACATTTCGGTACGATCTATCCCTCGTCTTTCGCATCGCGCAGCTTATCGACACCTTGAGCGTAATAGCCTAACTTCTTTAACAATTCAATCAAGCTCGTTTTCTCTTCTGACTCCAGCCCGGCAAAAATCGTCATCAGCGCTTCCTTATGGAGAGGGAAAATTTCGTCCATCCGCTCTTTGCCTTTCTCTGTAATCGAGGCATGGATGATCCGACGGTCTGTCGGACAGGGCTTTCGTCTGATCAGCTGTTTTTTTTCTAATTTATCGACGACATAAGTGATACTGCTGCTGGCAATTAACACCTTTTCGCCGATCTTCTGAATGGGCTGGTCCCCTTTATGGTAAATAAGCTCCAGCACAGCAAACTCGGTCGGATTCAACCCATAAGACCGGATATCTTCTTCCACCTTTTTTCTTACCGTCTGCACAGCACGGGATAATACGATAAATAACTTTAACGATAGTTCCTCACCCGTTGACTCAATCTTCTCTAAAGTCACTTACTATCCCTCCTTTGAACGTAATCTTTTCTCTTTGATGTTCAACATTCCCCACAATCAAAAATCACTCCCTTGATCCGCCATTACCATCTTCTTCGACTACATATTTAAGAGCCGTCATCTTATTATCCCAAAATTGCTCATAAAAGGAAAGCCACTCCTTCACCTCAAGCAGGGCCTGCGCTTCAAGCTGATAACGCCTTTCACGTCCTACCTTTTTAGCAGACACAAGCTTTGATTCTTCAAGGACGCGCAAATGCTTAGAGACCGCAACACGGCTTATTTGGAAATGCTGACTGAGCATCGTCACCGACTGACGTTTCCCGGCAAGCAATCGCAATAATTTCCTTCTTGTCGGATCAGCAATCGCCTGAAAAATATCAAGCTTTTCAGCTCCCATTATGCTTCCACCACTTGTCGCAGTCTTTCTTGAACAATAGCCTCCCAACCTTGATTCATCCGCTCGCGAATCTCTTTATTCGTTTGTCCAGGTCCTCCCGGATGAATCTCATCAGCGGCTCCCCAGCCTGAGTGAATGAGGGTAAATTCAGTTTCATCGCCTGTCTCTTTTAAAAGAAAAGTGACTTGCCAGCCCTCTTCTCCCCAGGAAAACGCCAGGCGGTTCGGGGGATCGAGTTCAAGCACTTTACACGCTGTCGGTCCAAAAGGAGAATGGATCGTAAACGAATAGCCCATCTCCGGCTTGAAATCATTTGGCATAAACCAAGCTTCCATTCCCTCCTGTGTTGCGACTGTCTTCCATACTTTCTCAATTGAAGCGCGAAACGTCGCCTGCTTGCGAATTTCAGGTACTTCCATTTTGCTCATCTGCCATTCCTCCTGTTTCAGTTGCTTTTGCATTCATCATACGAAACCTTTTGGTTACATGTCAACAAAAAAACCACAGTGCGGCTTTTTCTTATCGTCCCTTACATTTCCACTATAATTTTGCAACATAAGGCTACACTATATGTACGAACTCAAATGAGAGGTGATAAAAATGGCAAAGAAGGAAGAGGAATATACGGACTTTTCAAATGTCGAGACACAGCGCTCGTTTCTGACAGCGGAGGAATTTCCGGAAGGGTCTTACGGTACGCCGAAAGGGAAGGACGTACCCGTGGAGAATAAAGATACCCCGTGGCGAGAGCATCAAACATACTACAATAGCTACGGCTATGAATTTCGCAATTTGCATCAGGACCTTCCCCGCCAGTTTCCCGAGGCTCATCATACGCATGATGAAGCCGATAAAAATGAAGAAGAGCCTTACACATAACAAAGCTGCTGAAAATGTGAAAGTCGGACGTTTTCAGCAGCGGCCTTTTTCCCTTTTTTGAAAAGGAATAACGTTTGAAAATTGGTAGAAGGCCTGTCGTTCTTTTTCATGTGGAATGAGGCGGTGGACATCTTCGAGCTGCGCAACTCGCCTTAATTCCGCCAGCAGAACATCATGAAGTGACCTCGTCTCCAATTCAGCAAGCAAAACTGCGTTTAAGGTAAACCACTCGATGCTTTTCGTTTGAAACTGTTCTAGTTCATTCCAGCGTAAATAGCGGTAGGCAATCGGCGGCAAGGCCGCCTCGCATGTCGGTTCCAGCAGACTTTCGCAGCATTTCTTTACGGTTTGTTGATGTTGGTTCATGAGCGCACAATCCTTTTTCCAGTCTTCCTTTCATTATATAGAGGAGCCGCCCGCATCCTCTACAATAAAATACAGGCTCCGCTTGAAGATATTAGCATTGAAAAAAAGGATAGGCCGGACGAAAGGTAAAAGAATCTTTGTCCAGCCTCTTTGCTCATACTCCGATTCGGCAATAGCCCGTCACAGGTTTATTAGGAGGGGGGCTTCCCAATAACCCTTGTGCCTGAAGAGGCTGCTGAAAAAGGATGATTTTCACTTTTTTCAGCTTTCAGCGGGCCCCTGCCCGAACGGCTTATTGCTGGAACTGCGCTTCTTCGGTAGAGCCCGTCAAGGCAGTCGTCGAAGCTGTCCCGCCTGATACGACCTGTGCCACCTCGTCAAAATAGCCCGTGCCAACCTCACGCTGATGGCGCGTCGCGGTATACCCGTGCTCCTCCGCCGCAAATTCAGCCTGCTGAAGCTCCGTGTACGCGCCCATTCCACGCTTTTTATAGTCTCTGGCCAGCTCAAACATACTGTAATTTAAAGAGTGGAAGCCGGCTAATGTGACAAACTGGAATTTGTAGCCCATTTTACTCAATTCGATTTGATACGTTTCAATCGCCTCGCGGTCGAGATTGGCTTGCCAGTTGAAGGAAGGAGAGCAATTATAGGCCAGCATTTTTCCAGGAAAACGAGCATGAATCGCTTCAGCGAACTGCCGTGCCTCCTCCAGACTTGGCTTCGAAGTTTCGCACCAGAGCAAATCAGCATACGGCGCATAGGCGAGACCGCGAGCAATCGCCTGATCAATTCCAGCCTTTGTCCGGTAAAAGCCCTCTGCTGTTCGCCCCCCGGTAATGAACGGGGCATCCGCCGGATCGATGTCACTCGTAATCAGGTCGGCTGCGTCGGCATCCGTCCGGGCAATAATGACAGTCGGCACACCAGAAACATCGGCCGCCAGCCGGGCGGAGACGAGGTTGCGAACCGCCGTTTGTGTTGGAATAAGAACCTTCCCACCCAGGTGGCCGCATTTCTTTTCCGAAGCGAGCTGGTCTTCAAAATGAACGCCCGCCGCCCCGGCTTCAATCATCGCTTTCATCAGCTCAAAGACATTAAGCTGTCCGCCAAAGCCGGCCTCCGCGTCAGCGACGATCGGGGCGAAATAATCAACGTCGCCTTCTCCTTCCATATGTTGAATCTGATCAGCCCGGGCAAGTGCATTATTCATTCGCTTCACAACCTGAGGGACAGAGTTCGCCGGATACAAGCTTTGATCGGGATACATCTGACCGGCAAGATTGGCATCCGCCGCGACCTGCCAGCCGCTTAAGTAAATCGCTTTCAAACCGGCCTTCACCTGCTGGACGGCCTGATTTCCTGTCAGGGCGCCAAGTGACTGAACAAACGGTTCTTCTCTTAACAGCTTCCACAGCTTCTCCGCTCCTGCCCTCGCAAGTGTATGCTCAATCTGAATCGAGCCTCTTAGACGCATCACGTCGTCTGCTGTATACGGCCGCTCGATCCCCTGCCAGCGCGCCTCTGTTTCCCATTGCTCCTGCAGCCTTTCCGCTTCCAATCGTCCATTTTGCTTCATCATACTCTCCTCATCTCCTGTCTTTATAATGTTTTGCAAAATATCTGTCGTCCCCATTTCATACTAGCAATGTACTATAACAGAATATATTTTGCATTTTTATAATATAACAGAAACAACATAAAAACAATCACTTATTTTAAAATTTTTTGACTATTTTAATGATTTGTCTTATAAATCCTCTAATTCCTCTTTTCTGTTATACATCAGAACAACAAAAAAATGCCGCCAAAGGTTGTGTTTCAACCTTGTGACAGCATTCCTTTCGCTATGATTTTACAGCATGCAGCCGTTTAGAGACTAAGCCGTGCTTCGGCGAAAAAATAAAACTGATCAGAAACACCAGGCCTGTCGCAAAAGCCATTGAACCGGAGATCGACGTATCGATCCAGGCTGCGAGATAATAGCCGACGACTGCTGAAATGACGCCAAAGGAGCTGCTCAGAACAAGCATTGTCAACAGCTTATCTGTCCACAAATAGGCGGAAGCAGCCGGAGTAATCAGCATCGCCACGACCATAATTGCTCCAACAGCATCGAACGAAGCGACCGTCGTAATCGAAACGAGGCTCATAAAAAGATAATGCATCAGCAAGACTGGTATACCTAAGCTTGCCGCCAGCGCCGGATCAAATGAGGTGATTTTCCACTCTTTATATAAAACAATGACAAAGAAGAGGACAATCAGAAAGACAAGGGCCAGCATCGCCGTCGTTCTTGGGATTTCCCCGATGATCGGCAGCTCCATCATGTTAAAGGGAACAAAGGTGATCTCGCCCATTAACGCATGCTTCACATCAAGATGAGCATTTCCAGCTGACGTCGCAATTAAAATAACGCCAATTGAAAATAAAGTCGTAAAGACAATTCCCATTGACGCATGAAGCTCAATGTCCAATGAATGGAGCCATTGGACGAGAAAGGCAGTCAGCAAACCGGCGAGAATCGCTCCGATTAACATATGCGGGCCTTGGAGTTCCCGCGTGATCAAAAAAGCAATGACGATCCCGAGCAGGACGGTATGACTGATCGCATCCGACATCATCGCCATCTTTCGCAAAATAAGAAACACGCCGATCAAGCCGCAAGACAGACCAACTAAAGACGCCGTCAAAAGAATCCAGGCTGTATACGTCATGATCCTACCCCTTTAGTATAAAGCTGTGCCTTCTGCTGCTCCCGCTCTACTTGCTTTTTCTGAGCCTTAAATTGCAAATGTTGGACCAATACCCCTTTTTCCTTGCCGAAAAGAAGGGAAACGACAAAGCAGGCAGCCGCGGCGACAACGATAAACGGACCTGTCGGCCAGCCGCTTCCTAACGCACTGATCGCGGTGCCGACCGAGCCAGCTATCCCGCCAACGATTGCTGATAGCAGAACCATCCATTTAAACGATTGCGTCCAGTAACGCGCGCTGACCGGCGGAATAATCAGTAAAGCAGCGATCAAGATGACGCCGACCGCTTGGATGCCGATAACGATCGTCATGACCAGCACAGCTGTATAAAGTATATTCATCCACGTTAGCGACAAACCGAGCCCTTTGGCAAAGCCCGCATCAAACAAATAAAGCTTCCACTCCTTAAAGCCGATTACAACTACGAAGATGACGAGAAGCGCTAAGCTGGTCATCGTATACACATCGGCGCGGACCATCGAAGCTGCCTGACCGAAAATGAAGCTGTCCAGACCGCTCTGATTTCCGCCGGCTGTCCGGTTCACCACCGTTAACAGCATAATTCCGAGCCCAAAAAAGACCGAAAGCACCATGCCCATCGCTGTATCAGCGGTTACCCGTGTCGCCGTTTGAATCCATTGAATAAAGAAGGCACCGAGCAAGGCACTGATCGCCGCTCCGATAATCATAATGAACAAATTCTTTTCTCCTAATAGGAAAAAAGCGAGCACCACCCCAGGCAGGGAGGCGTGAGCAAGCGCATCACTCATCAGGCTCTGCTTGCGCCAATAAGCGAGGCAGCCAATCGTGCCAGCCGCAATTCCAAGAATCATCGTACTAATCAATACCCATTGAGTGTTACTACTTAAGAGAATGGACCACATGCTGCTGCTCCTCTCTTAGTAAACGCATATTTCCTCCATATGCTCTTGTAATATTATCATTTGTAAAGACTTCCTTCGTTTTACCATGATCGATCACCGTGCGGTTCAGCAGCAAGACATGGTCAAAATAATCCGCAACCGTCTGCAAATCATGGTGGACGACCATCACCGTTTTCCCGCGCGCCTTTAATTCCTTCAACGTCGTCATAATCGCCCGTTCCGTCGCGGCATCGACCCCGGCGAGCGGCTCATCCATAAAATAGAGATCAGCCTGCTGCACCAATGCCCGCGCTAAAAAGACACGCTGCTGCTGGCCGCCTGACAGCTGGCTGATCTGCCTGTTTGCATAATCAGCCATCCCCATTTTATCGAGCGCTTCATAAGCCTTTTTCTGATGCGAACGGGATGGCCACTTGAGCCATCCGATCTGTCCATATAACCCCATCGTCACAACATCCAAAGCATCGGTCGGAAAATCCCAATCAACCGATCCCCTTTGCGGCACATAGCCGATTCGCTTCTTCGCTTTTTTGAATGGCAGGCCGAAAAAGCGGACCGTTCCTGACAAAGCAGGATGAAGCTGCAGAATCGTTTTCAAAAACGTCGACTTTCCCGCGCCGTTCGGGCCGACAATTCCCGTTAACGAACCGGCCTCTACTTCTACATCGACATCGTGCAACACCGTTTGCTTCCGGTAAGCCGCAGCTAAATTTTCCACTTGCAGCACTGCTTCTGCCATCTTACTCATCTCCTCCGCTTAACGCTTCATAGATCGTCTCGACATTGTGGCGGTACATCCCGATGTACGTTCCTTCCTCGGTGCCAGCTTCACCCATCGCATCCGAATACAGCTCTCCGCCCAATTCAATCTCAACGCCCTCATTTGCCGCTCCTTCGATCACCGCCTGGATCGTCCGGGCCGGTATACTCGTTTCAACGAAAATAGCAGGAATTTGGTGCTCCTTCACAATCGCAATCGTTTCATTAATGTCAGAAACCCCCACTTCATCTTCTGTGCTTAGCCCTTGGAGACCGATAACTTCCATCTCAAACGCATTTCCGAAATACCCAAAGGCATCATGAGCTGTGACAAGGACGCGCTGCTCCTCCGGGATCCCGCTGAGCTTCTCCAGCGCCTCCTGATGCAGCTCTTCAAGCTCGGCGAAATACGCTGCTTTATTGGCTTCAAAATCATCAGCATGATCAGGAGCATAAGCTTTTAATTCCTCTACCGCCGCCTCAAGCGCCTGCTTCCAAAGACGGATGTCAAACCAGATATGAGGGTCAACCACTCCGTCCTCCTCTTTTAACAATTGATCCTCTGAAATCGTATCACCAATCGCCACAACCGGTTTTTCCGCAGCAATTTGATTGAAAATCTCAACCATATTGACCTCTAAATCAAGACCACTGTAAAAAATCACGTCCGCTTCCTGCAATGTCGCAATATCTCCCTGAGTGGCATTATAGAGATGAGGATCAACGGATGGTCCCATTAAACTGTTTACCTCAATATAGTCGCCGCCAATCACCGATAACGGTTCCCCGATTTGTGCAATCGTCGTTACGACTTTTATCGTTTCTTCCGCCTCTTCCCCTTCACCACCTGTCCCGGTCTCCGCTTGATTACAAGCAGCGATCATCCAACCGAATAGGACAGCCAACACAACAAACCTCCAACTTTTCTTTTTCATGATTTCCCCTCCAAATTCTTACTCGATTATCCTGGTTGCAAATATGCGTACATGCACAAACATTTTATGTAGACAAATATATTTGTCTAGGTAATGTTTGTTTCCCTAAGGAAACTTTACTCCCAAAAAAAAACATTGTCAATATCTTTTTTTCCGCTGCCGGTCTTTCCTAACAAAACCATGAACGTATTTTAGCAAAAGAGAATGGACCAGACTGGACCATTCTCTCCCTTTATTCTATGCAATTGTATTCATCCGGGCTACTGGGGTTATCCCGTTCTCTTATAACCTAAGCCTCTCGTATTCCGGGCAATAAACTGCTGAGTTTCTTCCACAATCCGTTCCTGGTCGTAATCGAGTGAAGCGACATGATAGGAATTTGTCAGCGTACGCACCTCTTTTTGTTCTGAGCCAATCGCACGTAAAATGAGATCGGTGCTCGCCGGCGGGACGACATGATCTTCCGTTGATTTGAAGCAAAAAACAGGTGTATTGATTTGGGCGAGCTTCGCTGGAGTACGGTTCATTAATGTCTGCAGCTGGTGAATCGCGGCTACCGGTACTTTGTCATAGGTGATTTCCTGAACATCCTGGCGTTTGATGTCTGGGTTGACTTCATCGACATATGCAGGAGCTGAGACATCCCGCAAATACTCATAGCCTGGAACGCGCAAAGCGGCATTGATGAGCACCAGTCCTTTCACTTCCGGGTATTTTTCGGCCAGCCAAAGCGCCAATGTTCCTCCCATTGATTGTCCGACGACAAATACAGACGAGCATTGCTCCTTTACGTATTTGTAGCCTGCTTCGATATCAGAAAACCAATCCTGATAGGTCGCGCGCTCTAAATCCTGATAATGTGTGCCATGTCCCTTTAAGCGGGGCGCATAAACAGTGTAGCCGTATTCCGCCAGCTTTTCCCCGAGAAATGCAACACTTTGCGGCGTACCGACAAAGCCGTGCGAGATCAAGATTCCAATGTCGTTTCCTTTCTTATAAAAGGCTTCTGCTCCTTCGATCACCGGGTAGCTTTCTTTCATCTCTGTTTCCTCCTTAGCTTTGTTCGCTTTTATGAAGCGCTCTTCGTTTCCGAACATTGTCATATTCTGTTTCAACCTCTGATAAGGTCAGCTCGTAAAGATGATGGCCATCTTTCTTATAAACGCCTAAGTGCAGTAATTTTTTAATTAATTCTTCTTTCCTCCGAAGAACTGCTTCACTTAATTGTGACATTTGCTTACCTCCTCAACTGATAGGTTCATGTATCAAATTGACATTGGATAAACCAGTTCCTAGCTTTCAGCTGACCTAAACAAAAACGCCTAACCTTAAAACACGAAAAGGTTAGGCCTTCGTTTGCCGATCAGCTTAAGATACACCTATTATAAATCTTATTATTCCGACCTGTCAACTATATTTTATAACAAAAAGAAAAGCAGGGCTAAGACAAAAGGGTTTTTTTATCTTTTGCCCAGCCCTTACCGAAAAAACAAATAATACATGAGGCGACTTCAATCTGAAGCCGCCGGCAGCGAAAACCTGAATACATAGGCTTGCTCGTATTGCGCCTTCACCTGATCCTGAACCGACTGAAAGTATTCACTCTCTCCAGAAATGTCGATAAAGCTGCCAGGTCTTTTTCTCATCAACTGGACATGGAAGCCTTCATTCGTAAAAGCCGAGGCAATCTGATCAAGCGTATGGACATTCGCCTTTAAATGACTGTACTGTTCAATCGTCTTTTGAAAATGAGCGGCGCTCGGGTTATCACTCAGGTCGGTATACGTTACATAATATACGCCACCCGGCTTCAATGCCTGCTTGATTTTACGCGCATGTGTTTTCAAATCGTCGATTAAATAAATAACCGACAAAGCGAAGGCTAGATCAAACGTTTGCTCCAGCTGTTCAGGAGAGCCTGTCGCCACATAGCTAAGCGGCAGATCCCGCTTTCTTTCATTGGCGAGCTTGACCGACTCCACCCCGCGATCAATGCCGACGCCTGCCTTAAATGGCTTCACGCTGTACAAATAGCGTAAAAAACCGCCGCGGTTGCAGCCGAAATCAAGCACCGAATAAGTGGAAAGATCCTCTTCCTTCATATACGAAACAATCTCTTTCCATCCATCAATATGCTGCGCTTCCATGTTTTCTTCCTCTGCGGCATGATCCCACCAAACATCGTAAAGCTGCTCATTCTTACTCATTGCTGTCGCCACTCCTTCTCTATTTTAGTTAAACAGGTTCGGATAAAAGCCTTGCGCTAAAGTTTCCACCGTATAGGCCATCCGATTTCCAGGAAGAACACTTTCGAGCGTAATTGCGACAAAACGTTCATTTTGTACGGCTTCC
The DNA here is from genome assembly GCF_040544555.1 of Halalkalibacter oceani. Taxonomy (NCBI): domain Bacteria; kingdom Bacillati; phylum Bacillota; class Bacilli; order Caryophanales; family Bacillaceae; genus Halalkalibacter; species Halalkalibacter oceani. The sequence continues at coordinate 134,885 of NZ_JBEPKD010000009.1, forward strand.
AGTTGCGAAAGCGCCGGATCATTTTTAATATCCTCTATTTTCTGCTCCAATGACGGCGAATCGTAATCGTGAACGACGATCACGTCTGGGTCTCGCGCCAGCACTTCCTCGTAGCTTACGGTCGTCCACTGCTGGTCGGTAATATCATCGAATACATTCCTTCCGCCGGCATATTCAATCAGTAACGTTTCAAAATTCGTCCCTCCGGCTGTGAAGACGCCATCACCACCACTGTCATAAACGAGGACCTTCACCGGTTCTTCGCCGGAAATTGTCTCCTCTACAGCGGCAATCCGCGCTTCCTGATCGGCAACATACGCTTCCGCCGCCTCTTCAATCTCGAAAATTTTTCCGATATCGCGAATTTCCTGATACATTTCTTCAAGAGACGTTGCGCTGTTCATGTATGTTGTCATCCCTAATCCGGCTAATTCGTCAACATCCAGTCCTTCGCCGCCAAATTCCCAGTCAATGCCGTAAATAAAGTCGGCTCCGCTCGTCGTCACCGCTTCTCGCGTCGCTGAGCCATACGTCAATTCAGGAATCTTCGCATACTCTTCTTCATACTCAGGAAGCGGTCCTCTGCTGTGATTTTTAAGGCTGTTGCCAATCACATAATCCGTTAAGCCAAGAGCAATAAACAATTCAGTCGTGTTCGGACCTAATGTCAGCACCTTCGTCGGCTTTTCCGTTACCGTTACTTCTCTGCCGTAGTTATCTAAAGTCAGCGCTTCAGAATCCGTCGCGGCCTCTTCAGCCGTTCCTGTTTCCTCCTGCGAACCCGTTCCTTCTGCTTCCTCCGTTTCGCCTGTTTCCTGATCCGCCGTCCCGCAGCCGGCCAGTAGTAAGCCAATCAGCGCGATCATTATGAAGCCACCTATCCATCTTTTTTTCATCCTGTTCCTCTCCTTTATAAGTGTAGGCTTTCCGGTAAATAAGTAATTGAGATTTTTTTCGTTACCGGATGTATCATCACATCGGCTTTAATGCCGTAAACCTCCTGAATCGTTGCCGGGGTCAAAATGTCCTCCGGCGTTCCGGCCTTTTGCAATCGACCGTCTTTTAGTACGTAAAGCCGGTCACAGTACAAGGCGGCGAGATTCAAATCATGGATCGCCGATAACACTGTTACGCCGAGCCCTTTGATCAAATCAAACATTTGCAACTGAAAGTGGATATCCAAATGATTGGTCGGCTCGTCCAAAAGCAGAAAATCTGTTTGCTGCGCGAGCACCCGTGCCAGTAACACCCGCTGTTTCTCCCCACCGGAAAGTTGAAGATAATTTCGTTTCGCCATCTCTTTCATCCCGGTCTGCGCCAACGCTTTTGCGACAATCTCTTTATCCGCCGGCGTGTCGCCATCAAACAGCTTCTTATGCGGGCTCAGCCCCATCGCAACAATTTCCTCGACTTTAAAATCAAACGGGACTGCATTTTCCTGGCCGACGACTCCGATTTTCTGAGCGGCTTTCCTGTTGTTCATTTTCAGCAGATTTTCGCCGTCTAAGAGCATCGCCCCGGAATCCGGCTTAAGTGCCCGGTATAAATTTTTCAGCACGGTCGATTTGCCGCTGCCATTCGGACCGATAATGCCGATAAACTCCCCCTTCGTCACATGAAGGTGAATATCTTCAATGATTTTGTTCTCGTCATACGAAAAGCTCAGCTGCTCTACTTGCAGTTTCATCATTTCACCACCTTCATACTCGTGATTTCCGCTTCAAAAGCCAAATGAAGAACGGTCCGCCTACTAAAGCGGTCAATAGCCCGATCGGCAATTCCTGCGGGGCGATCACCATTCGCGCCGCGACATCGGTCCAGACGACGATAATCCCGCCGAGCAAAGCGCTCACAATCAGTACCCGCTTATGGTCTGAACCAATGAGCAAGCGTGTCATATGCGGCACCATTAAGCCGATGAATCCAATCGATCCGCTGACGGCAATCGTCACCCCGGCTAAAAGCGAGGCAATCAGGACGAGCAGCTTTTGCAGCCGGCTCACATTGAATCCTAACGTCCCGGCTGCTTCATCTCCCAGCAATAAAGCATTTAATGCCCGATGCTGAATCATCAGCACCGTCATACAAATGACGATCACAATGAGAGGAAGCTGCAAATATCCCCACTTCGCCCCGGCGAGACTGCCCGACATCCAAAAGGTGGCGTTATGTAACCCTAGTGCATTCGGGGCGCTTAAGGTTATAATGTTTGTAATTGCATCCATGATCATCGCGATCGCGACACCTGAGAGCAGAAGCTGGGTAATGTTGATTCTTCCTTTCACCCGGGAAATCGTATAGACGATGATAATCGTCGCCGCCGCTCCGATGAAGGCGCTGATCGAAAGCGCATATGTTCCTAAAAAGGCAAAAACCCCGAACAGCATGCCTAATGTTGCCGTTGCCGCCGCCCCTGACGAGATCCCGAGAATAAACGGGTCAGCCAAATGGTTGCGGACTAATGCCTGCATCGTTACCCCGGTGACAGCAAGCGAAGCGCCAACAATCATGCCGAGCAGCACCCGTGGCATCCGCAAGCCCCAGACAATATTTTCATCGAGGTCCGTCCAGCTCACAACAAAAGACTCGGACAGAAAGGGAATCCTGCTAAGAACGATTTTGGCGACGGTCAGCGGATGAACCGAAACAGGGCCGATGCCGATTGCTAAAATAATCGATAAAATACCGATGAGGACGAGTAATGAGACAATCACCTTCATATTCGGCTCATCTCGGTTAAATCGTTTTCTTATTCCGGCTATTTTCTTCCCAGACATGATCTTTCCTTTCGCAGTGTTTATTTTCGATTAAGAAAAACGCGTAGTGGCTTTTCTTTGAATCATCCCGCACATTGTTCCCCATTCTTATCTTTTCTACCTAACATTGAATTCACTATAAAACGATCGGTGTTACGTTTCTGTAAAATTGTAACACGGTTGGACTGGCCTGTATAGTTTTAATTATCAATCTTTTTTCGCCGCAGAAAAAAACGGCAGTGGAAAAAGGGGAACAAACATCCCTTTGCCACTGCCGTTGTCACACGCTCTCGTCTACTTCCTTAAAAGTCAAAATGATCCGGATCGGGACCGACCCGTTTGTTCTGATTCAACTGATTGATTCTCTCCATGTCTTCTTGCTCAATCTCGAAATCAAAGACGGAGCTATTTTCAATAATACGCGTTTCCTTTGTCGACTTCGGAATCGTCACGACACCATTTTGCAAGTCCCAGCGTACAATCATTTGCGCTACGCTTTTTCCATATTTGGCCGCCAGCTCGTTTAACTCTTCATTCTGCAAAAGCTGCCCCTGCATCAATGGAGACCACGCTTCCAGCTGAATCCCCTGCTCGTGGCAGTAAGCATGCAACTCTTTTTGCGCCAGGCGCGGGTGGTATTCGACCTGATTGACCATCGGTTTGACAGTTGCTGCCTTAAGCAGCGTCTCCAGATGATGAATATGGAAATTACTAACGCCAATCGCTCTCACTTTTCCCGCTTGATAAAGGGTTTCCAGCGCTCTCCACGCTTCTTCATACTTCCCTTCCACCGGCCAGTGAATTAAATAAAGGTCAAGGTAATCGAGCCCCAGCTTCTGCAAGCTGGCATCAAACGCAGCCAATGTTTCCTCATAGCCTAAATCCGCATTCCACACCTTCGACGTCACAAACAATTCTTCCCGCGTGAGATCGTTCTCCCGCAAGGCTTCACGAATGGCTTGTCCGACTCCTGCTTCATTGCCGTAAATCGCTGCAGTATCAATACTGCGGTAGCCATGCTTAATCGCTGCCTTCACAGCGGCTACAAGCTCCGCTCCCTCTTCGACTTGAAAAACACCAAGGCCAAGCCACGGCATCTTGACTCCATTATGCAAAGTTGTTGTTGATTGTAGGTTCATTTTTATCGCTCCTTAAAATAATTAGTAATTATGCAGCGTCTGCTGCAAGCTGCTCTTTCTTTTCCAGCGCGCGGCTGATCACCGTTAAGATGACGGCGATGACGACCATCAGCGCGCCAATCCAGGCCGTATGAATCAGTCCGATCGAGTCGACAATCTGACCACCCATGTACGAGCCAATCGCGATCCCGGCGTTGAACGCGGCGATATTCACCGCAGAAGCCACATCAACGGCGCTCGGCACAAAACGTTCCGCGAGCATGACGACATAGACCTGCAAGCCCGGTACATTCATAAAAGCAAGCAGCCCCATCGCCAATACGGTAAGTAAGCCGGCGACTTTAAACGGGATCGTAAACGTCAGCACAACTAGGACGAGCGCCTGTAAACTGAACATCACGAGCAATGCCCGCAACGGATTGCTGTTCGCGACTTTTCCACCAATCATATTCCCAATGGCAATCGCCAAACCATAGATAAACAGGATGAATGTCACCGTTCCTTGCTGGAATCCTGTTATTTCCTGAAGCAGCGGTGATAAATAGGTGAAAACAACGAATGTCCCGCCATACCCACATGCCGTCATCAAGAAAACGAGCAACAAACGTCGATTTTTCACAAGCTTAATTTGCTCGGAAAAGCGGGTTGCGACTCCCCTTCTCAAGTTAGATGGAACAAGAATACTGTTGGCGATAAAAGCAAGCAGCCCGACCGCCACGATCGCGACGAATGCTGTCCGCCAGCCAAATTGCTGTCCGATGAATGTCCCGATCGGCACGCCGGTGACCGTCGCCACCGTTAACCCGGTGAACATGATCGAGATCGCACTTGCTCTCTTATTGGCCGGCACCAGATCGGCCGCCATCGTCGAGCCGATCGACATAAAGACGCCGTGCGCCAACGCGGAAATGACCCTTGCGACAAGCAGCATACCGATGCTTGTCGCACCGGCGGCAAGGCTGTTACCGATCATAAAGACAAGCATGATCCAGAGCAGCAGCGATTTCTTTGACATGCCTGATGTTAATGCCGTTAAAACCGGCGCGCCGACCGTCACCCCCAATGCGTACAACGAAACGGTTAAACCCGCCAATGAGACGGAAATTCCCAAATCGTCAGCAATTAACGGCAGCAGGCCGACGCTGATAAATTCAGTCGTCCCTATCGCGAACGCACTGACCGCCAAGGCGAGCAGTGCGAGGATATGTCTGTTTTTTCCTTCTGTCATTCTGCAGCCTCCCCTTGTTTTATTCGTCCAAAAAAGCGATCATGGACGAAGCAATTGTTATTATGCGCCCTACACTTGCAAAAAGGAAGAACGCACTTTAAAGTAAGATAAGCACCAAAAAGTGCGATAGGTACTTTTTAGTGCCTATGAACATGGAGGTTATTATGAAAAGGAAAAAATATAATATTTCGGTCGAAGCGACGTTGGAAGTCATTGGCGGGAAGTGGAAGTGCGTGATTCTTTGCCATTTGACACATGGAAAAAAACGCACGAGCGAGCTGAAGCGGCTGATGCCCAATATCACACAAAAAATGCTGACTCAGCAGCTGCGTGAGCTGGAGGAAGACGGCGTGATTAACCGCATCGTCTATCAGCAGGTTCCTCCGAAGGTCGAATATGAGCTAAGTGATTACGGACAAACATTGCGGGGAATTTTAGATGCGCTTTGCAATTGGGGGGAAACGCATATCACCAAAGTATATGGCGATAAATTCGCCGTCCTTGAAAAAAGCGTTTTAACTGAGCAGCCGGAAGAGGCGCAAACGGAAGAAGATCTTGCGCCGAACAGAAGCTAAATATGAAATCTAGGGGCAGCGCCAAAAGGTAAAAAAATAACCCTTCGGCACTGCCCCGTTGAGAATACGAAGTCTCGTCTTACATTGCGGATTGATGGGCGCGGCGTCACACTCATCAAACTACTTTATTTAGCACCTCGTTTAATCCCCAATCGTTCTTTAATCGCAAACTGAAGCAATTGAGAAAAGTTTAGCTTCTCTGCTTCTCCGGCATCGTTCAACCATTTGGGAATCGTCAATGTTTTCTTTATCGATTTATTTTCAATCTCCTCAAAGCTCCGCCGTTGGATTTCCACCTGCCCTTCCCTCCTGCAGGAGTCGACCCTCCCATCCCGTCCGCTTTTTTAGAGGAGATAAGGAAATCTACTTCTTGCTTTCACCATGTTCACAGAATAGTTCATTTTCTTCTCTCCGAACTTATCATTGTATTGAGATTATTTTCATTTATCGGTATGATAAGAATAGTGCAACGTTAAAGGAGGACTTTTCAATGACAGAAGCAGTGAATAACGAGCAGGGATCGGTCAAGCTGGAGCGGCAGGGAGCCGTCGCCGTTCTCATTCTTTCCCGTACCCATGCGTTGAATGCGATTACATGGGAAATGTATAAGCAGTTTCAAGAATACCTTCAACAATTAGCAGAGGATTCGACAGTGCGGGCATTGGTCATTCGCGGTGATGGCGAGAAAGCGCTTGCTGCTGGAACGGATATTTCCCAATTTGAAGGCTTTACCGGAGCGGACGGAATCGCCTATGAAAAAAGAATTGATAAAATTATTGATGAGCTCGAAAACTTTCCAAAACCAACCATTGCCGCAGTCCACGGGTATGCCGTTGGCGGCGGAATGATGATTTCAGCCACTTGTGATTTGCGCTACGGAACACCAGATGCCCAATTTGGCGCGCCAATGGCGAGAACACTTGGAAACTGCCTCAGTCTGGCAAACTATCAACGGTTAGATCGCCAGCTCGGTTCGATGGTGCTGAAAGACTTACTGTTCACGTCCCGCCTGCTAAAAGCGGAAGAAGCTCTGTCACGCGGCTTTTTAACTGCGATTTTTGATCAGGAGAATTTCTTCGACGAAGTTATGGCCATTGCAGAGCGGATCAGTAAGAACGCCCCATTAACGATTGAAGCGACGAAAGAAGCGCTAAACCGGATCCACCAGACTCAGGCTTCCGCTTTGGATGAAGACAGCTTCGATGATGTCGTTTCCAAAGTGTATGGAAGCGACGACTTTGCCGAAGGCGTAAAAGCCTATATGGAAAAACGCAAGCCTAATTGGCAAGGAAAATAAGCCGTTCAACGGCAGCACTGCCGATTTGCAGGCATGCAGAATGAAGCGAAAGAGAGTGTCCTCCGTTGGATACTCTCTTTTTGCCGTGCGCTTCTCCAACAGAAACAACCATCCATCGTCATTGATGAATGGCTGCTTCGTTCATTGCCGCGTATTATCTTACATGCATCTCATTCGGATGTGAGCCGCGGCGTCTATTGATGTTCAGCTGACTGATCTGTTCGATCTCCTCTGCTGTTAACGCAAAGTCGAATACATTAAAGTTCTCTTCAATTCTTGAAGGTGTTACCGATTTTGGAATAACAATTGTGTTGTTTTGCAAATGCCAGCGCAGCACAACCTGTGCCGGAGTTTTCCCGTGAGCCGCTGCGATTTTTGTAATGACATCGTCCTTTAACACATCCCCGCCCTGTTCAAGCGGGCTCCAAGCCTCAACAAAAATATCATGCTTGGCGCAAAATTCCTTTATTTCTTTTTGAACCAAATATGGATGGCACTCAACCTGGTTAAGCACCGGCTTGACATCACATTCATTCAACAGGCGCTCAAGATGCTCAATCTCAAAGTTACAAACGCCGATCGCTTTTACGCGGCCATCGTTATAAAGCTTTTCAAGCGCTTTATATGTATCTACATATTGATCAAATTTCGGTGTCGGCCAGTGGATCAAATATAAGTCAACATAGTCAAGGCCGAGCCGTTCCAAGCTTTCATCATAGGCGCGCAGCGTATTGTCGTAGCCCTGATCACTATTCCACACTTTTGTCGTAATAAACAATTCCTCGCGCGGAATAGACGATTCCTTCAACGCTTTCCCGACGCCGGCTTCATTTTTGTAAATCATCGCCGTGTCGATGGAGCGGTAGCCGACTTCCAACGCCTTTGCCACAGCTGCCGTTGCTCCGTCATTCTCCACCTGCCATACACCAAATCCAAGTTGAGGCATCTTTAAACCGTTGTTTAAAGTTACAAATTCCATCTTCGCTTCTCTCCTTTTTCTTCATACTTTGATCGTATAGCTTTTGTTACTTCGTCGTATGTTATTCTTGGTGAATGGATGATAGCATGAAATCATCTATTGTTATTTTACAAAAGCTACTATAGTATTGAAAGTAGTGATTTAATTATAATATAGTTAAATTTTGAAAGTAACTTATTTAATGTAAGTAAGGAGAAAGAGGATGAAAACCTATCCATGCAGCATCGAGAAAGCATTGAACATTATCGGAAATAAATGGTCTTTTCTCGTACTTAAGGAACTATATGACGGCAAGAAACGATTTAACGAGCTTAAAAGAACGATTAACGGCATCAGTCCAAACGCGCTGACAACAACGTTAAAGCATCTTGAGAAAAACGCGATTTTAAAGCGGACTGTTTATCCGACGGTTCCCGTCACGGTTGAATATGAACTGACTGAAAAGGGTCAGGCTTTCCACAGCGTGTTAAAGGAAATGAAAAAGTGGGGCGCCGAATGGGGAGATGTCACCCTTTAGACTTCATTGGGGCATCCCCCTGCAGCCCTTCCCCTTCCCTATTATTACATGGAGGAATCAATATCTTGATCAACTTTCTTTTTTATTCCTTTCAGCATAGCCGGCAGAATCAGCACAAGTCCAATAATGACGATAATCACTAATGAAACAGGCCGTTCAAAGAATATTAACCAGTTTCCGCTTGCCGAACTGATCGCCCGGCTCAAATTTTGTTCAATTAAAGGACCCAATATGACCGATAGCACTAAAGGTGCCAGTGGAAAGCCAAACTTTTGCATCCCGATACCGAGCAAGCCAAATAAAAATAGCAGCATTAAATCAAATTGATTCAAATTCAGCCCATATACCCCTAAGACAGCGAAGGCGAGAACACCTACATAAAGCGGGACGCTCGGCAGCTTCAAAATCGAGGCAAACAGCCCGACCAATGGCAGGTTTAAAATCAATAGAAAAATATTCCCGACGTACATACTCGCAATAATCGCCCAAATCAGATCCGGATTTTGCTCCATCATCGCCGGACCCGGCTGAAGTCCATACATCATAAAAATGACAAGCAACAGCGCCGTCGTGGCCGAGCCGGGAATCCCCAAAGTGAACAACGGAACGAACGCGCCGCCAACCGCCGCATTATTTGCTGCTTCCGGACCCGCGACTCCTTCAATCGCCCCTTTGCCGAATTGCTGCGGTCGTTTCGATACTTTCTTTTCCATTGCATAGGACATAAAAGAGGCCAACGATGGACCGATGCCTGGCAAAACCCCAATTAAAAAGCCTAATACAGAACCTCTTCCATATGATTTTCCGGAACGCTTCCAATCATCTTTGGTCATCCAGAGAGAGCCTTCCATTTTTTGCATGTTGCTCATATTTTTATTTTTTTTCGTGACATTCATCAATGCTTCCGGAACAGCAAATAAGGCGATCGCAATTAAGACAAAGTCAATTCCGTCAAGCAAATTCGGAATTCCGAAGGTGAATCTTGACTGTCCTGTCTGTAAATCGATGCCGATTGTCGCAATGGCAAGTCCCAGCAACGTGGATAGATAAGCCTTTAAACGTGAGCCTGTCGTAAAGCTTGTAACCATCGTGATCGCCAAAATCATCAATAAAAAATATTCCGCCGAACCGATAATTTGCGCGGCATTTGCTAACACAGGCGCCAGTGTCATCAGACCAATCACCGACACCGTTCCCCCGACAAATGAGCCGATCGCCGAAGTCGCCAGCGCCGGCTTCGCCCTGCCTTGCTTAGCCATCTCATACCCATCCAGTGTCACAACAACGGCAGAGACATCTCCTGGAGTCCGGACCAGAATGGAGGTGATGGAGCCGCCATACATCGAACCGTAATAAATCCCGCATAACAGGATGAGGCCATTTACAGGAGCCAGCCCATATGACATCGGGATCAAAAGGGCAATGGCTGTGATTGGACCAATTCCAGGCAGAATTCCAATCAATGTTCCGATCAACACCCCTAAAAAGGCAAATAACAGCGTTTCTAAAGACATCATTTGACCGAAACCTGTTAGTAGATTTGAAAAGATCTCAGACATTGTAACCCCCCTTTAAAAAATAGTCCCCGAAGGCAAATAAACGGATAAAATATGGTTAAATAAAAAATAGATGACGAGCGGAAAAAGGATGGAATAAAGCGTATTTCGAACCCATTTCTTTTTTTCCAAAAACATCGTCATACCGAAAATAAATAGAAAAGTAGATAATAGATAGCCGAACGAAATGAAAATGGAAATGTAGAGGAGCAGCATCAGCAGTAGAACAATGACCTTACGTCTCGTTCTTTTTAATGAACCGCCCTCTTCCTCATGCGATTGTTCTGCCTGCGGCTCAGCTCCCCTTTGCTGCCGTTGTTCCTTCAATCCGGATAGGAGTAGTACGGCTGAAATAATCATTAACAGAACACCAATCGTCAAAGGGAAAATCCGGGCGCCAATCTGATGCGCTGTTGCGGAAGAAGGAATACCGTATGCTAAAATCGTAAAGATTATGGCTCCGATTAGAACCACACTTCCTGACATAACGTTTTTATTCATAAGAACCTCCTCGCCTTTTGACCGTAAACGTTTGGGTATGGGCACACCCATACCCAAACGGTATATTTGCTGAAAATATCTGATGACAGATACTGAATATTCTTATTTTTCCACTTATTCAAGTTCCCCTGTTTGCTCCATTCCTGTTCTTAAGAGCTCATTTGAGCTGTCGAGGAACTGTTTGAATTCATCGCCCTTTTTAAACTCGGTCGACCATTGGTTGCTCTCTGCCAGCTCATTCCATGTGTCTGTCTGCAGGGCTTTTTCGATCGTCTCCTCCCAAAATGCCACTGCCTCCGGTGCCATATCTGGCGCTCCCATTACACCTCTCCAGTTACCAAATACGACATCAATGCCTTGCTCTGCTGCAGTCGGCACGTCGCTGAAAACCCCACCTAGCCGCTCTTCACTCGTTACCGTCAACGCCCGAAGCTGACCTGCTTCTACTTGTCCAATGAGTTCCTTCGGTCCTGATACGCCGGCTTGAACATCGCCGTTTAACAACGCATTTGAAATTTCACCGCCGCCATCATAAAGGACAAAGTTAATATTTTTAGCATCGCCGCCCGCTTCGTCAACCATTAACGCAAAAGGAAGACGGTCATCGGCGCCGGAACCAATCGGAATATTATCCTCCTTCACCGCCTGTAATAAATCGTCCAACGTTTCATAAGGCGAATCATGGGGCACTACAACCGCATAATAGTCAATCATAAGCTGAGCAATCATCGTCACATCCTCATAGCTGTACTCAGAGTTCCCGCGCAAATAATTGTACATAATCGGACTCGACGTCACGCTGATTTTGTTTACTTCTTCCGGATTTCTCGTCACAAGCTGCGCCAGAGAAACAGCGCCGTCTGCCCCATTTTCATTAACAACCGGTACCGGAAAATCAACCAACTCTTCCTGCTGCAACGTTTCAGCCAACGCCCGCGCCGTTAAATCCCAGCCGCTTCCCGGCGCAGCAGGGGCGACAATCTCCACGGCCCTTCCATCCGCGTAAACGGATTCACCGCTTGATGCCTGTTCATTCCCTTCCGGCTGCTCAGCAGGCTGTTCACCAGCCTGAGGCTCTCCTTCCGTCTCTGCCCCTCCGCATGCGGAGATGACCAACAACATCAAACAAAAAGTGATAAACAGTGCTGGATGCATCTTTTCTTTTTTCATTTCCTTCACCTCTACTCAATTAATCTAGCGCTCCCATCCTCACCTATCCTATTTGAATGAGTCTCTACGTTCTGCCACTCTGAAAAGCCTCCCAAAAAAGAAACCGCTTACATTTCTTTTGAAAATATTCCTTTCATCTGCTCACTCCTATCCATTGCTTCCCGGTTTCCATCGCTCTTTCACTTGCGAACCACCCCCTTTCATTCTGCACAATACTCTTCTTCGAATTTTTTCATAATATACTGTAAGTCACTTAATAAGTGAGCTTTCATTAATTGGTCGGATTTTTCAGCATCTTTGTTGGAAATCGCTTCAAAAATCGCTTCATGCTCTTCCAGCCAGTTCGGTTTAACACCGTAGGAATTAAGAATGCTTCTGCTCCAAATGCTTTGATCTTTTATTTGATTCATCAAATGGATGAGCGATGCGTTTCGGCTTGAATGGACAATTGTTTCATGGAAGATCGTGTTTTTCTTGATCATCTGCTTAATATCTCCTTTTTGAAAATATTGCTTTGCAAGAATGAGCGATTCTTCCAGCATAATGCGGTCATTTGTCTCCATATTTAGCGCGGCTTTTCCAGCAGCCAAACCTTCTAACACAGCTCTGCATTCATATAGCTCAACGATTTTCGCCTGATTTAAATCAATCACTTTCGTTCCAATGGAAGATTGATAGGTGACAAACCCTTCGTTTTCCAGCTTTCTTAATGCTTCCCGCACCGGCGTTCTGCTTGTATGAAATCGTTCTGCCAGCTTCATTTCCCGCAAGTGTTCATTTGGTAATAATTCCCCCGTTATAATTGCCTGTTTGATTAAGCTGTACACTTGCTCATGTAAACTTTGATCTTTTTCCATTTATTATCCACTACCTATCAATTAAATTGTATTCAATCCACCTATATTGTATTCAATTTATTTTTTTGTCTTCAATTAACTAATTTGTATTCAATCATAATTAGCTCGCATTGTCAATAATATTCAGAATTTTATGTTCTTTACTGAAATCAAATCGGGAAAAAAGCAAAAAAACCGCATCAAAGAGATGACACAGTTTTTTTATTAAGCAGCCTGTCGACAAAGTCTCGCAAAAGCGAGACGGTCGACAGGCTTTTTTTGGTAGTCAGGGTTTGGCTCTTCGACCTCGCTCCCGATGGGGGGCACGCTTTCCGCAGGAAGGCGTTGAACTAACCGGCACGCCGGTGGATTTCAACCTGCCCTCTCCTCCTGCCGGAGTCGGCCCTCCCATCCCGTCCGCTTTTTCTTGTGCGGTACCGTGAGTACAGCTCCAATCCGAGTGTGTGTCAGAACTGTCCTCGAAAAAATTTCATGCAGGCAATGCTTGGTTTTGCTGCCATGTAGCCGGAAAACCATACGAAAAATGCAAACATACTAAGATTAGTGGTAAGTCATCAAGTTCACTATATGCCTATAGAAGCCGTGATTGTATTGCGCAGGCTCCGGATATCGCTAATTGGCGGCAAGCCGAACATTCGCGCATATTCCCGGCTGAATTGTGATGGACTTTCATACCCGACGATGAACCCGGCTTCTGCTGCATCGAGATTTTCAGCAAAGAGCAGTTGACGTGCTTTTTGCAGCCGGATTTTCTTCTGGTTTTCATTGTAAAGCAAGCAACGGGGCGGAAGGATGTCCCTTTTTCGGTATCCTCCTGTCGCCTTCCCTGTCTGTTTCCTGGCACTTTTCCCAGTATCACCGCGCTTCGGTCGTTCATGTCTTTGCTTTCTTTCCGTTGGCTCTTCCATAATGAAAACATACCGCTAGACACCAAATAACACATTGACCAGATAAAGGATGAACGGAATCGTCAGCAGCGAGAAGACGGTGGAATAAATTGTTGCCATCAGCCCTGTCGTTTCATCGTTCGTATAGCGCGCAAGAAGGACAGGCGCCAGCGTAATCGTCGGCATCGCCAGCAGCACATAAGTAACCTTTCGCACCATTTCCGGCAACGGAAAAAAGCTTAAGAGAGCGATCGTCAGCAATGGAATTAGCAGCAGCTTCATCACCAGCGAAAGGCTGACAAATTTCACCGGAATGTTAATCTTCTTGCGGAAAAATTCGGGTATGAGCAGCCCAATATAAATCATCGCCAACGGCGCGGCGAGACTCGCCAGAAACGCGGCCAAATTTTTTGCAATCAGAGGCGGCTCAAATCCAATCAACGCGATCACAAAGCCGGTGATAACCGCCAGGAACGGCAGATTAATAAGCGTTTTCATCCTTTTCAGGGAAAACCCGCTTCCTTCTTGAAGCATGATCACGACGAGAGAGAAGACGACGACATCCAAACCAGCATCAAAAATCCCGGCGAGCAGCCCGCCAGTCGGACCAAATAATTCCGAGCAAAGCGGAATGCCGATAAACCCGGAATTGCCGACCCCCGCCAAAACAGCAAACTTTTTCGCCTTGATGGAGCGGAAGCCAAACAAATGCGCGGCCCCCCAGCTAAGTGTCAGACAAAAAATGTTCAACGCAATCGAGAGCAGAAAGATCGTAAGCATCATTCCGAGTAAACCGTCGTCTATTTTCGTGTTGAAGATCCCGTTTAAGATGACAGCCGGGATCGCTATATTTATGATAATGATCATTAACAGCTTTTTTGCATCTTGCGTAATCGTTATTCTTGATCCAATCAACATGCCAAGCACCACGACAAAGCCGAGCATGCTGATTGACGTCACTACACTCATCATATTCATTATGTGTCACCTGCTGTTTCTACCTTTTTTATGTTATGTGTCATTTTTTAGAACGCCGGTGGCGTCACGGAAAATAAAATCGATGCTGGTTGCTGAAAGTCATTTTCCCATTTGTGTTTCATTTGCGCCGGAATCTTCACACTGTCGCCGGCTTCCAATACATATGCCTCATCATTTAAATAAACTTTGACCTTGCCCTCCAGCACATAGGCGACCTCCTCCGCCTTGTGCGCCAGCAGCTTTTCAGACGAAGCAGCCTTCGGCGGAACGTGCAAAATAGCTGTTCCCAATGTGCCCGTAAAGTCCGGCGAAACAAGCTCATAGGCTAAATCCTCGATCACCATCTTCTTCCGCTGACCGGCGCGCACGACTAAATCGGCCGTCGGCGTATCCTCCATTAAAAAATGGAACGTCGGCACATCGAGCGCTTTGGCGACTACGCGAAGTGTCGTAATCGACGGATTAGCCAGCCCCCGTTCAATCTGACTTAACATTGATGGCGTAATCTCGGCCACCCTCGCCAGCTCCCGGATGCTCCAGCCCTTCTCTTTCCTGTACTTTTCGACC
Source organism: Halalkalibacter oceani (assembly GCF_040544555.1). Taxonomy (NCBI): domain Bacteria; kingdom Bacillati; phylum Bacillota; class Bacilli; order Caryophanales; family Bacillaceae; genus Halalkalibacter; species Halalkalibacter oceani. The sequence goes on from NZ_JBEPKD010000009.1 coordinate 149,892, forward strand.
TTCTTCCCGATATCAATATTCTCCATGGCAGCATTCTCCTTACATACGAACCGATTTTGTTAATTACAGATTAACATACGTTAAATATAATTTCACTATTAAATTTTTTTAAACAAAAAAAGAGGGTGTCATACGAGACCACTGAAAAAGTGTAAATCGTCCTTTTTCAGCAGATTCGTGCATACACCGCTCTTGAAATAGACTCCGTTAAGTTATTGCTTTGTTCGCATCAGCCTCCCTTGCACTTAGCGACCTTCATCCTTATCATACCAATAGGCAAGGAATTTGTAGGCTCCCCATTTATCATAGACGCTTTCCATTTTGCGTCCCTTTACCTTTTCACCGTTGAAGTATTTTGTCATAACATGTGCTTTATAATCAGAATCAACCGGTAAGGAATCATATTTTCCAAGTATCATGGAAAGAGTATTGAACGCATAGGGACCGACACCTTTAATCTCGATTAATTTTGCCAAGCTGTCTGTAGCGGAGGTAAGTCCCTCCAGCTTAAAAGCCGGGTCCAGCGCTTTTTCAGCAGCATCAATGATATAGGTACTGCGATAGCCGACTCGTATTTGTTCTTTTAAAAAGGCTTCGCCTGCTTCCAGGATTCTCTCCGGTCCGGGAAAAATTTTATACTCCTGTTGATTGATAGGTAGTGTCTCTCCGAGCTGAACGACGAGGTTCCGAGCCATATTGATCGTCTGTCCCCACCTCGTATTCGTTGTTAAAATCACTTTAACAACATCCTCAAAAAGTGTCGGCGAGCGCAAAAGTCGGCCTCTTCCATTATGAGGGAGATGAAGCAGCTCTTTAAAGTCGCTACACATCGTATAAAAGGGTTCAAATGTCTCGTCCAGCCTGAACATCCACGCTACCTGCTCCTTGATGTCCTGCTGATCCGCATCATCCAAAGGGGCTTCACTTTCCATCTCAAGCTGCAAATGATGCTCAAGCTTGGAGATACGAACAAGCGCCTTTTTCTGATTGCGCAATCTTACTGGGCGGCTAAGTATGTGTCGCTGATCGTCCCACTCATTCGGAGAGAGCATCCACCAGCCGTGATCGGTTACCGCCGCTGCGAAATTAAAATCCTCCTGCAAAGGAATTTTCATCGTCGAAATCATCCTTTTTCTTCTATATTACCATTTATCCTCCAATTAAAAAGAGTCCGTTTTAGAAAAAAATAAAAAGCGGGTTATAAAAAAAAGTTATCCCGCTTAAATGTGTTCGTCCAAGCAGCTTTTATCCCACAATCAACCTGAACTATTGGAGAAAATGATTTGACAGAAGCGTTATTAGATGATAAATTTTGATCGACCAATCAAAATAAATATTGATCAATCAAATTGGAGTTGATCGCTGTGAGTAATAATGTAGATGAATTTCGTGACTTTCCCCGTTGGCTTCAACGTATGATCCCATTCATAAGCGTGATGTTAGCGATGCTTGCCTTTTCATATGCGTTATATCTATACAACCAAGAGTCATTAGGATTTGTACACTGGGTTCGTTTGATTGTTTTTACGATGATAAGTGTGGTGTTACTTCTTTCTGCTATTCTTTATTTTTTTCGTGCAGAGTTGGCTTGGAAATGGTTCATTGGCGGGTTAGGGTTGTTGCCTATCCTGCTCCTGCTGCAGCTTATTCTATTTCTTATGACGATGATAAAAATGGTGATTGCTTCCCTCTTTCAAGGAAGCCTTCCTGAACCGGTTCGATTGTTTATTGAAAACTACCCAAGCCCATTTGATAGTGTGATCCTAGCAGTGCTTTTTATCGCGGGGCTAGTATGGCTCATTCAAAAGCTGAAAAAACAAAAAACGAAGGAAAGGGAGGAATGATTATGGCGGATCGACCGTCGTTTATAGCGGAAGCAAGAAGAGAACAAATTATAAAAGCGACGATTGAAGTATTGGATGAAATCGGCTATGTCAATATTAGTTTGGCTAAAATCGCCAAAAAAGCGAAGATCAGTACGGGATTAATTTCCTATCATTTTAACGACAAGGAGGATGTGCTCAATCACACATTATTTTATTTAGTAAAAACGCAATTTGATTATATTAAAGAACGAGTCTCCAAAAAAACATCGGCCTATGATCAACTCGTTACTTTTATTGAGGCTTCGTTAGCTTATCATCAGACGCATAGCGTCAATAATATCGCCCTGCTGGAGATTCTCTTTAATGCCCGTACGGAGGATCATATTCCCTATTATAAATTATCAGCGGAGGAAGAAGATCCTTTGTATGTCTATTTGCAGGAGATTTTACAGTATGGACAAGAGACAAACGAGTTTTCCAAGTTTCAACCAAAAAGCCTTTCTACTATGCTACAAGGAGCCATCTCTGAAAGTATGCTTGTGAATGGAGAAGAATTTAACCTGGAAGAATACAAAAATGACTTAGTGACGATGGTGACAAAAATCGTTACGTAAAATGGGGAGGCTTATTTATGACTGAATTGGATGCTGCTGAAACAGCTAAAAAACAACGGGCGCTATCTTTAGATATCGCCCGGGGCTCGATGCTCTTTTTGATTATCCTTTCGCATATCCCCCTGTTTTTATACATGATAGAACCGGGCGTGCTAACGAAAGTCGCTGGTAGTACCGCTTTAGATCATTTGTTGAATGTTTTAATGGAAATCATCGTAGATAACCGGGCGCGCCCCTTATTCGCCATCCTGTTTGGTTACGGGCTGGTCATGATTTACCGTAAGCAACAGGAAAGAAAAGATGCCGCTGAAGCAAAACGGATTATAAAAAGACGGTGCTGGTACTTCATCGTATTTGGCGCCATACTCGCTGGTGTTGCCGGTGGGCAGGATATTCTCATGACGTATGGGATTGCCGGTCTCCTACTCGTTTCCAGTTTAAACAAGGACAACAGCAAAATTCTAAAATATGTCCTTGTTTCTACAATGATATGTCTCCTGTATATCCCCCTTTTGTGGGGCGGTATTTTACTTGGCAATCAAGCTTACGGCTTGCCAATAGAATTAACCGGTCAAGAAACATACGTGAACACCTTTCTTGAAGGGCTAATTGCTATCCCTATCATTCCCTTGTTTACTCATCTCTTCTTTCCGGTGATCCCCTCCGTCCTAATGGGCATTTGGCTCGGAAATAGAAATCTCTTAAGTAAGCCGCATGACCATATCAAACTGCTGAAGCAATTAACGATTGGCGGTCTCACCCTTTCACTTGCGGGCGCCATCCCACTAGTACTGATTAATGATGTTTGGTTTCCCGGCTTTTTCGCTGCAGGGATTGCATACGGGGTCCATATTATTACCGGTTTCGCAGGCGGTGTTGGGTATGCTGCACTGTTTGGGTTGTTAGGAATCACGATAAAAAAGCACGGCACGATTGTTAAAGCGATCACGGCCATGGGGAAACGCTCGCTTACCTTTTTTGTCACACATGAAGTTTTGATTGTACTCTTCCTGTCGCCGATCGCTTTCAATTTGGGGGCAGTCTTAACTGTCACCACTTCCGTCCTATTCGGTTTCGCGATGTGGGTCGTGACGTTATCAGTCGCCTACTTGATGGATCGTCGTCAAATCGAGGGACCATTAGAGCGATACATGCGTTATGTAACGTATAAAAAAGGATAGGAACAAAAATGCCGGGATAAAAAACATTAATCCTCCTTTTCGCATGCTATCTTTGTATCTTTCATCGTACATTCTACAGGTACTCCTTTCTTCCCAAAAGGAAGTGGGGAATTAGAGGGGAAAAATAGAATCATGTCGAATGTACATTAGAAAAGTACGAGGCGCTTGGGGGTGAAGTCGTGAGTCTGGAGATCGGGATGTTTTTGATTTTGCTCGTTGCGACGCTTATCACGCTCTTCATTTCCATTCTGGCAAATCGCAGACGGGATCAACTTTCCAGATACTTCGCTTTGATTATGCTGGCCATCTCGTTTTATTCACTCGGCTACGGCTTTGAAATCATCAGCACAAGTCTTGCTCAGGCGAAGTTTTGGCTTAATGTGCAATATATCGGCATTCCGTTTATTTCAACCTTTTGGCTGATGATGGTGATGGGCTTTACAGGGCATCTGGCTTCCTTAAAAAAATGGGTCGTACCGCTCTTATTCATCATCCCTGTCTGTACGTTGATCCTTTATTATACGAATGATTTCCATCATCTTTATTACCGCGATATCCAGTTTGAACCGGACAGCACCCACCTGTCGTCCATTCTTTTATTCAAAGGGCCGTGGTATTGGATCCATATTACACATTCCTATCTTTTGAATGCAATCAGTGTCATCTTATTCATCGTGATGTTCACAAAGGCGTTGCCGATTGTTCGCAAGCAACAGCTCGTGTTAATGTTCGGCGCTATCGCTCCATGGTCGGCTAATCTCATCTATGTGTTCATGCCTGACAAAGTGAATATGGACATGACACCGCTTGGCTTTACGGTCACAGGGCTCGTCTACATGTGGGGAATCTACCGCTTCAATTTGCTGCGCCTCGTTCCCATCGCTTATCAGACGATATTCGAGACGATGCAGGACGGCGCGGTCATTATTGACGATGCTCATAAGATTACCCATGTGAATCAAGCCGCCAAAGAGATTTTTCAACCATTGCAAAAATGGAAAGGCGAGACGGTGTCCGTACAACAAATCTTTGCGTCGCATCCTGATCTGTTAGCGTTCATACACTCTACGGAAAGCGGCGAAACCCGGCTATCGATTCGGAAAGGAGCGGAAACTTGCCACTATCAAGTGAAGATGTCCATTATGGTGGATAAATGGCGGATCACGCTCGGAAAAATCATCATCTTTACCGATATGACACAAATCGTCTTGTATCAGGAGCAGCTTCTTACCAACGCGAAACAATTAAAGGAAACACAAGCCTTCAAGGATAAGCTGTTTGCGGTAATCACTCACGACATTCGCGATCCCCTCGCTTTGTTGATCAACTTGACGGAGCTTATCGAAGAGGATTATATCGATTCGACCAGCGAACAATCCCGTGTTTTTCGAGAAGTCAGCAGTCGAGTCCGGGGTACCTATCTCCTCGTGGAGAATCTGCTCGATTGGTTCCGGAGCCAGAAGGGAGAGATCCATTTCAAACCGCTCATGTGGGAGCTCGAACCGATCGTCCGCCATGTTGTTCACGAGATAGAGCCTCGCGCGGAGATCAAGCAAATCAGGTTGTCTATGACCATTCAGGAAGATGTACACGTCTATGCGGATAAAGAAATGCTGGAAATGATCCTTCGTAATCTGTTGTTCAATGCGATTAAGTTTACAGAAACGGGCGAAAAGGTTCACCTCACGTTCACCAGGATAGCTGATTCCGTGACCATTTCTGTCCGCGACTCGGGTACCGGTGTCGATCCCGTGGTCGGCCAATCGCTATTTCACAAGGTGCAGGAAATTTCCTCGCCGGGCACAGACGGTGAACAAGGAACGGGATTAGGTTTATACCTTTGCGGGAAGCTCGTTCGCTTGCACGGAGGCGACATCTGGTATGAATCAAATCCGGGACGAGGCAGCACATTTTGCTTCACGCTCCCAGTTGATGAATCGTCGAGCTTACGTCAGAGGACGAGGAGAGAGGTGGACGCCTGATGAAAGTGATTATTATTGACGATGAGAGTGCTATGCATCTCATCATGACAAGGATGCTTGGCAAGCTCCCTGACCTTGAAGTCGCAGGATGCTTCTCCGATACGGCCTCCGCCTCGAGGTTTATCGCACAGCATGAAGTTCATATAGCGTTCGTCGATATCAGCATGCCGCAGGAAAGCGGGATGCAGTTCGCGGAACGGATGGCGATGAACCATCCTGATCTGTATATCATCTTCGTCACCTCGCATAAGGATTATGCACTTGACGCGTTCGAATTATCCGCGCTTGATTATATCGTAAAGCCGGTTTCTTTGGAGCGAATCGAGAAGGCGGTCACCCGGGCGAAAGCGGTGCATCAGTTCAATCGAACTTCCGTGGTCGAACCGGCGGCGAATTCAGTTCAAATCTACACATTGGGAGGGCTTGAGGTAAGAACGTCTGCCGGCAGTGTGAGATGGATTTCCCGCAAAAGTTCAGAGCTGTTCGGGTTCTTGTTGCTGCATCGCAGGCGGATCGTAACGAGAGCGAGGATCATTCATGAAGTGTTCGCCGATACATCGACCAAGAATGCAGAGACTTATCTTAATACGTCAATCTATCAGTTAAGAAAAGCATTGGATCCTCATGGGTTGAAATCTATCATTCAATCAGATGCGGACGGATATGGAATGAATCTCGACAAGGCCACTATCGATCATCTCGAATTTGAAGATCGATTGAAAAAACTGGAGGTGATTGAAGCCGCTAATCTGCCATTCGCTTTGGATACCGAGAAGATGTATGTCGGGGATCTGTTTGGAGAAAAAGGATTCGGTTGGGCGTTGCATGAGGTCGAGCGCTTATCCGTTTTGTACAACGCCTTTGTCAAAAAGGTAGGAAACGCGCTTCTGGAGCAAACCAAAGTCGAGAAAGCGATCCTGCTGCTGAATAAGCTCTTCCATCGAAATGAACTGGATGAAGAGACGGTCATGCTACTTCTTCGCGCTTATGCCGCGAAAAAGGATCGAATATCGTTTACGAAACTGTATCGAGGGTATACGAAAGCATTGCGTCTGGACCTTGGCATCGCTCCATCCAAGGAATTGGAAGAGTTGTACGAGCGCCTTCGATCGTCATTTCGTATTGGATAAAGCCGAGCGGATTTCGCTGTAAAAAAAGGAACTCCTTCAACTCCTAGTTTCATCGTTGAAGGATTCCTTTTTCTCGATTTAGAGCAGCACGGCAAGCATCCTTAGACTTATTTCTCCTAAATAAAGCATAAAAAATGTGACTTTTACCATATTATTGCCTCATCTTTAATCATATCGTTGCCCCCATAGATATACGAAGGCTTAGGAAACAATTACAAAATTTAAAATATCATGCTTTTCAATTTAAAATATGGAAGTAATAAAAAAAGTATAATTTACGGCAATAATTAACTTAACAAAAGTATTACCGGCAATTATACGATTAATTAATATTTGCATCAAATAGAGCAACCGGTTAAATCATTCATAGTACGACTTGTTTTTCTCCAATATTCCCTCTATATATTCTCTAATTTCTAGGTTTGCAAATTGTTTACCTATCTTGACTTTACTTTGAATATAACCGTGGTTTAAAACCTTTCCTTCCTCCAATGCTGTAGAAACGCATTCTCTAATTGCCTTTTTTGCCAAGTGGACCTTTTCAGCATTAATTTTGGATTTATATTCTTTATATCTAGAGCTAATTAAACTACATTCAGCTGGAAAGTGATATCTTAATGATTCATTGCTTTTATAACCAATCTGTTTAGTTACTTCGTTTAAACTAAGTGGCGGGTATTCATTACTGTTAATAAATTTATACAATAAATTTCTTTTTTCCTCAGTGGTAAGTGTAATATAGCTTTTTTTCTTTATTAGGTCATTCTTAAATTTACTAATATGTTTAATATTAATTTCATTTTCCCTAAATAATATCACTTCTATGGGGGTATTTACACAATAACTTAATACTAATAAGGATTCGAAAGAAAGCTGTTGTGCTTTCCGTTTCCATTGTGTAAGGGTACACCTATCATAATTCATGTTTTCAGCTAATTTATTTAATGGATTACTAGTTCGATTAAAATGTCTACTCAAGAAGTGACTAACTTTATTTAAAATGAAATCACGATCAACAAATTCAACCGCTTCATTTTTTAATAAGTCTTCTACATTTTTATTTACCCATTTTTGCCAAACAATATTTTCTTCATTTGTATTATTATTTACAACCATATTAGATCCTAACCACCCTTTACATTTTGGGCAATAGCCTATAACTGAATATAAGTCCAACTGTTTTATTTCGTTTGTACAGTTAGGACAAGTAGATTCTAAAACACAATTATGTTTTAAACATATTGTTAAGGACTTAAGCGACCATATAAGCTTTTCGTATATTATATTTTCATTCTTTTGTTCATTTAAACAGGCCGGGCACCAATTCCTTGAAACTTTTATATCGCCAATGGTTAATAGTGGACTTAGTTTCAACCATGATAAACTTTTAAGGTCTCTTCTATTGGTTAATTCCTTCAGGGCACGTAAAAAAAATGAAGTCTGTTGATTAAATCCATTTATAGAGTATGATTTATAATACACCCTATATAGATCATTTTCGCTATAATCCTGGTTTTTGTCTGTATATAAAGTTGGAAATATTAAATGTTTTACAAAGCTTGAAACGGAGATTGAATGTGCTTCAGAAAGACGCTGAATATAACTAGTTAAACTCTCCGTATCTAGACTATTCATGGACATTGGTTCCAATGAATAACATTTACTCCTCTCAGGTGTTCTGACTTTTTTCTCATTCCAAACGGTAAACATTTAATCACCCTCAATCTATGAATTTAATTTTTCGTTTTTAAATTCTTCAATTCCAATTTGATCTCGAGTTGGTTTTCTTTCACCGACTTTGGGTTTCTTAGATTTCGAAGCTAAATCATTGACCTCATATTGGTTTGTCATTAATCCAAGCTTTGTGCTAACTCTCTCCTTTTTCTTATTGTCGTTACTTTCCATTTGTTTTTCCATTTCAATAGTCTCATCCGCCATTTTTTCAATCTTATCTATGCTTATTTCAAATCTTTTAAAATCGTTTAAAGCCAAGGTCTTTTTATGTTGATCATTCGTAAGATTATATTCGACTGTCCTATTTAACCAGATCTTTAAATTACCAACACAACCTACTGAATGCATATAAAAGTACTCCCAGTGATCTACTAATTGTGGTTCTTCATAGAATGGAAGATGCTTTTGAAAAGTCCATAAAACATTCTGGAAAGCTGCCCTATCGTCCTTTATTTCCATTTTATATCTGGGCAAATGTACATCAATACCTCGTCGTATTAATTGACCACTAAGGTTTCTAAATTTAAGAATTTCATAAGTACCAAATAAAACAAATGGAACCTTGCTTACTGATGAAAGAGATTTTAAAGTATCCATCTGATTCCTCAGACTTCTACCTCTTGCTACTCTTGCAATATGTTGAGCTTCGTCAATTAAAAAAGCTCGAGGTTTCCTATATATTAATGCATTTTCCATTGCTCTTCTGTAAGCATTCTTACTATTTCTACTTGGAATTATCTCCTTTGTTTTAACGTCAATATTTATTTTATAATCGATTAAAGGCTCATTAAGTAATGACAAAGCTCTAATATAAAAGTCTTTCCAATCAAACCGACCATCGTCAGGAGCTATTGCCTCATCTCCAACAATGGGTATAAATCCCTTGTCATTAAACATATCTTCCATATGAGTTTCATTATAATGATCAATTATCTTTTTAAATAATGTAGACTTACCAACCCCGCTCGGCCCAAAAATAAGTAATATTTCATTTTTATCTGCTACACTAATGATATCTTTAAATTCCTTAAATGCATTCATTAATTTAGGATGAGCGATAGTCAAGTTTTTAAAATAATTTATTCTTTCATAGGCTGATTTTTTGGTGAGTTCTATTGGAAATAACTGTCCATCCATTTTTAAAACTCCTCATAGGTAATAAATTTTTTTGGATCCTTTTCTACTAATGTAATTTCGTTTGATTCTTCAACAACATATTGATGTTTTTCTTTAGGTGTAAATTCATGTCCTTTATAATGACTCTTTTCTCCATTATTCACTTTAAAAGTTGATCTTACTGCCTGATCTTTTAAATTTTGTAATTGTAGTATTTCTTTCGATTCTATAGATTCAAGAAATCTCGCGATCATTGATCCCGTCATTTCAATAGCTATTTCAGTACTCTTCATGCGGTTTCTAATTTCCATAGTTGCTATTTTTATTTCCTTTTCAGTACGGTTTTCAAAAACCAAAAAATTTTCCGATCGAAGTTTAGTCCAATTTTTATTAACATAAGCATAAGCTACAGACATATCAAAAGGATCGTATCGAACATAAACACTCTGGCCTTCAATTTCTGGATGATCAAGCATATCTGCCCAATAGTAGATATTGTTAATACGCACCCCTCGTCCTGGTTGAACCTTAGCTGTTTGTTTTGGAGTAGATGGTAAAGTCATTATTTCAAACAATTCATCATACCTAACAAAGGTATGCTCCCGCTTTCCCGTTTTGTATAATCTGTTTTCATAATAGTCTCGGGGGGAGGTAGCTAATGTTGAATGGATTTGTCTATCGTATATTTCATAACACCACTCATTCATCATTTCGAACAATGCTTCATATGTCCAAGTTGCATTATGTTTAGGGTTAAATTTCTTTGTTACTTCTCTAACTTTCTTCATTATTTGTGTATTACCTAAGAGATTATGAATAAATTCTGTGTTAGTAGTCCCGAATATCCTCTCACAGACAGAACCAAATTTAGGTTTTGACCCTGGCCGTTGTGCTTTAGTAACTTTGTATTTCGCTAACAATGTGTCAAAATAAATACTATGAAATTCCTTTCCACCATCGATAACCAACATATTTGGTAACCTTGAGTTTCTCTTAACACATTCCCGTATAGCCATCATACAAGACCGATAACTTGGTGGATCGAATGTTAGATAGAAAGCTAGTATTCTTCGAGAATAAGCATCTATCAGCAGGGTAAGCCAAGGTCTCCCTAAATTTACAAGCGTCTCCGAACAAATCAGTTCAACATCTAATTCTGTATGATCTAAATGACAAATCTGATATGGATAGTCTCCATGTCTTGGAGTAGTTTCTTTTATCTCAAAATAAAACTTTTCAGTGTCATATGCGGCTTTGGGTCCTTTTCTTTTCATAGCTTGAACATGAGTTGATCTTTTATTTGATTCTTTCCAAAAGGTGACAAAACTAGGGGGAGTCAAACTTCTATCTTTACACTCTTGATAAAATCTCTTATAAATTGAATTAAGATTAGAACTACGAGGATTTTCATATTTTTCTTTTATATACTCATTCATTAACTCAATAACTTCAGGAGATAGCCTTTTTTCTCTATTTCCTTGATTATTTCTTTTATCTATCAAACCTACAAAACCATTTCCAAACTGGCTTTCAGCATCTTTATATTTTTTTGCCCAATCTCTAAATGTTCTAGGACTAACATTCAATTCTTCTATAGAAAGACCATTCCAATGCCTTTGCAACACATTGAATTTACGGTTAGCTTCCTCCAAACTCTTTGGAGAAGCACTAAGCATTAGATCTAAAACTTCATTTGAATAGGAAATATCATTATTTAGGTTTGTGAGTGGCTTTATCGTACCTTCATGATATAATTTTTCAAACAGTGAATGAGGGATTTTAACTTCTTGTTTTCCATTCATAATTGAAATAGTTGAATCAAAAATACTTAAAATTGTACATTGTTCTCCTGCCCATAAAATAGGTTGTAGGGGTGAAATATCGAGGGTTGATCCACTCAAAAAGTCATTTGTTTTTGACCTAGTCATATTGATAAAGGCATCTAAGGACTCTTTATTGGGATACATTGAAACTTTATCAAAATCAGTAATTAAAGTAGCTTTAATGTCCGCATAAATTTCGTTTTGTGCAAGTAAATGATAAATATCATCGGCATCAATACCAGTATCCATAAATAGTAATTTTTCTAGACTTATACCTGGTTTCCCGTTTATTATTTTAATAATTTGATCTTTCTTTTTCTGTGAAACATTAATTTTATCACCAATCAGATAATCCTCCAAAAATCTAATATTTCTTTGGCGTATCCAGTCAATTTCATTTGAAGTACGAATTCTAAAAGACAGACCATACTCTTTAGCATATTCTTCAACTGGTGGACATCGGTAAGTTCCTGATTCATCTACATTGTATCGATTAGGGTACTTTAGTATTAAATTGGCTAATTCTTTTTCTGTTTTCCATTCTTCATAACCAATCCAGTCCTCTTCAATAATGAAAAAATCAGGTGTATAATAATGCCCCATTTTCCGACTTTTGTTTTCATAACGAATTAGAATACTTTCTGGTTGATCATAGTATTCTATGACCTTTGAATTAAATTCCTTCTCATAAATTGCTGCTAATTCAAGGGTTCTACTTTCAAACTGAATGGTCACTCCCATCTTCCGGCTTGGATAAGAACCGGAAACATTTTTTCTACTTGACCTTACTCTTCGTGATGGCTGTGAATTCCTTATATTTTCAACTTTTTTTATGGTATTTTCTTCGATATTTAATCTATTATAAAGTTCACTTAAATCCTTTTTCAAAATTTCTCCTCCTCACCTTCATTTGATTGATTGTTTTTCAAGTATTAAGATCACTTCCCTTATTCTCTCTCCAATAATCCTGAAATTTTTTTTCATGCAATTTACCGTTACCTATTATTTCTTCTATTTTTCTACTACTAGGATAAATTCCTTCTTGTTCTAATGTATAAAGGGCATTGTCAATTTTCTCTTTAAAAAGCTTGTCTTTATTTTGCTTTTTTATTTCCATTTTTTCTAGATAGTTTATTTTGATATACCTACATTCATTTGGGTATCTTTGAGCCAGCAGTCTTCGATCACACTTTAGTCGTTTCGCTATTTCACTTAATGAGTATGGTCTCTTTTCCTTTACTATAACATTGAGGAATTTTTCAATTTCATTATGTTCCTTACTAACTCTTTTGGCCCTGCATACTTTATTAATGTAATGGTCTGCGAAGGATACTTTTGGTTTTCTCATATTTAGAAAATCTGTTAAATCAAGTTGTAATTTCATAGTAATATCTATTAGTACATGTAATGGAGGAGAACTTTTACCTTCCTTCCACATCCAAAAGGTGGACTTAGGATAATCAAAAAAATCTACTGCTTTTGTTAAAGAACCTTCGAAATGATTTTCAATATAAAATAATAAAGAATATGGAACATTATTTTTTTCGAATGACGTGCAAATAAGTTCTAAAAAGAATTTTTTTATAAATTGATTGTATAGTCGGTTGTCAACACTTATTTGATTGCTATCCTTAAAATTTCCTAACCAATGATGACACCTAGAACAAAATCCTGGTAACGACTTTCTTTCTAAGATGTACATGAATGATTTACAATATGGACAGACATTTTCTAATGATCTGTCGTGGATTAAACACTTATGAATTGGTTGAAGTGTCCAACTAAGTCTTTCATAAATAACCCCACTATTTTCTAGATCAGTTTGATAGCAAGAAGGACACCAGTATTTAATATTTTTTAGTAACCCTCTAAACGGAACTAAATCCCGACAATTACCAAAAGTCGTGTTTCCGATATCCTCCCTACATGTTAGGAAAGCAATTACTTTTATAAAGTCATGTGCAATGACTCCATGACTATTAATGGCAGACGATGACTTATAAAAACCGTTCCCGCCTTTAAACACAATATTATTAATATATTTTTTGTTTATATTAGGGGCAATCAAATGGTTCATTAATTCACCAACTGTTATACAATGAACATACGCTAACCTAGAAATATAACCGCTTAGGGACTCAACTTCTATCGTTTTAATTCCGATTGGGGCAATATTATATAGACTGCTTCGTTGCAACTCCATTATACCACCAGCCATTCATATATTACAGAATATTCAGTTCCAATAAACTGTACATATAGTATTGGCTAAAATCGCTCCTTCTAAGCAATTATTCCGGAAGGGGGTTGTATTTTACAACCTCTCTCTTTAAAATGCTGATAGTCATGTCCCATCTTGTTCTTGTCCTTTTTTTATGCAGTATAATAAATCACAGTCGCTACATTTCTTCTTAACTATCTTTTCGCATATGTTCCATTATGTACTGAGCGATAAGTACGTTTCCTTTTCCTTAGATTCTACAGCAATCTGAGCACCACTCCTTCCTCCTCCGACCACTAGCACATTGCCTTGTAATAGATTTGATGGATTTTTGTACTGGGAAGAATGTAATTGGAGAACTTCAGACGATAATGATTGTGCAAAACTTGCTATGTTTGGTTTTTTGAAAAGGTCCTGTCGCAATGACAACTTCTGTCCTGCCTTAATAGTAATGGAAAACAAACCCGCCATCTCAAGGTCTTGTAAAATTACATAAATTAAAAAAGTGTAAGATTTTCCATATCCAAAGGTCATGTTCATTGGTTTTAACTTCATTTAATGATGATTGCTTAGTCTCTTGCTTTTCAGAAGGGTCCGCTAGCTTTCTAAGCTCTTGTTCAAAAATAACACTCCCATCCTCCCCTATTAAGATTAAGGAGTTCCCACGAATATTTTCTGAAATTTCTTCATTCTTAGGGATAGTAACAATCATTGGGGTTTCAATTTTGTAACGATTCTTGCTTTCATCAAGATATACCTTATCGGTTGATAGCATTTTTGAAGAGAAATTGTTAAACCCGTAGTCAAGTAAAGCAGCTGTATCATCATACGCATATCGAGAAGAAGGTGCATTTAACGTGACAGCTATTAATTCCATTCCATCCCGTTCGGCTGATGTTACCAACGTAAAGCCTGACTGGGAGACATAACCGTTTTTAATCCCTGTCACTCCCTCATAGTCCCATAGCATTCGATGATGGTTATAGATTGTCGTTTGCCATCCCTCACCATTCCAGTTTAACTCCTTCGTTCCTACAATTTTTTTGAATATGTCATTTTTCATTGCATATTGTGAAATCATCGCCATATCATAAGCTGTCGTATAGTGATTTTCATCAAATAAACCATGGGGGTTCGTAAAGTTCGAATCGATTATACCAATTTTAGCCTTGACAAAATCATTCATTCTAGCTGCAAAGCCTGATTCGCTACCAGAAAAATACTCAGCAATGGCTGTCCCTGCGTCATTCCCCGAGTTGATCAGAAGACCTTGTACTAAACGTTTTAACTCCACTGTTTCATTTTCCACTAAATAGACTCTTGTCCCATGGACCTCGGTCGTTTCTTTACTCACAGAAACGAAGTCATTTAAGTTCCCTTCCTCAATTGCCATGATTCCAGTCACGATTTTCGTAATACTAGCAGGATACATTTGCTTTTTTGGGTTTTTATCATATAGGATTTGACCAGACTTTACATCAATTAAAATCGCTGCTTCACTTAAGAGATTTGGTTTTTCCTTCGAATGAGCAAGTGATATTGAGTTTGATGAGAAAAAAAGAAAAATTATTAATAAAAGGATAGGTATAGATTTCTTGCTCAATATTGTACCGCCTTTCTAAATTCAAAATCACTTATTAAATATACTAAAAGTTGAATAAATGAAGTTAAGACATGATACTCGCATCAAATATACAAAAGAAAAAGAATCGGTTACTATCTTTGATAAGACCCGATTCAAATTGGAGTATTGGAGAAACTATATAAACTCTTTGTTTAACTATTATGCAAAATTAGCTTTTTTCTAAAGAAATTATAAGTTGGAAGCACTAAGATAACTGCATTGTTGTTATACAAGTATTGTCGCCTTCAAATGTAGATATTTCAGATTCTGTTGTTTTTCCTTCATATTCCATTTTAACTTGATATGTTTTGTCACGAGGTAACCATAAATCAATAAAACCATTAGCGAGTGATGTCATGGTTTCGTCGACAATCACATGGCCATCTTCATCTTCAATATATACATCAAAATCCTTCTCCACCAATTCTCCTTGGCAACTAGTTAAACTGTGATTGGTGCAAGGATGTGTTGTATTAATAAATGGCGCAATTGAAACAAAAAATTCATCCGCTGGAAGGTCATAGGTAGTTTCTTTATTTTTGTTATCAGTTACAATAAGTTCTCCTGAAGTAATGGAAGCAGATACGTCATCAAAATTTCCAACACTGTAATCCTGAACCATTGTCTTAATATCCTGAGCTTCCGTTTTATTTGAAGGACTTTCATTACAAGCTACAACTGTTAAGGTGAGTACTAAACCTAACACGGCTAATAAACTTTTTTTCATCTGTTTTTCTACTCCTTTTTATCTAGTTCATTTAATTATTTAATCTTAGTATAATAAATTGTAGTGTATTATTTGAGCAAGGGCTTTCAATAACACAGTTTATAATAATCGTAAATTGTGATGAATGTTTGAAGTTACTGTACTCCTTTATAAAATATGTGTAAGTCGTATCGTGAACGGGAGGAACCTC
Organism: Halalkalibacter oceani; assembly: GCF_040544555.1. NCBI lineage: Bacteria > Bacillati > Bacillota > Bacilli > Caryophanales > Bacillaceae > Halalkalibacter > Halalkalibacter oceani. The sequence continues at coordinate 166,060 of NZ_JBEPKD010000009.1, forward strand.
TTCTTGTACTAGATATTATTATTTCATTCGATTCTTTAAAGTAATAATCAAATAGATAACTCCTGCAATGACTACTGGTATTCCTGTCCACAAACAAATTTGAAGGAAGTTTACAGAATAATGTTTAATTGATTGTGGATGAGACATCCAAGTAGCCGACATCGTCCAGCAACATAAACCTACAGACACCAACAGAATAACAATGATCCACTCTTTTCCTCTCATCCATCTCTCTCCCCCTTAATTTCCACATTTTCAGTGATGGGAAACAAGATGTCAAATCGAGTCCCCTCCCCCTGACGACTAGATACATGAATCGTTCCATTTTGTAATTCAACTAGTTGTTGCACGATTGGTAGCCCTAAGCCTGAACCACCACTTTTTCGTGAGCGTGACTTTTCCATCCGATAAAAACGCTCAAAAATATGCGACAACTCTTTCTCTGGAATCCCACTTCCTGTATCTTCAATAATCGTTTTTATTTTATCTTCAACCTGCCTTATCTGGATTAAAATGGTTCCGCTATCCGTGTAGCGAATCGCATTTTCGACCAAGTTAAAGTAAATTTGTTCCGTTCGTAAGCCATCGCCATAAAAAAGGGGTAGCTCTTCCTCATAGGTAACTTGAAACGAGAGTCCACTCTTTTCTGCCTCTGAGGCAGTTCTTAATAAAACATTCTCCATCACTTCTGTTAAATCAATCCATTCAAACTCTAAGCTAATCCTGCCTTCCTCAATTTTTGATAGTTCCAATAAATCATTGCTCAGTTGAGTTAATCGCTTTGTTTCTTGCTGAATGATATCTAAATATTGATGTTGTTCTTTCTCGGATTCATACAGACCTTTTTTTAAAATTTCAGCGTATCCTTCTAAATAAGCCATTGGTGTGCGTAATTCATGAGAGATATTTGCAAGAAACTCTTTTCTTGTATCTTGATAACGTTTTAAGTCTTTTGCTAAATCATTAATTGCTACTGCTAACGAGCCGATTTCATCTTTTGCAATAACTTTTACTCGAGTATCCAAATTACCCTTGGCAATTTTTCGAGCGGCCACCTCCATCTCGACTAAAGGTTGTGACATCGTTTTAGACAAGACAATCGTCATGCCTAGAGCTACAAAGAAAGAACCTAAACCCGAAAGAATTAATAACGTTCTAACCTTGCTTAAAGACTCATTAACTCCCTCAATGGACGATAGGACAAACACCCCACCGTAAAAGGTACTTTCGTCCATTATTGGTGTCCCTATCACATAAAAAGATTCTCCTTGATTTTCTACAGTTTTTTCAATCTGTTTTCTACTAGCCAATACTCCTAACTCTGCATCTCTCATTATTTCTCCCTTTGCGATTCCAGCTACATTGGAAACAGCAACTATTTCTCCCTTAGCATCTACAATAATTAAAGGTATTTGTGAGAACTGAGCGATCACTTCTAACATTTGTATCGTCGTCTCACTACGGTTATTAGAAATAAGATCGGCATACTGGGACGACAATTGGTTGGTTTCCTCATTAGCTTGATTTAAATAAAAGCCAGAAAATATCTGGTTCATCACAAAGCCAAGCGGAAATAAGAGAACAAGAAAAAAGAGGATGATCGTTGCACCTAACTTGATATTAATTCGATTAAAATTCATTTTACTCTTCCTGCTTTTTCATTTTATATCCAACACCCCATACAGTGTGGATGAGATTATAAGGCAAACCCGCCTTTCGAAGCTTTGATCGGATGTTTTTAATGTGGGTATCAACAGTTCGGTCATCCCCAAAATAATCTTCTCCCCAAATTTGTACTAAAATATGGTCACGTGTAAATACTCGTTCCACGTTATTTGCTAGTAACAGGAGTAAATTAAATTCTTTTGAGGTAAACTCAACAGGTTGTCCTTTCACTATCACTTCTCTTCCTATCGGATCAACACTAAGGTCTGTAAAAGACAATAATTCGTTATCTAGCTTTGAGTCAGTCATCGTTGCTCTTCTAAGTAATGCATTGACCCGTGCAATCAATTCCACTGGATCAAATGGCTTTGTAAGATAGTCGTCCGCTCCAACGTTGAGCCCTTCAACTTTATCTCCAATTTCTGTCCGAGCTGTTAACATTAATATAGGAATAGTCATAGATTCTCGAATTTTGGTACATAGTTCAAAACCATCCATATCAGGCATCATTACATCCAGGATAATTAAATCGATTGGCTGTTTCTTTACTATCTTCAATGCTTCGGTCCCGTTTTGTGCTTCGATCATTACGAATCCTTGCTTCGTTAAATGGAGTCGTAAAAGATTCCTCATTTCCCATTCGTCATCTACTGTTAATATATAAATTTTTTTAAAACTCATGATTGCACCTTTCATTTCATTTATTCCAGTTAATACAATAGATAGTCAAAAAGTATCGTTTCATTATAATGACCAGAAAGTTATCGTATCAAGAATTCCTAAAACGATCATAAAGATACCTGCAAAACGCTGAATGAGTGTTCCTATTTTCCTGCTTTTTTTCATTAACGAACCATTTAAATCAAAACACCAAATTAAATAAATAGCTACGATAAAAGGAAGTGCTGTCCCAATCGCAAAGATACTTGGTAAGACAAAACCATAACTCGTTGAAATAACCATAGGCATGAGCAACATGAAAAATAAGAGAAACATGGTCGGACAAAAGCCTAAGGAAAAACTACTCCCTAATAGAAAGGCACCTAATTTATTATTTTTAAACTTTCTATCTTGTCTAATGAAATTTATTGACCAATTAAGTTTAATCAATCCTACCAAATATAACCCAATAAAAATTAATACGGGGCCAAGTAGTTTACGGATCCATGGTAAATACCCTATCAATTCCTTTTGAAATTCAGAACCTAAAAGCCAAACAATAAAACCCAAGCTAGAAAAGACAAACATTTTTCCAAATAAGAAAAAAATGACTTCACCCCAAGGTACATTTTTTTGGAATGATCGATTTCCATAAAGTGTAATTGCCCCAATATTTCCTGTGAATTGGCAAGGTGCTACAGCCCCAAGGGTTCCTAGTATTAAAGCTGATAAAAGTGGAATGTGCTCTAAGCCAAAGGATAATTCGGTTAATGGGCCATAGAAAAGACGACTGATTAAATTAAATATATCGTACATTTTTTCCCCTCGTTCGTTTAATATTTCCTTTTTATAATGATCAAAACGAATGTAGCAAAAAAGTGTGTGTGAAATGTGATGGATTTATCATATGGTCAATGTGTTTTCATTTTCTCCATACTTATTTGAGCTTCAGCATCAACAAAAAGCATCGGTGAGATAAATATTTATTGCGTTATCAATGCTGGATATGACGACTGATACGGTGCTGAACACATTGCGGCAATCGAAATGCCATGCTCAAAGTAATTAATTAGTCGCCTTCCAATTAACCTACTACATCTTTCTATATAATTGTGCAAAGACAAACATCAACATAAATTAATGTGTTGATATTTCGCCGTTTATGAGATTAGGCTTATTTTCATTGTTTTCAAAGTCATCCGACCGACTCGTGATTAATAAGTTGATTAGAATAAATAATACGATCAACAACCATAACCACCATTTTTTCAGCATATTTAAACTTCTCCTTCTATTTTATGCTCTTTAAAAGAGGGGTACCGCCATCATTTCGGAAATTTTGTACGCTAAGCGAATTATAACCTAAAAAAGTCGAATTCCCGTACGCTAAAGATTCGACTTTTTTAGGTTAGCTTGTTCCACTAAAGCGCCCTATTGTGGCATAGTAAGGAATTTTCAAATAAGTAAAGGTTAAATTATTGAACAATTTTTTTAGTAATCCTTGTAGCATCGTCGCCCACACCATAAATTAATGCTGAACTTCTTTTACTTTGCCAACTCAAACCAATAAAATAGAGTCCTTTTATGTTTGTAATTCCATAACGATGAATAGGTTTTCCATTTTCATTGGTGACACCATCAATTTTAATCCATGAGTAATCATTACGATAACCAGTTGTCCAAATGATTGATGACACTTTCCTTGGAGATGAACCCTTAAAGTATACTTGACCATCATTTACGCTCTTAACACGTCCCAAAATCTCAACATGCTTTTTAACAACCTCATAATCATTCCCTATTATTGGATCTCTCTTCTGAAGAAACTTCCCTAGCATTGATTCAGGCTTTGCTTCAGATAGCTTTAAAAATTCAAACCACCAAAACAAACTTTTTCCCGCAATTCTTTGAGGTAATCTTTTAATAGGTTTACTTTTAGCAAGCAAAACAGAGTGAGTTCGGCTTAATTCTGCAGCAATTTGTATACCTGTGTTTCCAGCACCGACAATTAAAACCTTCCCTTCAGGAATTTGTGAGGGGTTTTTATATTCAGAAGCATGTATCATAAAAGGAATCGAATTATCATGTATTTTTGGAATAAAAGGATGATGAAAAGCCCCAGTAGCAACCACAACATGTTTTGCTGTATACCTTTGATTTTGGGTAATCATCAGGAACTTTTGGTCATTCTCTTGTGAGAGTTCCATAACTTTTTGATTGTATATCACAGGTAAATCGTTTTCTTCTTTAAAACGCTTCAAGTAATCTACAACTTCGTTCTTTAGCGGGAATCCACCCGGTTCCCCTTTAAACAAGAAACCATGTAATTGGCTGTAATTCCTTGGGGTAAACAACTGCAAAGAATTATAGCGTTGTCGCCAAGATTCACCTGTCGATTCGTTTTCATCAAGAATTGTAAAGCGCTTATTTTTCTTTTTTAATGAGTAACCCATTGCTAACCCTGCTTGCCCTCCGCCAACTATGATAACATCGTATTCCATGGAAACCTCCAATTAAGGATTATACTTTATAAAAGGGAAAATAGAGTGTTGATCGTACCATTCTCATACATAATATATAACCCTAACCCTATGAATACAATTGGTACAATCCAACGTTCATATTTCTCAATTTTTTCCGATACAGCTGGTTATACGGATCAAATTTTTGGATTAAGTCATTTATTAGGATTTCGTTTTGCACCAAGACTAAGAGGTATAAGTGACGCAAATTTATATACCATTTCTCCTCCAAAATTACATTTTGTGTCTTTAAGTGTCTAAAGTTAGTTCCGAAACCAGATGTTTGTATGCATTATCCTCCTCTTTTCATTATCAATACCAGTATAAACTGTAAATTTGTTAAAAATATGAAGAAGGGCGCAAGATATTTCAACTGGATCTTTTGAGGAAAAAGACTACCGTACTCCTGAGCAAGAGGAGTTAATCCGACTTCGAAAAGAAAACCAACGTCTTCTTGCCATGGAGAATGACATTTTAAAACAAGACGCGCTTAAAAAATATCTTCAATCTGTAACGGAACTTTACAGGTTTACTTCAACAATGTATCCAAAACACTAAAATAAGTTACATTTTTTTGGACAATATAAGAGAAACTGCTTTTGAGGAGAAATATCATTAATGATAAAAACGGGAGATGTAGGTTTAATGGCAAACCATTTATCTACGCATAAATCAATAGTTAAACGAATTGTATAAAACTCATAGTCAAAACACATAAATATTATCGATTCTAAATCAACAAATAATGATGATGAAAAATCACGTACAAGTCATGAATCAATTGTTAGATCCAAAAATGTACCTCCAATCCCAAGCAATTCAGGTACTTTCTCTAACCAAATTGCAGCTAATTTTGATATGAGTGAAAAGGATGTTTCAATTGATGCCCATTTTACTGCTAGTGCTATGGCGAACGAAAATTTTAACTCATCAGAAAACATGAAAAGTAAACAAGTCAAAAAATTACATTTAGCAATGGCACTGCAACAGGCAACTATTTCCGAAATGTATGAGGATGATGGGTTGAATGAATCAGCCCAATGCTTCTGTTACAGAACAGACTTCCGTGATCACGCCTTTAAATATAATCCCACACCCTGGAATAACAAATAATCAGCAACCTAGACATTGAAAAGGACAAATATTAAAAAGGGGTACCTAAATTGATACAAAACTTAAAAACGATGGACAGGACAATGTTGGTTCTGCTGATAGGCGTACTTTTAACTCATCTAGGTACCTACATGGTTATTCCAATCTTACCAATCATGTTTTCGGAAACGATAGGATTGAGTTTAGGTACAGTCGGAATGTTATTAGCAACTTACTCCATTTCCTTTCAATTCGGGAGTATGTTTGGTGGCTTTTTAGCAGATAGAATTGGAAGACGGATCGTTATTGGGGGTGGGGCCTTAATTGGGGCTGTTGGATTTGCTGGTTTAGGTATATTCACTATCTTTATACCTGTCTTACTGACTATAGCTATTGCGGGTTTCGGAAATGGTTTGAATGCCCCTTCCACCAAAGCAGCAATTGCAGCAATTGCTTCAAAGGTAAATCAAACAACTGCATTTTCCTTTCGTGGTATAGCTGCCAATATAGGAACAGCTATAGCTGGTTTAATTGTATTCTTCCTTGTAGCTGGTTCACCAACAATTATATTCTGGATAGCAGGTTTTATTTATATCGGAGTCGCTCTGAAAAGCTGGTTCCTATTACCAAAAGAGTGTGGAGATGCTTCTTGTCCTGAAATACCAAAAGGTGCTTATAAGGAAGTGTTTAAAAACAAACCTTTTGTAGTTTTTGGTTTAATTAGCATTCTGATATGGGCATTATATGCACAATTAGCCTTAGCTCTACCTATCCGTGCAACAGATGTCCTAGCAGAACCTAGTAATGTTGCTTTAATATGGACCATTAATAGTGGAATGGTTATTCTTCTGCAAAATTTGATTACTAAACAAGTTATTAGTCGAATTCATCCATTTGTTGCACTTTCTATAGGACTTATTTTCATTGGTGGTGGAGTTGGAACACTATTTTGGGCAAGCTCATTTTTGGGTCTTATTGTAAGTGGAGCCATCTTTGTGTTAGGAGAAATGTTAATTTTGCCAACCATTGATAGTACCATCTCGCAATTATCGAAAGCAGGATTGATCGGCTTGTTCTTCGGATTAGCTAACGTGCTATCTGGATTAGGAGAGGCTACCGGTAACTTGATTGGAGGCAGACTTCTTGAATTAGGCACAGAATTATCATACTTGCCTTGGCTGATTTACGCCATATCTGGTGTTGCAATAGGTTTAATTGTTTTGGTACTAATAAAATGGAAACCTATGCAACAATCTCTTAAACAAGCAGCACAACAAAAGAATAAACCTGAAAAAGCACCACGAGTTAATCCTGGCCCGTCTAACAACTTATCCCATCCCTTCAATAGCTGGGAAGAAGAAGTATTTTTCCGTAAAAAACAACGCACTTAAAATTAAAAGCATTCCTGTAATGAAGAAATTTGAGGATTGAACAAAAAAGAGCCCTCTTGGTATGATACGAGGTGTCCAAAGCTTCGAAGCAAAAATGGACCCTTAATTGATACCCAAGGAGGACTCGACATGAATTATACACAAAATCACAAAATCTCGCAAATCACGCCATCTACCTTAATCATCGGAATTGATATTGCCAAAGACAAACATGTCGCACGTGCTCAAGATGATCGTGGATTAGACTTTGGAAAGCGTTTGATCTTTGAAAATCGAATCTTTGG